>NZ_JAKUHJ010000018.1:0-31043 GCF_023630635.1 Synechococcus sp. MU1651
AAGCAAGTTTGGTAATGCAGTATTTGTCCAGTGAGATGTTGTCAGCAGACTTCACTGAGGACGTTTGCGGCGCAAAAGAAAAAGACCCCAAACTTCAAAAGAAAACCATCAATATTAACTGCCTGAAAAAAGCATCTCGGATTAATAGTTCTTTCCAGTACCCATGACTGGCGGCATGCTTCCGTTGTTATCTCGAAAGTTCAGTTAATTGTCACTTCGTTTAAAGCCCAGCTTGGCTCTTTCTGTATACGTGTCGGATCTGCTTCTCCCTGTATACGTGTCGGATCGTTCTCCCTATATACATGTGGGATCGAGTTTCCTTCTGTATACATGAGGGATCTGCTTCTCCCTTTATAAGGGAGGGATCGTACTTCCTGTATAGATGTCGGATCGAATTTCTCCTGTATACGGGTGGGGTTAAGTCCTCCCTGTGTAGGTGAGTGATCTCTCTCTATACATAAGGGGTTTCTCTCTCTAGCCGTGCAGATAGTTAGTGAATATGAATTACTGACGCCTCTGCGCCTCTACAAGGCGCGTTAAAGGTATGATAGGCGGAATTCCTCTGGCACGCATCTAATCGGCTTCTGAGAGGCATATAGGGCACTTAGAAATAGTTGCAATGTCTATAGATAAAACCAAGTGGTTCTTAATGGAAGGAATGCAAATATCTTGGATTAGAGCAGGCAATATATCCGTACAGTGTTTCTTGCATGAAGTTACTGTGAGTTAATTATTGTTCTCTTTGAAGGGATTAGCAATTAAAGAAAGAGAATGCATGAATATTGAAAAAGAAATCAGAAATTCAGCCCATTCAATATCTTGATTAACCCTACCTAGGAATTTCGTGCCGGGCATAAATACAACCACAGCACATATAATAGCTGCCAAGAAAAACATAGGAAATAAACCCTTTGAGAATCTCAATAGGTTGTTCCTTAGCAAAGGAATATTAGGCTTCATTTTTGTCAGAGAAATACCAGCTGATGCCGACGAGAAAAGTAATAATGCTGGACTAATAAGATCATGAATGCCATGTATGTTATGGAGCGTTGTCTCACCTTGTGCATTTAGTGAGCGAAAATCTTCAGGTGTTTCCCAGCCAAACATCATCTGCCCCCAAGCCAATTCCTCCATAAATGCAACGAAGAAGATCGAGGCGAATGCCAAGAGCAGCCATTTCGTGTAAGGAGATCCTTTAGAAAGTCCTGTAACCAAGGAAAGATACGCTGATAACAACAAGAAAAGTGCCGTAAGCCACTCTACGACGCTATTTTCACCCAAGAAATTCTCGTAAAAATCTGATCCGCCAGTTACCAACTTTGTTATAACAACGGTAAAACATACGATCAAGCTAATTAAAAATAATAGTCTTTCTCCGCTGGGAGTTGATAGTCTGTGCATTAATCCAGCGAATGACTTTCTGCTGAAGACAGTTACTACTAGCAAACCAAATGCCGACATCGCTAGATCGCTTACTGCGAAATCTGGCACGTCGTATATTATTTTGCCGAGTCCACCAAGGATCAATGCAATTCCAAATATAGATGAAAAGCGCCCTAGGAAAAGGGAGACATGATCAGGAAGAGATGAAAACTTAGCCAAACCAAAACCCACATACACTCTTTTTTAGTTTAGTCCAACTGCTGCTTCATAGACAAAAATGTTTTGATTAAACACAATCATTATCCATCTTTTGTTTTTTTTCTCTGCTTGTTTGACGAGGGATGATGGTTAGTAGTGATAGTTGTGACTTTTCCTTTGTTGGTATTTGGAATTTCTTCAATCCAATCAAGATGTTCTTTTGCTTTGCCTAGTGATTGTCTTCCTTTGCCAAGTATCTCGGTTTGCTCAGCAGCGCGGTAATGGAAGTAATGCTCTTCGATGTATTTCATACTTGTATCGCAGTTAGCAGCAATCACTGGAACTGGCGTTCCCGCATTCAAGCGTAAAGTGATGTGTGTGTGGCGGAAACTGTACCAAGTTATGTTCTTGCCACTGTGCACATCGATTTTCCGACAGTTGTTGCTGTCATCTTCACTCCAATCAGCAAGACGCGCTTCTACCAGTGCTTCTGAGATGGAATCTTTCCATAAACGCTCGCTCATCTGCGTTCCTCGTGATTGATTAAGGAAGATAAAGTCGTTTGGTTTGGTGTATGTGCTTATCTTTCTCAGTCTTTCCAAGTGTTTTGCTATTGGTGCGCTGCAGCGATAACTCCTTCCAGTCTTCGTGTTTTCTGCGGGAACGTCAATAAGCACCCAAGTCTTACGTTCAGCGACTGGAATTGTGGTGTTTTCTGTTATATGTCTCCACTTCATCTTTCTCAGTGAACCAGGACGAATTCCACTATCCATTGATATTCTCATTGCAAGATAAAGCATCTCGCGGTGTATTAGTTGAATCCTTCCTCTTTCACTCTTGATTTGAATGTTTGTCTTTGTCTCCCATTTGCCTTGGGGGTTTTGCTTCATCTCATATTCGTCATTCAAGATTCTTGTCTTTCCTTTAATCCAATAAAGACGACAGCACTTTTCCAGTTCCAACCATTCGTTCTCAGTTAAGTCATCTCTTCTGTGCTTCTTGTCTTTTGGAAGTTTGATGCTTGGTAGTTCTGGGATTGAATCCCTTTTGATAAATCCTTCCGCTACTGCAACCTCATTAAACGCACGACGAAGCGTTGATATTTCCTGATTGATGGTTGTGTTTTGTGGAGTGTCTTTCCCGTATTGAATGGCACGTTCTTTCCTCCAGACTTCATAGTTGAGGAAGGTGTTCCGCCGTATCTTGTGTACTTCTTTGCGTGTATCTCCAACAAACTCGCTAACCCATCGCAGTTGAGTGTTAAGCAAGCGGAATCGTGCTTCTGAAATACCAGTGTGTGGTGTGGTGCTTATTTTCTTCCGCTCTTTTGTCAGGAACTTCTCAACCATGTCGCCAAATCTGAGTCCTCTGACTGATTCTCCTCTCTCAGATTTGCCCTTTAATTCAATGAATTTTTCAACACCTAGCATCCACGCTTTCTCTGCGCCTGCAGATGTTGGCTCCGGGATGTCACCATCTTGAGACTTTAAGGCAAAGCGATGTCTCTTTCCTGACTCTTTATCGTAGAAATAGAGATACCAACGTCCGCCTTTATCTGAGCGTCGATATACATACGCATTTTTGTCTGTTGGTATGCCTTGTTTGTCGAGGATGTTCCCGTCAGGCATGTCTAAAAATGCCGAAATGGGTAACGCTTCGGTAACACCAGCACCGCCACGACTGGGATTTGCTCGTTTTAAGTCAAGGGTAACACCTGGGTAACAGCTCTGCCAGTCGCTGAGAACCGTTGGTATGACTGGAGTCATGGGGTTACGTCTGTATCAACGCCGACTACACCACCTGAAGCTTCTGTTCTGAATCCCTGTCACAATCCGAGTCTCCGTCAGACCCATTCGTGGACCATCTCAGCTCCCCTGACGGCCCCGTTGAGGCCAAGGCACGTTTCTGGGTGGGGCCCCTGGTGGCTGGTTGTTGTTTCGCCCTTGGTTACGGCATCACCGAGCGGGTCCTGACGCTGCAGACCAATGCTGAGGACCCTGTTCCTGAGGCCTTCACACCGCTCGCGTTTCCAGGGGATTCCCTGCAGGAGATTCGGGCTCGGTTCAGTGACGACCATTCATCCCTGCAAGTGGATGTCACAGCCCTAGAAGCTGCCGAGGCTGCAAGCCGACCGGTCAAGCCAGCGGTCAAGGAGACGCCCAAGCCCGCTGTGGCGCTGCAGACGCCCGAACCCCAGGTCTGGACGGCCCCAGCCTGGTCGGACCCTCAAACCATCGTCCCCGAGCTTGACGAAAGCAACGCCGATTCCCTGGTGCTTCCTGAGGAGTCCATCGATGTGATGCCTGCTGTGGTTGTTCCAGCCGGTGATTCACCGGTGCTGGTGGCTGAGCCGGAACCTTTGGTGCTGCCGCCTGGCGCGGAAGCCTTTTTCGAAGCCATTGAGCCCGTGACCCCGCCTCAGCCCTGATCTCCGGTTGGATCTGCCACAGTTGAAGCTGTCTGCAATCGGTCCATGGGCTCGTCGGAGGCCTTGATTCGCGCCACGGTGAACCGCATCAGTGCGCGCCTTGGTCACGGCTTCGCGGACGCGGCCGCCGAGTTGGCGGTGCTGGCGCAAGACGCTCCGCAACGGCTGCGCCAGGAATGGGATCTGTTTCAGGACGAGGTGCGTGCCGAGGCGGAACGGATTGAACGGGGTGATCAGGCCACGGTGAGCACAGATGGGGCGTCGGCCTCGGAACCATCGGACAACCCACAGGCGGTGATCGATCGTCTTCGGGCCACGGTGGCTGATCTGAGCCAAGCGATCGAGGCACGCCCCTGATGCTCGGACTGCTGCGAGCGCTCCGCATCTGGCGCGCTGTCCTGACGCTGCTGCTGTTGCTTTGGTGGGATGGCCAGTCCTGGACCTACCGCGGTGGTGTCACCGCCGAGCGTCGTGCCCACCGTCAGCAACAGCGAGCCCGTTGGTTGACGGCTGAGCTGCTGTCTCTGGGCTCCGCCTTCATCAAGCTGGGGCAACTGCTCTCCGCCCGTCCAGACATCCTCCCCTCGGGCTGGGTGGCCGAACTTGCAGCGCTGCAGGACAGCGTTCCGGCCTTCAGTTTTGATCAGGTGCAGACCGTGCTTGAGCGAGAGCTGGGGCCGCGCTGTGCCGAGGTGATCGATCTCGATCCCGAGCCCCTGGGTGCAGCCTCGCTTGCCCAGGTGCATCGCGCCAGCCTGCGCAGTGGACGGCAGGTGGTGCTCAAGGTGCAGCGCCCTGGGCTCGATCGCCTGTTTCGCCTTGATCTGGAGGTGATGCAGCAGGTGGCAGCTGTGCTGCAACGCAATCCCTGTTGGGGGCGTGGTCGTGATTGGCCGGCGATGGCACGGGAATGTCGACGTGTGCTGCTGCGTGAGCTCGATTTCCGCGTTGAGGCGCAGTACGCCGCTCGTTTTCGTCAGCAATTTCTGGATGACGAACGCATCAGGATCCCCGGTGTGGTCTGGGAGTTGAGCACGCGCCGTGTGCTGTGCCTCGACTACCTGCCCGGTATCAAGGTCAACGACCGTGAGGCGTTGCTCGAAGCCGGCGTTGATCCGGCCGCGGTGGCTGAGGTGGGTGCAGCCAGTTATCTCAAGCAGTTGGTGAGGTTTGGTTTCTTCCATGCCGACCCCCATCCCGGCAACCTCGCCGTGGCGAGTGATGGAGCGCTCATCTACTACGACTTCGGGATGATGGGGCTGTTGTCAGACGGCCTGCGTCGACGTCTGGGAGCCATGGTTCGCGCTGCTGCTGCGAGGGATTCAGCGGCATTGGTGGAGGAGATGCAGGCGGCTGGGGTGATCTCCGGCGGCATTGATGTGGGTCCGGTGCGCCGTCTCGTGCGGCTGATGCTGCAGGAGGCCCTCACCCCACCCTTCACGGCCAACGTGATCGACAAACTCTCCGGCGATCTCTACGACCTGGTCTATGGCCAGCCCTTTCGTCTACCGGTTGAGCTGATCTTCGTGATGCGGGCGTTGTCCACCTTCGAGGGTGTTGGCCGCAGCCTTGATCCCGCTTTTAGCTTGGTGGCGATCGCCAAGCCTTATCTCCTTCCACTCATGACCTCCAGCGGCTCCGGCAGCAACGATCTGTTCAACGAACTCGGCCGTCAGGTCGGGGCCCTCAGCAGCAGGGCTGCGGCCTTCCCGCGGCGCCTGGATGAAAGTCTGGAACGCCTGGAGCAGGGAGATCTTCAGCTCCAGGTGCGGCTGGGCGAATCGGATCGGCAGTTCCGCCGGATGGCCCTGGCCCAGCAATCGATCGGCCAATCGGTGTTGCTCGGATGCCTGGCTTTGGCGACCGCGATTGTGGGTGCCAGTGCCCGCCCGCTCTGGTCACTTCTTCCGGCTGCTGCCGCTTTGCCGGTGGGCTTGGGCTGGTTCCGAATGCAGGTCAAGATCCGTCGTGATCAACGGTTGGAGCAGTTGCCCGGTTCCAACCGTTGAACGTTCGTCGGAGGCCTGAGATCAGGCCTTGCCGCGGGGTCCCTGGCCAACAGCACCGGCGTAGACGGCCTGGCTGCCCAGCTCGTCTTCGATGCGAAGCAGCTGGTTGTACTTGGCAACCCGCTCGCTGCGGCTGAGGGAGCCGGTCTTGATCTGTCCGGCGCGGGTGGCGACGGAGAGGTCGGCAATGGTGGTGTCTTCTGTTTCGCCACTGCGGTGGCTGATCACGCTGGTGTAGCCGGAGCGGCCTGCCAGGTCGATGGCCTGGAGGGTTTCGGTGAGGGAACCGATCTGGTTCACCTTGATCAGGATCGAGTTGGCCGTGGCGCTGTCGATGCCCTGTTGAAGACGCTTGGTGTTGGTCACGAACAGGTCGTCACCCACCAGCTGCACCTTGCCGCCGAGGCGTTCGGTCAGCAGCTTCCAGCCATCCCAGTCGTCTTCGGCCAGGCCGTCTTCGATTGAAACGATCGGGAATTTCTCCACCAGTTGCTCGAGTTGGCCCACCATCTCGGCGCTGGTGTAGCTGCCGCCATCGAAGGCATAACGGCCATTCTCGAAGAATTCGGTGCTGGCCACGTCCAGGGCCAGGGAGATCTGCTCGCCGGGCTTGTAGCCCGCCTTGCTGATCGCTTCCACAAGGATTTCGCCGGCTTCCACATTACCCAGATCCGGCGCGAAGCCGCCTTCATCGCCCACGGCGGTGCTCATGCCCTTGTCGCTGAGCAGTTTCTTGAGGGTGTGGAACACCTCGGTGCCCATCCGTAGTGCTTCGCGGAAGCTCGGAGCCCCGTGGGGCACCAACATGAATTCCTGAAAGTCCAGGCTGTTGGCGGCATGGGCGCCACCGTTGATCACGTTCATCAACGGCACCGGCAGCAGATTGGCCATCGGGCCGCCGAGGTAGCGGTAGAGGGGAATTCCCAGCCCGTTGGCAGCGGCGCGGGCGGTGGCCATGCTCACCGCCAGGATTGCGTTAGCACCCAGGTTGGATTTGTTGTCGCTTCCGTCCAGCTCCAGCATTGCGGCGTCCACAGCCGCCTGATCCAGGGCGGAAAGGCCGCAGAGGGCCGGTGCGATCCGCTCTTCGATGTGGTTCACAGCCTGGCCAACGCCCTTGCCCATGTAGCGATCGCCGCCGTCACGCAGTTCGTGGGCTTCGTGGGCGCCGGTGCTGGCACCACTGGGAACGATGGCCCGTCCCATGGCACCTCCTTCGAGCAGCACCTCGGCTTCAACCGTGGGGTTGCCGCGGGAATCGAGCACCTCTCGGGCAACGATGGTGTCGATGACGAGGTCGAGGGAATCGATCACGTTGGGACGGACGCTTAACCCGGGGATCTTATGGGTCGCCCCTCTCTCTCGTGTTGTGACGGGTCATACCTGGCCAGAATGACGGCAGGTTCACGCTGCACGACGCTCACCCATGCGGATGCTTCACACCATGCTCCGGGTCTCTGATCTGGAGCGGTCTCTGGGCTTCTACACCGAGGTCCTGGGCATGCAGCTTCTGCGTCGAAAGGATTACCCCAGCGGCCGCTTCACACTGGCGTTTGTTGGCTATGGGTCGGAGAGCGACCACACGGTTCTGGAACTCACTCACAACTGGGACACCGACAGCTACAACCTGGGTGATGCCTACGGCCACATCGCGCTGGGGGTGGAGGACATCCACAGCACCTGCGCCGGCATTGCCGACAAGGGTGGTCGTGTGGTGCGGGAACCTGGTCCGATGAAGCACGGCACCACCGTCATCGCCTTTGTTGAGGATCCGGATGGCTACAAGGTGGAATTGATCGAGATGTCCTCCAAAGCCCACGCCTGAAAAACCGGATGACTTCATCGCCAGCGTTGAACGGCAGCCTCACCCATGAGCCGGATCGCTTCAGCGACGCGGCCTGGGATCTGCTGCTCAGTGGTCAGGACGTTGCCCGTCGCTGGCGCCATGGGCAGTTGGATGTGGAGCACCTGATCCAGGTGCTGTTCACCGATCCCGCCTGCCGCCGCCTGGTGGAGCGCTTGCCTCTCCCCATCGATGCGCTCTTGGATCGCTTGGAGGATGTGCTGGCTGATCAGCCCTCGGGGCGAAGCGATGAGCTCTTCATCGGTGATGACCTGGAACAGCTGCTCGATTCGGCTGATGCCATCCGTCGGCGCTGGAATGGCGACGTCATCGATCTGCCGGAAGTGTTGATGGCCATTGGTGCCGATCCGCGGATCGGCGCTGATCTGTTTGCCGGCTTTGGTTTGTCGGCCGATGCCCTGGAGCAGCTGATCCAACGGGGTATGGATGACCGGGGTCCTGGCATGACCGTTCCCCCCCAGGAGCGCTCGATGCCGCGGGCTCAGCCGGAGGTACAGCAGGAAGCGCCCCGCCGTGAACGGGTGGCGCGCGTTCCCTCCTCCTCCCGTGCGGTGCGCGGGCCGGAGCCTGTCACCCCCCAGTCGCCCGCCCCTGAGGCCTCCTTGCAGGAGCCCCCCACGGCCTTGGAGTCCTATGGGCGGGATCTCACCGAAGAGGCGGAGGCAGGCAGCCTGGATCCGGTGATCGGTCGTGATTCTGAAATTCGCAACCTGATCAAGGTGCTGTCGCGCCGGAGCAAGAACAATCCGGTGCTCATCGGTGAACCCGGTGTTGGCAAAACAGCGATTGCAGAGCTGCTGGCGCAGCGGATCGTGGCGGGTGAAGTGCCGGAGTCGCTGCAGGGTCTGCGGCTGGTGGCGCTGGACCTCGGGGCTTTGATCGCCGGTGCCAAGTTCCGTGGTCAGTTCGAGGAACGCCTGCGCTCGGTGCTCGAGGAGGTGAGTGGTTCCGATTCCGGGGTGGTGTTGTTCATCGATGAGCTGCACACCGTTGTTGGCAGTGATCGCAGCAGCACCGATGCCGGCAGCCTGCTGAAGCCAGCCCTGGCCCGGGGAGACCTGCGCTGCATCGGTGCCACCACTCCGGAGGATTACCGGCTCACGGTGGAAAAGGATCCGGCCCTCAACCGCCGCTTCCAGCAGGTGGTGATCCGCGAGCCGGATCTGGAGTTGAGCCTCGAAATTCTGCGCGGCTTGAAGGAGCGCTACGAGCTGCACCACGGCGTCACCATCACCGATGAGGCCATTCAGACCGCCAACCGTCTTGCCGATCGCTACATCAGCGATCGCTGCCTGCCGGACAAAGCCATTGATCTGATCGATGAGGCGGCGGCACAACTGAAGATGGAGGTCACCTCCAAGCCGCAGGTGGTGGAGGAGGCCGAAGCGGATCTACGCCGCGTTGAACTGGCCCTGCTCGCCGCCGAGCAGGCGCCTGAAGCGGAGCGGATTCAGCTCCAGCGCAACCGGCTTGAAGTGTCCACGCGGCTGGATGATCTGCGGCGGCGCTGGCAGGAGGAGCGCGGTCAGCTCGAGGAGCTCGGCCAGCTGCTCCAGCAGGACGAAGACCTGCGCCATGCCATCGCTGAGGCCGAGAGGGATGGTGATCTGGAGGAAGCGGCCCGCCTCCAGTACGACCAGCTGCATCGGGTGCAGCAGCGCCGGGATGAATTGGAGGCGTCCCAGGCGGAGGCCCAGTCCGCTGGAACCGCCCTGTTGCGCGAGCAGGTGGAGGCCGGTGACATCGCTGATCTGGTCGCCCGCTGGACCGGGATTCCCGTGCAGCGGCTGTTGGCGGGCGAGCGGCGCAAACTCCTGGATCTCGATGCCCATCTCGCGGAACGGGTGATTGGTCAGGGCGAGGCGGTGTCTGCCGTTGCTGCTGCCATCCGCCGGGCCAGGGCCGGCATGAAGGATCCCCGTCGACCGGTGGGTTCTTTCCTGTTCCTGGGGCCGACCGGCGTCGGCAAGACCGAGCTGGCGAAGGCGCTGGCGGGGTCGTTGTTTGATGAAGAGGAGGCTCTGGTGCGCCTCGACATGAGTGAGTTCATGGAGCGGAACGCCGTGGCCCGGCTGATCGGTGCTCCTCCGGGGTATGTCGGCTACGAGGAAGGGGGGCAACTCACGGAGGCCGTGCGGCGTCGTCCCTATGCCGTGCTGCTTCTCGATGAAGTGGAGAAGGCCCATCCCGATGTGTTCAACCTGCTGCTGCAGGTGCTGGACGACGGCCGGCTCACCGATTCCCAAGGCCGCACCGTTGATTTCCGCCACACCGTGGTCGTGATGACCAGCAATCTGGCTAGCCCGGCGATCCTTGAACATGCCCGCTCGGGATCCACGGATGAGTCAGCCCTGCAACAGCAGGTGGATGCAGCGCTCTCCAGCCAGTTCCGGCCTGAATTCCTCAACCGCATTGATGAGGTGATTCGGTTCCGCCCGTTGGAGGTCTCCGATCTGGTGCGGATTGTTCAGTTGCAGCTGAAGGACCTCGCTGCTCTGTTGGCCGAGCAGGGCCTGGCTCTCGTCGTGGATGACGCTGTCGCTGAGGCCATGGCCCGTCAGGGCCATGAACCGGAGTACGGGGCGCGGCCGCTGCGTCGGGTGTTGCGGCGCCAATTGGAAAATCCGCTTTCCACGCTGCTGCTTGAGGAGCGCTTTGCCGGAGCCAGTGGCGTGACGGTGAGGCTGGGGGAGGCCGGCACCGATGCCCTGGTGTTCGATCCGGTGGGGGTTTGAGGGCATCCGGTAGGGTATCTGTTTGGCGAAGTGCCTACCGGCACCGTTGTCAACTTCCGGTCCCATCCCCGTGACCAGCCCCATCTCTGAGGACACCACCACTTCCGACGGCTCAAAAGCCGCTGCCGATTCCACCCAATCCGGTGGTTTTCTGGCGGACACGGTTGATGAGCTGAAACTCGTGGTCTGGCCCAGCCGCCAGCAACTGTTCAGCGAATCCATCGCTGTGATCCTGATGGTCAGCCTTTCGGCCGCCACCATCGCGGCTGTCAGTCGCTTCTTTGGGTGGGCTTCGTCCCAGGTGTTCCGCTGACTCGATATCACCTTTCTCGCCGTGCCCGACGACCTGACCACACCGGACGCCCCTGAGGTGCTTGATCTGCCGGCCCCGAATGAGGGGGAGGACGGCACTTTGCCTGCGGCGGCTGTCGCCAACACGGCCATCGCCCGTTGGTACGCCGTTCAGGTGGCGTCCAGCTGCGAGAAGAAGGTCAAGGCCACCCTGGAGCAGCGGGCCGTCACCCTCGGGGTGAGCAACCGGATTCTCGAAATCGAGATTCCCCAGACCCCTGCCGTCAAGCTGAAGAAGGACGGCACCCGTCAGTCCACCGAGGAGAAGGTGTTCCCCGGTTATGTGCTGGTTCGGATGGTGCTGGATGAGGACACGATGATGGCGGTGCGGAGCACCCCGAACGTGATCAATTTCGTCGGTGCTGAAGATCGGCGCGCCACCGGCAAGGCCCGTGGTCACATCAAGCCTCGACCCCTCAGCCGTTCTGAGGTGGATCGCATCTTTAAGCGCGCTGCCGAGAAGAAGACCGTCGTCAAGGTGGATCTCACCGAGGGCGATCAGATCCTGGTGACTTCTGGTCCCTTCAAGGACTTCCAGGGCGAGGTGATCGAGGTCTCCGGCGAGCGCAACAAGCTCAAGGCCCTGCTCTCCATCTTCGGTCGCGAGACTCCGGTGGAACTGGAGTTCTCTCAGATCAGCAAACAGAACTGACCTGGCGGCGGCCGTCTCCCTGCGGAGGGCGGCCATGGGAGTGGGCAACCATTCCGCCGCACCCGACCCGAGGGTCTGGTGATCCGCAGCTGTCCAAACCCCCCAGCCGATGGCCAAGAAAGTCGTAGCTGTGATCAAGCTGGCCCTAGACGCCGGCAAAGCCAACCCCGCGCCGCCGGTGGGCCCTGCCCTCGGTCAGCACGGTGTGAACATCATGATGTTCTGCAAGGAGTACAACGCTCGGACGCAGGACAAAGCCGGTTATGTGATTCCGGTGGAGATCTCGGTCTTCGAAGACCGCAGCTTCACCTTCATCACCAAGACGCCTCCGGCGTCGGTGCTGATCACCAAGGCCGCAAAGATCCAAAAGGGATCCGGTGAGTCCGCCAAGGGCAGTGTTGGATCGATCAGTCGAGCTCAGCTCGAAGAGATCGCCAAGACCAAGCTCCCCGACCTCAACTGCACCAGCGTTGAGTCCGCCATGCGGATCATCGAAGGCACCGCCCGCAACATGGGCGTTTCCATCAGCGACTGACGTCGCTGCATTGCTTCTCCAATCCATTCGGGGGAGGCATCCCTGATGTCGTCTGAACCCCAACTCTGAACATGCCCAAAATCTCCAAGCGCCTGGCCAGCCTGGCCGGCAAGATCGAGGACCGTGCCTACGCACCCCTCGAGGCGATTGCCCTGGTCAAGGACAACGCCAACGCGAAATTCGACGAGACGATGGAGGCCCATGTGCGCCTCGGCATCGATCCGAAGTACACCGACCAGCAGCTGCGCACCACCGTGGCTCTGCCCAACGGCACCGGTCAGACCGTGCGCATCGCTGTGGTGACCCGCGGTGAGAAGGTGGCTGAAGCCAAAGCCGCCGGTGCCGAACTCGCCGGTGAAGAAGACCTGGTGGAAAGCATCAGCAAGGGCGAAATGGATTTCGACCTGTTGATCGCCACCCCCGACATGATGCCCAAAGTGGCCAAGTTGGGTCGGGTTCTCGGCCCCCGTGGCCTGATGCCCAACCCCAAGGCAGGCACCGTCACCACGGACCTCGAGGCTGCGATCAAGGAATTCAAGGCCGGCAAACTGGAATTCCGTGCCGACCGCACCGGCATCGTTCACGTCCGCTTCGGCAAGGCCAGCTTCAGTGCCGATGCTCTGCTGCAGAACCTCAAGACCCTGCAGGAAACCATCGACCGCAACAAGCCCAGTGGTGCCAAAGGCCGTTACTGGAAGTCCCTGTATGTGACCTCCACCATGGGTCCTTCCGTTGAAGTCGATTTCTCTGCTCTGCAGGACATCGAGCAGGGGAGCTGATCCGGCTCTCCTCTACACTTAACGATTGGCGAAAGCCAAATCGGGCACGCGCCCGGCCAGAGACAGCAGGATGTCCCTGGGCATGACGTTCAGTCATTCCCGTTGATGTAATCCCTGCCGAGGCAGACGCGACACGGTTTTGTCCCATTCGGGATTGGATCGGCACGCGGCCTCGTCTTCCTTTCGAAGACTCGATCGGCCGTGTGCCCAGCTTGTTCCTTTGATCCGATCCAATCCCTATGGGCCGCACGCTGGAGAACAAGCAGCAGATCGTCGGAGAGCTCAAAGAGCTCCTCGCCGACGCCGAACTGGCACTTGTCCTTGATTTCAAGGGCCTGTCCATCAAGGAAATGTCTGACCTGCGGGATCGTCTGCGGGCCAGCGACAGCGTTTGCAAGGTGACTAAAAACACCTTGATGCGCCGTGCCATTGATGGTGACAGCAACTGGGCCAGCCTCGATTCCCTGCTGACCGGAACCAACGCCCTCGTCCTGGTGAAGGGCGATGTTGGTGCCGGTGTGAAGGCCGTTCAGACCTTCCAGAAGGAACTCAAGAAGTCCGAGACCAAGGGCGGCCTTTTCGAAGGCAAGCTCCTGTCTCAGGACGAGATCAAAGCCATTGCCGATCTCCCCTCCAAGGAGCAGCTCATGGCTCAGATCGCCGGTGCCATCAACGCCGTGGCCACGAAGGTCGCTGTGGGCATCAACGAGGTTCCCTCTGGTATGGCCAGGGCACTCAAGCAGCACGCCGAAGGCGGCGAAGGCTGATTCGGCCCTGCCGAGACCACTGTTCATTGATCTGTTGCTTCCCCTTTCAAAACCATGTCTGCAAAAACCGACGAAATTCTCGAATCGCTGAAATCCCTCTCCCTGCTTGAAGCTTCCGAGCTGGTCAAGCAGATCGAAGAGGCCTTCGGTGTGTCCGCCGCAGCATCTGCTGGTGTTGTGATGGCTGCCCCTGGCGCTGCTGGTGGCGGTGGCGATGCCGCTGAAGAGAAGACCGAATTCGACGTGATCCTCGAAGGCTTCGACGCCTCCGCCAAGATCAAGGTCCTCAAGGCCGTCCGTGAGGCCACCGGTCTGGGTCTGGGCGACGCCAAGGCTCTGGTCGAGGCTGCTCCCAAGGCCGTCAAGGAAGGTGTCTCCAAGGAAGACGCCGAGGCTGCCAAGAAGGCCATCGAAGAAGCAGGCGGCAAAGTCACCCTCAAGTGATCGCCTTGGGAGAAGGCTTGCCCCTCTCCCCCTGTGTTGTTCAGTGACCGGTCCTTTCGAGGACCGGTTTTTTTGTGGTTTTGTTTGGCCAACAAAAAAGCCCCGCCGAAGGCGGAGCTTTTCATGAGAGGAACACGTTCAGGAGTCTGTCCTTGTTTCGACCCTGAAGAGGCGTTCAGCACTCCTCACACAAATTCAAGCTAAGGGTAGGGAATCTATTGTCAGCCCCTGTCTGGTCGCCCTCTCAACTGGCACTGTGACGGTTGGTCCTCAGCGGCGATAGGGAATCACCTGCAGTCGGATCGGGGCATTGCTGGCCAGGCGTGTGGTGCGTTGGTGTGTGGTTCGCCGCCGTGTTGCTCGTGCCGTTGGCAACGGCGGTGGTGCGATCGGCGGCATCGGCGCTCCCAACCGCTGAAAGCCTGAACGCTGGCCGCGGCTGCTGGCCAGCGCAAGCAGCCGGTTCACCGGGGCTTGATGCGCGAAGTACAGGTGGTTCAGCTGCCGACCCTGATAAACCCGGCGTTCCAAGGCCCAGCCCGGCTCCAGCTGCAGAGCCACAAACCCGTTGGGATCGCGGCGAGCTGGTATCGCGGCCTGACCCACCAGAAGTGGTGCCCGTTGCTGGGGGTCGAGGGCTTCGAGCCTCAGCGATGTGCCGGATGGCTTGAGCCGGAAGCGAAAGCGCGTTCCGAGGTCTTGGCCACCGCTGCGCAGCGAGTAGCCATTGCTGTCCAGGTAGCGCTTGCAGATGCCGCTGAAGTTGAAGCGATTCAGGCTGGGCTCCACCAGTCCGTCCTGGCGTGCCCTCCAGCAGCGCGGTTGGGCCTTGATCTGTTCCAGCACCAGCAGTTTCCACTGGGCTTTGCCAAGGGGTTGTGCCAGCACAGCGAAGTGCTCCTGCGGCACCGCAGCGCTGTTAAACAAGGCCCGTGCGGTGCCCTCCTGCGACAGACCGGCCGCCAAGAGCCCCACGGCAGTCAGCCCAGCCGCCAAGAGCCCCACGGCAGTCAGCCCAGCCGCCCGCAGGTAGGTTCGGCTCATCCACGGTGACGCCAGAAACCGTGTTGTACCGAACAGCGTTGGGACCGATCAATGGCGGAAGGACGGGGACGGGTCGTGGCTGCAGCGACGGATGGTGCCTGCAGCGGCAACCCAGGTCCAGGAGGTTGGGGGGCGTTGTTGCGTTTTGAAGACGGCAGCGTTGAGGAATTCGGGGGCCATGCACCCGACACCACCAACAACCGCATGGAACTGCAGGCGGCGTTGGAGGTGTTGCAACGGCTTGAACATCTCCCCCGTCATCCGGATCTCACCCTGCGCACCGACAGCAAATATCTGATTGATGGCCTGGGCTCCTGGATCAAGGGCTGGAAGCGCAAAGGCTGGAAAACGGCTGCGGGCAAGCCCGTGCTCAACCAGGACCTCTGGAAGGCCTTGGATGCCGCTCGTCTGGATGATGTGCCCCTGCGCTACGTCAAGGGCCACAGCGGTGACCCCGACAACGAACGGGTGGATCGCATCGCCGTGGCGTTCTCCCATAACGCCCAGCCGGCCTTGGCTCTGAAGCAGGGATCATCGGAGCTGTCTTCCGCCGAGGCCGCGCCAGAAGCCCCATCCGAGCTGGCCCCCAAGCCTCTGCTGCAGCTGTTGTCCCGGTTGGAGTTGGCGGACCGTCTGGCGCAGGGTGGCTACAGCCTCTCGTTGCTGGAGCTGGCGCAGTTGGTGGAAAAGCCGCTCAAACAGCTGGAAACGAGACGGGAGAGCTGGATCTGGAGGGATTGGCTGGTCGAGCCCCAGGCGGAGGGGGGTTGGACCCTGCAACGTCGCGAGGCAGGATCAGAACAGTCCTGAGCCAGAGCATGTCGCCGTCCTCTTCGGCCGGACCGCTCAGCAGCGGTGCCTTTTATCAGCGTTGGCTGGGTCCGGTCTTGGCGCGGGACGACGGTCTGGATGCCGAACAGCTGTCGCGCACTGCCCTCACGGCTCTTGGTCAAGCCAGCCTGCGGCGCCGCTGGCCAGGGGTCTCCACGGTGCTGGATGGCGTTGCGGCGGATCTGCAACGGCGTGATCTGCGTCTGGAACAGGTGCTGTTTGGTTGCCGCTTCCCCAACCCGGTGGGTTTGGCGGCGGGGTTTGACAAGAACGGTGTGGCGGCAGGCATCTGGGATCGCTTCGGCTTTGGCTTCGCCGAAGTGGGCACCGTCACCTGGCACGGCCAGCCGGGCAACCCCAAGCCACGCCTGTTTCGTTTGGCCGAAGAACAGGCCGCGTTGAACCGGATGGGATTCAACAACGACGGCGCCAAGGCCCTGTTGAAAACGCTGGAGCGCCAACGCTTGGATCCGCCCGGCCGGCGGCCGGCGGTGCTGGGGATCAATGTGGGCAAATCCAAGATCACGGCCTTGGAGCAGGCCCCGGACGACTACGCGGCCTCCCTGGAGTTGTTGTCGCCGCTTGCCGACTACGCGGTGATCAACGTCAGCTCCCCCAACACCCCCGGCCTGCGGGATCTGCAGGACACGTCCCAGTTGCGGCGGCTTGTGGAGCGGTTGCGCCGGCTGCCGGCCTGCCCGCCTCTGCTGGTGAAAATCGCGCCGGATCTGGACGATGAGTCGATTGATGCCGTGGCCCGCTTGGCCTTTGAGGAGGGTCTGGCTGGGGTGATCGCGGTCAACACCAGTCTCAATCGGCTGGGCCTGGAGCAACGGCGGTTGTCGCAGACCGGGCGCACCCTGGCGGAAGAGGCCGGTGGCCTTAGCGGCGCCCCCCTGCGTCAGCGGGCCCAGGAGGTGATCCGCCGCTTGCGGGCCAGTGCCGGCCCGGCGTTGCCGTTGATCGGTGTGGGTGGGATTGACTCGGCCCAACTCGCCTGGGAGCGCATCACCGCAGGGGCTTCTCTGGTGCAGCTCTACACCGGCTGGATCTTTCAGGGGCCAGATTTGGTGCCGCGGATTCTGGACGGTCTTCTGCTGCAATTGGACCGCCACGGTCTGCGCACCATCGCGGAAGCATCAGGCAGCGGTTTGCCCTGGCAGGACTGAACCTGTTGCTTTAAGGGCAGCTGAACTGCTCGATGTTGCGCCCTTAAATGTCTCTGAGAGGGAGTGATTCAAGCGGCTCATCGTCGATAGCATCAAGGCAGAGGGAAGCGTTGTGTGCCACTGCCTGCTCTAAGTGAGCTGCCTCAACTCACAGCATTGAGCTTGGCTTGGCGACGGCTGGTTGATCTCAAGTCGGTTTTGATTGCTGTGAACAACACGAGCTTGGTGTGTTGTTGGGAACAGAGGGGCCGTTGGCAGCAACGTGTTGTGGACTGGCCCGAAGGTGTGTGCCGTGATGGTGTGCCGCTGCAACGGGAAGCCGTTGGTGAGTTGATCGCTGATCTGATCTTTGACTGCAATTGTCCAGGAGTCGAACTTGTTCTTTGTCTGCCTTTGAACGCAGCTGCCTGGTGCGTGGTCGACGGCTATGGATCGGAAGGTGCGCCTGGTCTTTTGCCCCAGTCGTTGCAGTCCATTGACCTGCCGTTTGATTTGGCGGAGAGCTACGTCACGTCGTC
The DNA here is from genome assembly GCF_023630635.1 of Synechococcus sp. MU1651. NCBI lineage: Bacteria > Bacillati > Cyanobacteriota > Cyanophyceae > Synechococcales > Synechococcaceae > Synechococcus > Synechococcus sp. MU1651. Next base: position 17,708 of record NZ_JAKUHJ010000018.1, read on the forward strand.
GCCGGTGCAGGAGGCCTTGGCGGTGGTGGGTGTGCCGCGGTCGTTGATTCAGGGCTGGAGCGAGGTTGCTGAACTGGCCGATCTGCCGCTGCGGCGCGTTGATTGGCTGCTGACGGCGGCCCAGCGGGCCTTGCATCAGCTCACGCAGACGTGGGATGGCGATCTGGCCTGGCTGGTGGCGGAGGAGAAGAGCCTGCGTTTGCTGTTGTTCCGCCAGGGGGTTCCTGAGGTTGACCATGCACTTGACGCCCTCGACCCTCTGGCCTGCCAGCGGGAGATTCGGGCCTGTGTTGCTGAGTGGCAGGCCTGTGCTTGGACATCATCATTGGGATGGTGGTTCACCGTGCCTGCGGAACAAGTCGATGCCTGGCTGCCCCTGGTGGATGGTGCAGCAGGGGAGTGCTGTGTGAATCAGCCCTTGCCCGCCTGGGTCCAACCGTCAGACGATGGCGCTGCTGGCGATGGGATTGATCTGCTGTCACCTCTGCAGCAGATGGCGCTGTTGGCGCTGCATCAGGAGGAGCGATGACATTGCGTCAGGACTGGCCCAAACCAGATTTGTTGCAGCAACGCCGGCTCGAGCTTGGTTTGCCGCTGGAGCCGGCCCCTGTCCCGCCGCCACTCTCTCTGCTGTTTAAGGGCGGCATGGGCGCGTTGGTGTTGGTGATGCTGGCTGTGCTCACCCTTTTGGGTCTTCAGCATCGTCAGCAGCAGGTGCAGGTCGAGGTGGATGCACTGAATCCCGTCGAGAGGCAAGTTGGAGATGCCAAGGCACGGCTGCGTGCCATGAGGTCGCGCCGGTCAACCTTGGAGCAGCAGACGCAATCGATCGCCGAACAGTTGGTGGCGGTGCGCTCGGGGTCGGCGTTGTTGGAGCAATTGCGACAGGTCACGCCTCAGGGTGTTCGCCTTGTGTCACTCAACGCCAACCCCTCTAAGTTGCTGATCAAGGGAGAATCCCAAGGGGCGGATGCTTTCGAACGGATCAACGCCTTGGATCTCAACCTTGAAGCTCTGTTAGACATGCTTCCCGACGGCACAACCGTTGTGAAAGCTGTGGCCGACAACGAGGAACGGATTGCCTTCACGCTTGAGGCAAAACTCGATCCAGCCATGAAATCCACACCCTCATATTTGCGTGGGCTTGGTGCCGAGGGCTTGGCCCGTCGGCTGGAGGTGTTGAAAGTCACAGGGGTCTTGCAATGATTATTGGGTTGACGACGTCACGACAGCCATGGCTCACGCGGGGACGGCTCTTGGTGGGTCTGCCTCTCGGGATTGGTCTTGTTGTGAGTGCTGCTATTGGACTTGTGGTGGTGAGGCCTCTCGTCCAAACACTGCAAGAGTTGGAGGAGAGGCGAGACACCTTGCTCAGTCTTCAGCGCAGTCTCCCTGCGTTGGAACGTCAGCTCAGTCAAGCGCAAGTTGAACTGCGGGTCGCTGTAGAGAAGCAGGCTCTGTTGCTGGGGTTGTTGGCGGGGCGGAACAAGGTTCAGACCTTCTTGGCGCTGTTGAATCAGCAGGCCTTGGCATCGGGTGTGCACATCCAGCGCTACGAACCGCTCAAAACCCCTTCGCCAACCCAGGGACAATCTCGGCGGAATAACAACCCATCAAACACGAAGCAGCAGGCAGAACCCCCGCAAGATCCATGGCAAGCACTTGGTTATCGCAAGTCATCGGTTGCATTGGGAGTCAGTGGTTCATTTGGCGGATTGCAGACTTTTTTGCAACGGATGGAAGCCTTGGCGTTGTTGGTTGAAAGCAGTGAAATGCAGCTCAAGGCTGTGGTGGAAACAACAGATGCCGAGTCTGCTGGGTCCGCGGTGGCTCCCACGCAGCTCACGTTGAAGCTCAGTTTTTATGACGTGGATCCCATGTTGGATGTCCCACCCAATGGCTCTACATCATCGTCTTCATGAGGCTGGTGCATGGAGATAGCGATCGATACCATTCGCGCAGATCTCTTGGGCTGAAAGACCTTTCTAGTGATCAAGCCCTCCATGACGCGTGTTTTGTCCGGTCTGCTGGCACTAGGTGTTGGCCCGATCGTGCTGAACCTGGTCGTGTTGGCCCCATCAGCGCTCTCGCGCACGACGTCTGCGGTTGAACTCCGTTTGCGGCGCTCCCTTGGGAGGGTTGATGTGGTGATCGCTGGCCTTAGTACGAAGGTCCGTGCTGTGAGTCAAAACCAGTCGGATGGCCGTTGGTCGGCCCGGTTGACGGGTGTGGATCTTGGTGATCGACCCTTCACTCCTCAGCAGATGCTGCTCCCATCATCGGAGTTGCTCAGCGTGCGGTTGGAACCGCTGGATGGAGATCTTCAGCTGATCGTGAAGGCTCGGATGGGAGAACGGTTGCCCACGCCAACCATTGGATCCAATGGCAAATCGTTGGTGGTGAGGTTTGCCGGTCTGACAGGGCTAGATGTGCGATCCAGCGGTCGCTTGGATCTTCGTCGTCCCGGGCGTGTGGCCCAACCCGAGATAGTCCCTCCGATGCGTCCCAGGGCGGTTGCGCCTCCGTTGGGTGACATGGCTGTTGGAACGATGTTGATCAACAACCGCAGTTTTGTGCAGGCCAGTGGTCCCCCGGTATCTCTCACCTTCAAAAACGCACCGGCGAAGGATGCCCTGATGTCGTTGGCTCGCCTTGGGGGCTATGGCTTTGTTTTCGTGGGTGGTGCAGACATCCTGACTGCTGCAGACATCCCGACTGGTGAGATAGCCGACAGCAGTCAATATCCCGTCACCATGGCGTTTCGCAATGAGCGCTATGACCGTGCCTTGAACAGCGTCTTGATGGCATCGGGCTTGCAAGGGCGGCTGGACGGGAACACGTTGCTCGTGGGAACAGCTGTGTCCGCGAAAAGTTTTGGGCCGCAGATGTCGAAAGTGTTCCGAATGAATCAGGTTGATGTGGCATCGGCGAGTCAATACCTCGGCAATCTTGGTGCTCTTATCGCAGTTGCTAAGACTTCAGGTTTTGCTGAGTCTTCAGCATCAGGTGGCTCTGTAGGAAGCCAATCTGCATCTTCCTCGGGAGCAACTGATTCAGGTGCAGTTGACGCTGAAACCTATTCCTCTGGGGTTGGGCCTTTGCTGGGCTTAACTGGCTCTACGGATTCACGTTTGAATACGATAACCCTGGTGGGAGAGCCAAAGTTGATCAGCGTTGCTGAGGGTTATTTAAAGCAGATTGATCTTCGTAAGCGACAAGTGGCAGTGAAGGTGCAGATTTTGAATGTAGATCTCACGAATGACAAGTCCATTGATTCTAGTTTTTCTGCGCGGATTGGCGATGCGTTTATCGTTAGTGAAAGCGGTCGAGCTTATATGAATTTTGGCGATTTTAAGCCTGGTACTTCTGCGGGTACAGGCATGTTTGACGGTTCAGATTATAACGCTCCTGGAAGATATTCTAGTCAAGCAGAAGGAGATTCCGGCGTTTCAGAAACTGCTCCAAGTGATGATTCTGCCGAGAGAGAGGCGGCTGCGAGCCAGGACCTTGGCTCCTTTGATTATCCCAGCAACTCTTTCTATGGATATCTTGATTCGGTGATTGAGACTTCAAGCGCTAAAACTTTGGCGCAGCCAACTCTTTTAGTGCAGGAAGGGCAGGAGGCTGAAGTGCAGACTGGTACGAGTGTTATTACTTCGGTCTCGACAACGGACACCTCCAGTGGCTCAACTCAGTTTGAATATCAGCGCGAGAATGCAGGATTGAATCTCAAGGTTCAAGTGAGCAAGATCGATGATAATGGCTTTATATCCTTGAGTGTGAATCCTGAGATTTCGGTCCCTATCAGTGCTGGTCAAACTAATGGGGTTGATATTTTCAATATTTCTGGTCGATCGCTCTCGTCGGGCTCTATTCGATTGCGTGACCGTCAAACTCTTGTGCTTACAGGTGTGATTCAGGAGCAAGATACGGAAACTGTTAGAAAGTGGCCGCTTCTTGGTGATATGCCTTTGATTGGTCAGTTTTTCCGTAGATCGGGTTCAAGTCGTGTCAAAAATGAATTAGTCATTCTTGTGACGCCTGCAATTGTTGATGACGATGCGGGTGGGTCTTACGGTTATTGGCCTGATACTTCGGAAGGACGAGATCTTCTTCGCTCTTCCTTTTGATTCACGGAATCATTTGCGTCAGTGTCTTGAGCGCGATTGGTGTTAATGCCCGTACCGAAGACAGCAGTCCGCTGATCAAGGCTGAGCCGATTCCATTGCCACTGGGTGCATCAGTTTTGTTGTGGACGTCGTAGACAAGCCGGCTGGCTTCCATCAGTTGCTCAGCTTTGATGTTGTCGCCTTGATCGGCAAATAGCTGACTGGCATAGGCGAAATCGCGTGAAGCAAGCTCATCTTTGCCTTGTTCGCCTCGACTCAGTCCTCGTGCCACCCAGCTCAATGGTTCATCAGGGTTGGCTTCGATTGCAGCGTTGAACAGTCGCTCAGCCTTGGCCCATTGCCTGTTCTGTGCTGCATTAACCCCCGCATTGTGAAGTCCAGCGTGGCTTCGAGCTTCTTTGGAGACGCCCCTTGCTCCAAGCCAGTGGCTTTGGTCCAGCGCCTTGGGAGCTAGCAGAGCGCCTGTGAGATCCGCCCTGCGCAGATCGGTGCCGATGAGCTTGCTACCGCGTAGGTCGGTACCGCGTAATGAGGCGCCCTGGAGGCTGGTGAAACTTAGGTCGGTGCCGCTGAGATCAGCGCCGTCGAGCTGTGCTCGGCTCAGGTTTGTGCGTTGAAGCTGAGCACCCTTGAGCTTGACATCACGTAGATCAGCATGCGTTAGGTCTACATCGTTGAGCTGACAAGCTGGGCATTGGCGGCTTTCAAGCAGTTGGATTAAGTGCTCTTCATTGCCGGCAATGGCAGGGCTTGCAACTCCGAACAAACTTGTAAGTAGGCCTAACGCCAGTGGCATCAGGAAAGCCATGCGATTAAGACCTCGGTCGCTTTGTTGTATCGATCGCATCATCACTTGTCGATGTGATCTGGGAGGCAGTTGCGCTGGCATCTTTTACTGGGACTACCAGTAGTCCTGCTGCATTGGCTTGCGTCAACTTTTATCCTGCAGGGCGCTCCTGATCGATGCTGCGCAGCGCAGGGATTCTCATCCACAGATGTGCCGTTGCTTCGTCTAGACCCACTTCTACTGTCTTGATTAGTCGCATTAGGCGCACAACGGAAACCCAGATGGCGGGTGCCTCGGTTCGACTAAACGAGGAACGACAGGCCTGTGCTTACCCGCCGTGCTGGGCGACGGCCTGTAGCTCTCCTGCAATCGCTTTTTGGGAACGATTGACCGCTGAGGGGTTGTTCTGTAACCAGATCTGCTTTTCGTGGAGGCGGGATGCAGGCGGACAACAACTCCTTCGACCACACGCCCCTAAAGCTGTTGTTGCTTTGGGTGGAGCCGATCACGAATTGATCTTGGTTCCGAAATCGGTTGTCAACATGGTTTTTTGGCCACACTTGCTGAAGTTGCAGCGACAGGGTGCTGCCTGTTCATGGCGGTGAAGTTCAGCAGGCGGCGAAGCGGGCTGGGTTGAGGCGGCAGGCCTTTCTCGATGCCAGTGCCTCTCTGGTGCCTTGGTGTCCCCGTTGGCAGCGAATTGGCCTGAGTGCCTGGCGCGACTATCCCGACCGCAGTCAGGCGCTGCTTCGTCAGCATCTCGCCGTACTGCACGGAGTCAATTCTTCCTTCCTTTTGCCGGGCAATGGCGCCGCTGAACTGTTCACCTGGGCGGCTCGTGATGCAGCCGAGCAAGGTTTGAGTGTGCTGGCAGCACCGGGTTTTGCCGATTACAAACGTGCCTTGCGCTGCTGGTCAGCGACCTCCCGGCAGCAGCAGTTGCCTCTCCTTTGGGATGAGGGGTTTCCGCAACCGTCCCCCGACCCGGGTGAGGGATCTGTGCTGTGGATTTGCAATCCCCATAACCCCACCGGTCAGCTCTGGAGCCGTGCCTCATTGCAGCCATTGCTGGAGCGGTACGCCCTGGTGATCTGTGATGAAGCGTTTTTGCCTCTGGTGCCCAACGGCGAGCAGCAGTCGTTGATTCCCTTGGTGGCTGAGCACTCGAACCTGGTGGTGATCCGCAGCCTCACCAAGCTCTATGGCATTGCTGGCTTGCGTTTGGGCTATGCCGTTGCGCAGCCCCAGCGGTTGCAGCGTTGGGCCGAGTGGCGGGATCCTTGGCCCGTGAATGGCATCGCCCTAGCTGTTGGCGAACGGTTGTTGTCATCGCCCCGGCGTTACCAATCTTGGTGCGCGCGCGTGCAGCGTTGGACGGCAACGGAGGGGGCGTGGATGCAGCGGCAATTGGCTGCGTTGCCGGGCATCACCCCAATGCCGTCGGCGGTTAACTATCTGCTGATTCGAGCGAACCGATCCCTCGTGCCTTTGCGGGAGGCATTGGAGCAACGGCATCGCATTCTTTTGCGTGATTGCCGTTCCTTTGAGGGTTTGGGAGAGACCTGGCTGCGGATCGGATTGCAATCCCGGCGCAACAACCGCCGCATCGTGTGGGCGATGCGTGAGGAGTTGAAGCGCAGCCCTCTGGCTTGACTCAGGCCACCAGGCCTTGAAGCAGACCGGCCAGTTGCTGTTCAGCATCCCGTTCCGCCAAGGCAGCCATCCCTTTACGCATCTGGGTGAGTGGATCGTTTGCAGTGCTGGCGTGTCCGAGCCGAGATGCCAGGAGCCGCTGCACGGTGTTGAACAACACTGGCTGCTCCGCTTCGTGTTGATGCACGATCACGGCCGCACCGAGGGATGCCGCACAGGCGGCATTGGCCTCCTGGTGCTGGTCCGCCGCCTGCGGGAACGGCACCAGCACGGCCGGGGTCCCGCAGACCGCCAGTTCACTGAGGCTGCCGGCCCCCGCGCGGCTGATGGCTAGATCCGCATGTTGCAGCAACCCGGGCATCTCATCGCTGAAGCGGCGTTCCACCAGTTGTGGGTGCTGCAGCTGCCCAAGGTCGGGGTCGTTGTCGCCGGTGAGGTGAACCACGCGGCAGCCCTGCTCCAACAATGCCGGCACCGCGGCACGCACCATGCGGTTGAGGCCGACGGCGCCTTGACTGCCGCCCATCACCACCAGGAGCGGCCCCTCCCCGGAAGGGACCCAGCCCGGTAGGGGTTGTGGGGCCAGAAAGCTGGAACGCACTGGTGTGCCCGTCAGCACCGGCTGGCTGCCGGGGATGCGCTTGGCGGCCGCGGGGAGGCCAATGGCCACGGCGCTGCAGAAGCGACCCAGCAAGCGGGTGACCCGCCCCGGGATGGCATTGGATTCATGCAGCACCACGGGAATGCCGCACCAACGCGCCGCCAGGATCGCGGGGGCGGCGATGTAGCCGCCGGTGGTGAACACCACATCGATCGCGTTTCGGCGGATCATCCGCCGCACGTTCACGCTGGCCAGCAACAGGCGCAGCAACTGCAGCAGCTTGGTGAGTCCGCGCCCCTGCAGTCCGCCGGCGTTCACGCACACCAAACCAAAACGCTCCGGCACCAGCTGCGTTTCGAGCCGATCAGGCACCCCCAGCCAGCGCACGGGCCAGTGACTTTCAACGGCTTCCGCAACTGCCAGGGCGGGGAAGAGATGGCCGCCGGTGCCGCTGGCGGCGATCAGAAGCCGGGTCATCGCGTCGGCCGTCACCGCACACCAGGCCTAACTTAATTGGGTTGTTGTGGTCTGGCCCGTGCGTCGTTTCCTGGGAGTCACGCTCGTCTCGGCCATGGCATTGGTTCTGTCACCGGTTCAAGCCCTTGCGCAGCCCGGACGCGGGGGCAGTGCGGTTGAACGTTTCAGCGATCGCCTGCAAACGGCGTTGAACAACGGCGGATCTTCGGCGTTCGACACCCTGGCCAGCCTTGAGCTGCAGCCTGTGTTAGCCCAGCGCCTGGAGCGCTTCCGGCAGGATTTCCCCGAGGTCTCCTGGCAGGTGGAGCCCGCAGCGCCCACATCGGATGGGCGTCCGACCCTCAGCCTGCGGGTGCGGGGTGCCGCTGAATCCGAGGGTCTCAGTTATTCCCTTGAGGCCAGCGAACAGATCGCGATTCGTCTGGACAACGGCCAGCTCGTAGATCAGGAACTGGTGGCCCAGCAGTCCTTGCTGCGCAGTGGTGAGCGCCCCTTGGCGGTCAACGTCGCCATCCCCGATGTGGTGCTCACCGGCAGCCGTTACGACGTCGACTTGATCGTTGAAAAACCGCTGGGTCAGGCCCTGGTGGCGGGCGGTTTGATTGACCTCACCGATGAGCAGCTGTCGGCTCAGATCCGCCCCAACCTGCCGTTGTCGCCTCAGGCTGGGGGTGGATTGTTCAAAAGCGTTCAGGCACCGCAGCAACCCGGTGCGCAGACCTGGGCCGTGATGCTGGTGCATCCCGACGGCGTGGTGACGGCCACCAAACGGGTGCGCGTGGTCAGCAGCTACTAGCTCCGTTGTCTTGTTTGATTCCAGCGGTGCAGGGCGGACACGTCCTCATCACCATGGCCGTTGTTGATCAGATCGAGTTCCAGCTGTTCCACCAGCGTTGTGACGGGCAGATCCAATTGGACGGCCTTGGCTGCATCAAGGGCAATCCCGAGATCCTTGCGATGCAGGCTGAGCCGGAAGCCGAGGGGATAGCTTCCCTTCAGCATGGCGATGCTGCGATGGTCGAGGGCCCATGAGCCGGCTGCACCATTTTTGAGGGCATCGATCACCTGGGGCATGGGCAGCTCCAGACGCTGGCCTAGGGCCACCGCTTCGGCCACGGCGGCATAGCTGCCGGCCACCAGCACCTGGTTCACCGCTTTCACCTGCTGCCCTCGCCCCACGCCACCGAAGTGGTGGATGGAGCCGCCAATCACCTCGAGGATGGACTGAACCCGTTCCAGGATCTCGCTGGCTCCACCCACCAGCACTGTGAGGCTGCCGCGTTTGGCCCCTTCTGTTCCGCCGGTGACCGGAGCATCCAGGTAGTGGATCTTCTGGTGGGCCAGCCGCTCCGCACAACGTTGGGCTGTGGCGGGAGCAATGGTGGAGCAATCCAGCACCACGCTGTCGGCGCTCAGTTGTGATGCGGCCCCGTTGGCTCCGAACAGCACCTCCTCAACGGCTGCATCGTCACTGACGCACAGCAGCATCACATCCACGCCGGTGCTCGCTTCGGCTGGGCTGGAACAGCGAGCAGCACCCTCGAGCTCCGGATCAGTTTCGGCGGTGCGGCTGCGGGAGTGCACCCGCAGTGGGAAGCCAGCGCGGTGCAGGTTGATCGCCATGGGCAAGCCGAGTGCCCCCAGGCCCACTAAGCCAAGGCTCAAGTCAGCTTTTGTCATGACGCATGGCGAAGCATTCGGATCCTGGTCGACGGATGCGCTGCAGTTGTGCCTTCAGGACAAAAAAATCCCGGTCGTCCCTTTGAGAGACGTCCGGGATGAGATCGATCAAGACCTGCAGCTCCAGGCCTGAGCCACTGATCAGGCGGCGTCGAGGGCAGCCACGCCGGGCAGCACCTTGCCTTCCAGCAGTTCGAGGCTGGCGCCGCCGCCGGTGGAGATGTGCGACATCTTCTCGGCCAGGCCAGCCTTCTCGACCGCTGCCACGGAGTCACCACCGCCGATGATCGTGCAGCAGCCTTTGCCGCTCAGGTCGGCCAGGGTGGTGGCAATGGCGTTGGTGCCAGCAGCGAACTTGTCGAACTCGAACACGCCCATGGGGCCGTTCCAGATCACGGTCTGACAGTCGGCCAGGGCGTCCTGGAACACCTTGATCGAATCGGGGCCGATGTCGAGACCCATCCAGCCGTCGGGGATGGCATTGATGTCAGCGGTCTGGCTGTTGGCATCGGGGGCGAAGTTGTCCGCCAGCACCACGTCGGTGGGCAGCAGCAGCTGCACGCCCTTGGCCTTGGCCTTTGCCTCGAGCTCTTTGGCCAGTTCCAGCTTGTCTTCTTCCACCAGGCTCTTGCCCACCGAGAGGCCGCGGGCCTTGTAGAAGGTGAAGATCATGCCGCCGCCGATCAGCACCTTGTCGCACTTGTCGATCAGGGCTTCGAGCACGCCGATCTTGGAGCTCACCTTGGAGCCGCCGACGATGGCAGCCAGGGGACGCTTGGGCTCATCCACCGCACCCTGCAGATACTGAAGCTCCTTCTCCATCAGGAATCCGGCGACGGAGGGCTTGAGGAACTTCGTGACGCCCTCGGTGGAGGCGTGGGCGCGGTGGGCGGCGCCGAAGGCGTCGTTCACGTACACCTCAGCCAGGCCGGCGAGTTTCTCGGCGAAACCGGCTTCGTTTTTCTCTTCCTCGGCGAAGAAGCGCACGTTCTCCAGCAGCACCACATCGCCGTTGGCCATGGCGCCCACCTTGGCTTCGGCGTCGGGGCCGATGCAGCTGTCGGTCTTGGCCACGGGCTTGCCCAGCAGTTCGCTCAGGCGAGCCGCCACGGGGGTGAGACGCATGGCGTCGTTCACCTGGCCCTTGGGACGGCCGAAGTGAGCGGACAGGATCACCTTGGCGCCCTTGCTGATCAGGTCGTTGATCGTGGGCAGGGCGGCACGGATGCGGGTGTCGTCGGTGATCGCACCGGCATCGTTCAGGGGCACGTTGAAGTCAACCCGCACGAGAACGCGTTTGCCGCTCAGGTCGCCGGCGTTGAGGCTGGCCAGGGAACGCTTCGCCATAGGGTTGTGTCGTGCGGTAAGAAAACGGGGTGAGATTAACCCGTGTGAATGACGTTGGCGCCAGCGCGTTCAAAGTGAATTCGTTCCGGCTGGCCGTCTGTTCTGTGCGTTTGCCTCTGTGAGCACCCCAACGATCCAGTGGTACCCCGGCCACATCGCCAAGGCGGAGCAGCAGCTCAAGCGCCATCTCGACAAGGTGGATCTGGTGATCGAGGTGCGTGATGCCCGCATTCCTCTGGCCACAGGCCACCCCCACCTCAACCGCTGGTTGAAGGGCAAGCAGCATTTGTTGGTGATCAACCGGCGCGACATGATCACCGCAGCCGCCAAGGAGGCCTGGGAGGCATGGTTCAAAGCCCAGGGGCAACGGACGGTCTGGTGTGATGCCAAGGCCGGTACCGGCGTGAAGCAGGTGCAGCAGGCCGCGATCCGTGCCGGCGATCAGCTCAACGAACGCCGCCGCAACCGGGGCATGCGGCCCAGGCCCGTGCGGGCGCTCACCCTGGGCTTTCCCAACGTGGGCAAGTCGGCTTTGATCAACCGTCTGGTGCGGCAGAAGGTGGTGGCCAGCGCCCGGCGGGCCGGCGTGACGCGCACCCTGCGCTGGGTGCGTCTGGGACAAGACCTTGACCTCCTTGATGCCCCTGGCGTTCTGCCGCCTCGGCTCGACGACCAGCAGGCGGCCCTGCGGCTGGCCCTTTGCGACGACATCGGCCAGGCCGCCTACGACGGCGAACTGGTGGCCCAGGCCTTCCTTCAGTTGCTGCTGGATGTGGAATCGCAGGCTGCTGCTGGGGTGACGATTCCGCTGCTGCAGGAGCGTTATGGCATTCCCCTGAGCGGTGAAACGGCCAACCCGGCTCTCTGGCTGGATGCTGCAGCGGCCCGCCACACCTCTGGCGAGACGGCGCGCATGGCCCAGCGGTTGCTGGATGATTTCCGCAAATCGGCCCTCGGCAGCATTGCCTTGGAGTTGCCGGCATGAGTCCGCAGCAGTGGAAACGTCCTCCGTTGCCGGAGGAGACCTTCACGGATCGCTTTGGCGAAGGCGAGGGAGAGCTGCTGACGCTGGCCTATCCCAAGCCGTTGCCGATGCGGCTGGACCGTTGGTTGGTGAGCCAGCGCACGGAGCAGAGCCGGGCTCGGATCCAGAAGTTCATCGACGCGGGCTACGTGCGCGTTAACGGCAAGACCGGCAAGGCCAAAACACCCCTGCGCCAGGGCGATGAGGTGCAGCTGTGGATGCCGCCACCGGAACCGCTGCCTTACCTCAAGCCGGAGCCGATGGATCTGGATGTGTTGTTTGAGGACGACCATCTGATCGTGCTCAACAAGCCGGCCGGGCTGACGGTGCATCCGGCGCCGGGCAACAAGGACGGCACCCTGGTGAACGGCCTGCTGCATCACTGCCCGGACCTCCCCGGCATCAGCGGCAAGTTGCGGCCAGGGATCGTGCACCGCCTTGATAAAGACACCACCGGCTGCATCGTGATCGCCAAGAGCCAGGAGGCTCTGGTGCGGCTGCAGGTGCAGATCCAGAAACGGATCGCTTCTCGCGAGTACTTCGCCGTCGTTCATGGCGTGCCGGCCGGCGACTCGGGCACGATCGTCGGGGCGATTGGCCGCCATCCGGCGGATCGCAAGAAGTACGCGGTGGTGAGCAGCGAAAACGGCCGTTACGCCTGCACCCACTGGACCCTGGTGGAGCGACTCGGCGACTACTCCCTGCTGCGGTTCAAGCTCGACACCGGGCGGACCCATCAGATCCGCGTCCACTGCGCCCACATGAACCATCCCGTGGTGGGTGACCCCACCTACAGCCGCTGCCGCAAGTTGCCGATCGAGCTGCCCGGCCAGGCCCTGCACGCCGTGCAGCTGGGGCTGGATCATCCGATCACCCGCGAGCGGATGCTGTTCGAAGCTCCCCTGCCTCCGGTGATGGAGAAGTTGCTGGGGGTGCTGAGGCGCCGCGCCGCGTCGGGCTGAGGGCTCAATGGGGCAGCCTTGGGCAGGCCTCCACGAGGGTTTGGCTGATCGGCGCCTGAGGCGCGCTGAAGATCCGATCTCCTGGCCCTTCTTCCACCACTTTTCCCTTGTCGAGCACCATCACCCGATGGCAGAAACCACTGGCCACCGAGAGGTCGTGGGTGATGAACACGATCGCCAGGCCCAGCTCCTGCTGCAGCTCCCGCAGCAGCGCCAGCACATCCGCCTGCACTGCGGCATCGAGCATGCTGACGCTCTCGTCGCAGATCAGCACCTTGGGTTTCAACGCCAGGGCGCGGGCGATCGCCACCCGCTGCTGCTGGCCGCCGGAGAGCTGCTTCGGCAGGCGGTGTTGAAACTGCTCAGCCGGACTGAGGCCAACCCGCTGCAGCAGGCGACGGGCTTCCTCCCGGGCTGCTGCTTTCGAGCAGAGACCATGGATCAGCAACGGATCGGCGATGGCATCGGCCACCTGCAGGGCGGGATTCAGGCAGGCCAGAGGGTCCTGAAACACCATCTGAAGGGCCCGTCGGGCCGTTCGCAGCGCCTCACCACGCAGGCTCAGCAGGTCCTGGCCCAGCAGGTCCACCCGGCCGCCGCGGATGGGATTGAGCCCCATCAAGGCCCGGCAGAGGGTGCTTTTCCCGCAGCCGGAGGCCCCCACCACCCCCAGGC
>NZ_JAKUHJ010000019.1:0-29301 GCF_023630635.1 Synechococcus sp. MU1651
TTGTGGGGGCACCGGCACGGGTGGGCGCGCCGGACCGAGATGGAGCTCCTGCGCGGATGATCTGTGGCTTGGGCTGCCCCTGGCCAGGGGTGGGCCGCGCTGGGCTTCCAGCCCCTGCGGGGCGTGGGGTCGGGCGAGCCGGTGTGGGTGCCGTGGGTTTGGCAGCAGCCTTGGGCTTGCTCACCAGTTCCGGTTTGCCTGCAGCCGGCTTGCTGACAACCTGCGGCTTGGCCGCGGCAGGTCGTGGAACGGGTTTTGCCGCCGTTGGTCGCGCTGGGGCTGCGGGGGGTTTCTGAGGAGCGGCGGGCCGCGCCGGTGCTGCTGAGGCTTTCACCGGTGCAGCCGCTGGCTTGCTGATCACCGGTTTGGGCGTGGCCGCTGCGGGAGGCTTCGGGGCCGCCTGCGGTTTGGCAGCCGCCACGGGCTTGGCAGCCACAGGCTTGGCGACCGGTTTGCTCGCCGCTGGGGCGGGCTTGCTTGGCGCGGCGGGGGCCGCTTTCTTCACCGAGAGGATGGCCTTGCCAGCTGCGGGCTTGGCAGGGGCCGCGGCAGCGGGTTTCGCACCATTCCCGCCCTTGCCGAGGAGCGAACGGATCTTTCCGGCTTCAGCGTCACTGATCGAGCTGCTGTGGCTCTTCGCAGCGATCGACAGCTTTTCAGCCGCATCCAGCACGTCCTTGTTCTCAAGGCCGAGGTCCTTGGACAGCTCGTAAATTCTGACTTTGCCGCTGCTGGTCATTCAGTTCGGGTCTCCGATCGGTCCGGGCATGGAATGCCGCGGTGGCCTCGCACAAGGTGGGGCCAATGTTCAGTCTGCCTCAGCGGATTCACCAACGCTTTGGTTAAGCCGCTGTTTCAACACCGCAAGCACTGTTTCGGGAACCTGACAACGCAGGGCTTTCTGCAGACGCTTGCGACGGGTCGCCTCCTCAAGGCAGTTCTCCTCGCGGCAGAGATAGGCCGAACGGCCCATCCCCTTATCGAGGAGAACTCCGTCCTGATGGTCGCGGATCACCCTCCAGAGTTGGCGGCGATCCAAGAGCTGGCGGCAGGCCACGCAGCGACGCAGGACGGGGCGGTCACTCACCGGACCTGCTCCTGATCGGGCTCGGCATCGGCTTCAGCCGCTGCGTCCGTGCCTTCAGCCTCGGCCTCGAACTCGGTTTCGCTGCCGGCTTCCACCTCAGCGGGCTCCTCCACAGAGAACTCCTGCTCGGCCTGCTCCTCGCCGTACTCCTCTTCGTCTTCGGGCAGCGGATACAGCTCCCGCAGGCGTGCATCCTCTTCCGCCCGGGCGGCCTGTTCGGCGGCCAGTCGTTCTTCGGCTTGCTGCTGCAGGGCTTCCTCCTCCTCCCGCTGGGAGATCAGCTCTGCCACCACGGCATCCTCTGCCTCTTGGTCGTATTCAGTGGAGTTCTTGATGTCGATCTTCCAGCCGGTGAGTCGGGCGGCCAAACGCACGTTCTGGCCTTCGCGGCCGATGGCCAGGCTCAGCTGATCGGGGGGCACCAGCACATGGGCGTGCTGGCCCACGGGATCCACCAGCCGCACCATTTCCACCCGAGCGGGGCTGAGGGAGTTGGCGATGTACTGGCCCGGATCCTGCGACCAGCGGATCACGTCGATTTTTTCTCCACGCAGTTCGTTCACTACCTGCTGAATGCGGGAGCCGCGGGCGCCGATGCAGGCGCCGACGGGATCCACCTCGCGTTCGATGCTGTCGACGGCCACCTTGGTCCGGGGGCCCACGGAACGGGAGGGGGGATTGGCCTCACGGGCCACGGCCACGATCCGAACGGACCCTTCCTGAATTTCGGGAACTTCGTTCTCGAACAGGTAGACCACCAAGCCGGCATTGGAGCGGCTGACGAACAACTGCGGTCCCCGGCGGGGCACTTCGCTCACCTCTTTCAGGAAGACCTTGAAGGTGGCGTTGGCGCGGTAGTTATCGTTGGGCAGTTGATCGCGCCGGGGGAGTTCAGCCTCCACTTCCGGACGGCCCAGGCCTGAGCTGACCGCCATGATCACCGACTGGCGCTCGAAGCGGATCACCCGGGCCGTCAGCACCGGATCCTCCAGATCAGCGAATTCCTCCTGGATCATGCGGCGCTGCTGATCCCGCAGCTTCTGGGCCAGCACCTGCTTAGTGGTGGCGGCGGCCATCCGGCCGAAGTCCTCTTTCTCTGGGGTGACATCCAGCACCACCGTGTCGCCCACCTGGGCGTCATCGGCCACCTGCATCACCTCGGCGATCGCGATCTGGTGGTCTTCGCTCTCCACCTCATCAACAATGATCTTGCTGGCGAGAACTCGGTAGCCCTCCTCCTCAAGATCGAGGCCAACGTCGAAGTTGCTGAAGTACTCCTCATCAAAGGGGTCTTCGCTGATGCCGATGTACAGGGTGCGCCGGTAGCGCTCATAGCCCTTCAGCAGGGCCTCCCGCAGGGCCGCCTCCACCACCTGGGGCGGCAGCTTCTTCTCTTCGCTGATGTCGTCGATCAGGTTGCTGAGACCGGGAAGCAGGACGAGAGCCATCGCGTTGGGTTAGGGGAAAGGAAGGGAGCGGTTGCAGGGGTGTGAACGCTGGGTTCAGCTGCCTGGACTCGTGAGGCGGACATCGATCACGCAATCCCGGGGAATCCGTTTGATTCGCCCGCGAATGTTGATCTGCAGCGTGTCGGCGTCGCGTTCGAGCAAGAGGCCCTCCAGGCGTTGCTCGCTGTCGTCCTTGTCGCGGTGATGAACCTCCACGGGGAACCCACGGAAGGTTTCAAAGTCGCGATCGCTGGACAGCTGATCGCCGATGCCGGGACTGCTGATCTCCAGAACATACGCGTCAGTGAGCAGGGTGGAGGCCTCAAGGGCATCTCCCAGCACGCCACTGAAACCGGCGCAGTCATCAAGGCTCACATCCGCTCCACTGCTGTGGCGGATCTGCACTTCCAGGGTCATCGGGCTCATGTGGGTGAGCAGCTGAATGCCGCAAAGGGCAAAGCCTTTGCTGGCGGCCACATCGGTGACCAGCGTTTCGAGATCCGGAAGCAGAGGATGAGGCAACGCGAACTGAGGGCGGACGTCGGCCCGACGTGCATTTCAGTTGTGACCGATCTCCCGCAGGGAGATGCCCGTCGGACACACCTTCAATGTACGGGACCGTCTGCCCGCCGTCAGCTGTTGCCCAGATCGATGGGTGGAGCATCGGGGAAGGCGTCGCCCGGCTGTTCGGCGCCGCGCCCGTCGAGATCCTGATTGATGCAGAGGCGTCGACGCTCCGGATCGGTCACGTACTGGCAGACGCGGCTCCAGAGTTTGCTGCGGCTGCCCTGGGGGCCATTGCTGAACGTCACCACATCGGGAAGGCCAGGGTGGTCTTCGATCACGACCTGGCAGAGCTCACAGCGTTGTGAAGCGGTGGATTCGCTCAAGGGTGAAGCTCACAAACGGTCTGACCCTAAGCAGTGGACGCAAGAGCCTCTGTGCGATCGATCGCATCAAGACCCCGATGGATTGGGTGTGAGTGGCGTCAGGGGAGGGCCTTCTTCAAAGCGCTCCAACAGCACTTGCGTGGGGATCTGGGTGCCGAAGCGGCAGGCGTTGGTTTCGCATGAGGCGAGGGTGCCGTGTTCCCAGAACTTGTTGCTGCCGTTGCCCCCGCCGCAGAGGCCGAAGTATTCGCAGCTCTTGTGGCAGGTCTCCACGCCGCTGGTCATGTTGGCCATGAGCCGATGGAACTGCTCGGTGTGGGTGGACTCCACCAGCGACAGATCCTTGATGTTGCCAAGGTTGAAGCTGCCGTAGCGGTCGCTGGCCACCGAAAGCAGTTCAGGGTCGAAGGTGGAGAAATTGCCCTCCCAGTCAACGCTGAGGATTGAGAACGGGTGATTCAGCTCGTTCTGGGTCATCCGCGCATCGCAATGGAGGTTCTGAGATTGCGATCGATTTGGACCAGGGCCCGTTTCTCCGGCTGGATCCGATAAAAAGAAGGCAATTAGAGGTCTTGTGTTGCGGTACGCCCTGCGTCAACTCCTGGCCGTTCTGATGGCCGTAGCGGTTCTGGTCGGTGAAGGTGACTCAGCGCAGGCCCTGGAGCACAGCTTTGTGGCCGATGCCGTTCAGCGGGTGGCGCCGGCGGTGGTTCGGATCGACACCGAGCGCACCGTTGAACGTCAGCCGTTTGACCCCACGCTGCTTGATCCCCTGCTGCGGGACCTGCTGGGGGACCCTCCGGCAGGTCCGGAGCGGGAACGGGGCCAAGGCTCTGGTGTGGTGATCGATGCCAAGGGCCTTGTGCTCACCAATGCCCATGTGGTGGATCGGGTGGAGTCCGTCAGCGTCACCCTGGCCGACGGGGAACAGCGGGATGGACGGGTTGTGGGCACCGATGCGGTGACAGACCTGGCCTTGGTGCGTCTCGAGGGCGATCAACTGCCGCCACGGGCTCCACTTGGTGATTCGGAAGCCATGCAGGTGGGCGATTGGGCGATCGCCCTCGGCACCCCGTTTGGATTGGAACGCACGGTGACCTTGGGCATCGTCAGCAGCCTGCACCGCAACATCAACAGCCTTGGCTTCGCCGACAAACGGCTGGAACTGATTCAGACCGATGCCGCCATCAACCCCGGTAATTCCGGTGGGCCCTTGGTGAACGGCGATGGCCAGGTGATTGGCATCAACACCCTGGTGCGGTCGGGCCCTGGGGCCGGCCTCGGTTTTGCCATCCCGATCAACCTGGCCCGCCGGGTGGCTGATCAGCTCCAGCAGCAGGGTGAAGTGGTGCACCCCTACATCGGTCTGCAGCTGGTGGCGCTCACACCGCGTATCGCGCGCGAGCACAACAAGGACCCCAATGCCCTGGTGCAGCTGCCGGAACGCAGCGGTGCCCTGGTGCAAGCCGTGCTGCCCGATGGCCCGGCAGAAAAAGCAGGATTGCGCCGCGGCGATCTGCTGATCACGGTGGATGAGCGCGACATTGCCGATCCTCAGGCGCTGCTCGAGGTGGTGGATGCCGCCGCCATCGATGTTCCCCTGCCTCTGAAAGTGCTGCGGGCCGGCCGCGAGCTCACCCTGTCCGTCAAACCGGAGCCCCTGCCTGGGATGGCCTGAAACCTCTTGCTACGGTCGCGCCCAAAGGACGTGACCCGATGGCTGATCTACAGACCCAGATGAAGCAGGCGGTGGCTGATGCCGCCGTGGAACAGATCAAGGACGGCATGGTGCTGGGCCTGGGATCAGGCTCCACCGCCGCTCTGATGATTCAGGGCCTGGGGGCCAAGCTCGCCAGCGGAGAACTCAAAGACATCGTCGGTGTCACCACGTCCTTCCAAGGAGAGGTGCTGGCCGCTGAGCTCAACATCCCCCTGCTCAGTCTCAACGCCGTCAGCCGGATTGATCTGGCCATCGATGGTGCCGACGAAGTCGACCCTGGCTTCCAATTGATCAAGGGTGGTGGCGCCTGCCACGTGCAGGAGAAACTCGTGGCGGCACGGGCGGATCGGTTTGTGGTGGTGGTGGACTCCACCAAACTGGTGGACCGTCTCAACCTCGGTTTTCTGCTGCCGGTGGAAGTGCTCCCCGGGGCCTGGCGCCAGGTGAAGCAGCAGCTGGAAGCACTCGGGGGCAGCGCTGAGCTGCGCATGGCCCAGCGCAAGGCCGGCCCTGTGGTTACCGATCAGGGCAACCTGGTGCTGGATGCCAAGCTCGATGGCGGCATCAGCGATCCAGTGGCCCTGGAGCAGACGATCAACAACATCCCCGGTGTGCTGGAGAACGGCCTGTTCGTCAACATCACCGATGAGGTGTTGGTCGGTGAGATCACCGATGGTGTGGCGGGTGTCCGCAGCCTGGAGAAGCGCCTCAGCTGAGGCGCCGCCGCACCGATTCAGCGTGGCTGTGCAGGCCTTCACTGGTGGCCAGCTCCTGCACAGCTGAACCCGTTGCTTCCAGGGCAGCCCGGTTGAAACCGATCAGCGAGGTGTGGCGCATGAAGGTCTCAACACTGAGGGCCCCGCTGAAACGCGCGGCTCCACAGGTGGGCAGCGTGTGGTTCGGGCCTGCCAGGTAATCCCCCACCGCTTCTGGAGACCAGGGGCCCAGGAAAATGGCTCCGGCGTTCTGAATGCGATCCGCCAGTGGTTCGGGTCGCTCCAGCAGCAGCTCCAGGTGTTCTGGGGCGAAGCTGTCGCTCAGGCGGGCACAGCTTTCGAGGTCGTCGCAGACCACCACCAGACCCCAGTCCCGCAGAGCGGCTTCGCAGATCTCCTGGCGGGGGTGATCGGCCAGCTGTTCGGCCACTGCGGCGTTGATCCCGTCGGCCAGTGCAGGGTCGGTGGTGATCAGCACCGCCGCCGCCAGGGGGTCGTGCTCCGCCTGCGCCAACAGATCCGCTGCCACCTGATCGGGCTTGGCGGAGTGGTCTGCAATCACCAGCACTTCGCTTGGTCCCGCCAGGGAATCGATGGCCACCTGGCCGTACACCGCCTGTTTCGCCAGGGTGACGTAGAGGTTTCCGGGGCCACTGATCACGTCCACCTTGGGAACGCTGTCGCTGCCATAGGCCATGGCGGCGACAGCCTGGGCACCTCCGAGGCGGAACACCGTCTTCACGCCGGCCAGGTGGGCCGCTGCCAGCACCACGGGGTTCACCGCACCATCACGTCCGGCGGGGGAACAGATCACCACGTCTTTGACGCCGGCGACCCGGGCTGGCACCGCATTCATCAGCACGGTGCTGGGGTAAGCCGCCCGTCCTCCTGGCACGTATAGACCCGCCCTCTCCACTGGCCGCCAGCGCCGCCCAAGCCGTTCGCCGTGGGGGCCCGTCACCGCCAGATCGGCGGGACGTTGGCGTTGGTGGAAGTCGGTGATGCGGCGATGGGCCAGCTCCAGGGCATCCCGCAGGTTGGTCGGCAGCGACGTCCAGGCCTGTTCGAGGGCCTCGGGGGACACCGCCATTGGATCGGGCCGGAAGCCATCGAACCGTTCGGTGAAGTCGGCAATGGCGGCATCACCGCGGTCGCGCACCGCTGTGAGAATGGCTTCAACCCGCTCACGGGCTTCACCCTGCTGGGTTTGTGTGGTGCGGCTCGACAACCGTTTCAGCTCCTTCTGGGCCCGGTCCAGATCCCGCACGATGCGAAGGGGAGCAACGGCCGGCTGGCTCACAGACAAAGGAACAGAGGGAGAGTTCGGTCAAGTTAGGACTCCACAACCCAGGGAAGGGGGTCCTGTCAAGGAGTAAGGTGCTGGATTGTTCGCAACGTTGAAGCCTCAGTGGCCAATAACAAGTCAGCCAAGAAGCGGATTGAGATTGCTGAGCGCAACCGTCTGCGCAACCGCACCTACAAGTCGTCGATGCGCACCCTGATGAAGCGCTGCTTCGCCGCCTGTGACGCCTACAGCGCAACCCCTGGTGATGAAGCCAAGGCCAGCGTGCAGACCTCCATGCGTGCCGCCTTCAGCAAGATCGACAAGGCCGTCAAGGTGGGTGTGCTGCACCGCAACAACGGGGCCAACCAGAAGTCCCGCCTCAGTGCGGCCGTGCGCAAGGTGCTCGAGCCCGCCAGCTGATTCGGTTTCAACCGGCAGAATGGGCCGAAAGCGCGTTTCGGCCCAGCTGTGTCCCCCACCCCGACGTTGATCGACAGCCACTGTCACATCGTCTTCCGCAACTTTGACGACGACCTCGATGAGGTGGCCTCACGCTGGCGTGAGGCTGGGGTTGGTGCACTGCTGCACGCCTGCGTCGAACCCTCCGAAATCCCGGCGATCCGCGCCCTGGCGGATCGATTCCCGGAGATGCGTTATTCCGTCGGCGTCCATCCCCTGGACACCGAGCATTGGCGGGATGACACGGTGGCGGTGCTGCGCCGGGCAGCTCTGGAGGACGATCGGGTGGTCGCCATCGGCGAGCTCGGCCTCGATCTCTTCCGAGACAAGAATCTCGAGGAGCAGCTTGCTGTGCTGCGCCCTCAATTGGACCTGGCGGTTGAGTTGAACCTGCCGGTGATCATTCACTGCCGGGATGCCGCCGAGCCGATGCTGGAGGAACTGCGGGCCCGCAAGGCGCAGGGCCGTTGCCCCGGAGGGGTGATGCATTGCTGGGGCGGTACCCCCGATGAAATGCACCAGTTCCTGGAGCTCGGCTTCTACATCAGCTTCAGCGGCACCGTCACCTTCCCCAAGGCGGAGCCCACCCACGACTGCGCCCGTCAGGTGCCGGAGGATCGTTTCCTGGTGGAAACCGATTGCCCTTTTCTGGCTCCTGTGCCCCGCCGCGGCAAGCGCAATGAGCCGGCCTTCGTGGCTTCCGTTGCCATGCGGGTGGCTGAGCTGCGCGGCGTGGATCTCGACAGCGTGGCCTGCAGCAGTACCGCTAACGCCCGGCGTTTGTTCGGACTCCCTTAACCGGAGTTCCAAGGGTGTCGAGTCCATATGTAAGATGTTGTATTGGCCTGGCCATGCGCAGGATTCCGTCTTGTGTGTGGTGCCTGAAGCGTCCATTTCCTTCCGGTGCACTTGTCGTCGTCAGCTGATCTGACCCGCGATTTCTGAACAGCAGCAGCGGCGCTGTCGGTTCCGTCCTGGAAACCGTCGGTGCCGCTGTTGTGTCGAATCGTCCTGTCAGGTGAGCTTCTGCCGCCAATCCAGTCCTCCCCAGTCCCTTCGTCCTCTCTGCCGGTCCCCGCATGAGCAGCAGCGCGATTCAGGTCGCCAAGACCGCCACCTACCTCCCTGATCTGGTGGAGGTGCAGCGGGCCAGCTTTAAGTGGTTTTTGGATCAAGGTCTGATCGAGGAGCTGGAAAGCTTCTCTCCGATCACGGATTACACCGGCAAGCTGGAGCTGCACTTCATCGGTAGCGAGTACCGCCTGAAGCGCCCCCGCCACGATGTGGAAGAGGCCAAGCGCCGTGATGCGACCTTCGCGTCACAGATGTATGTGACCTGCCGCCTGGTCAACAAGGAGACCGGTGAGATTAAGGAGCAGGAGGTCTTCATCGGCGAACTGCCGCTGATGACCGAGCGCGGCACTTTCATCATCAACGGCGCTGAGCGCGTGATCGTGAACCAGATCGTGCGCAGCCCTGGTGTCTATTTCAAGGATGAAATGGACAAGAACGGCCGGCGCACTTACAACGCCAGCGTCATCCCCAACCGGGGTGCCTGGCTGAAGTTTGAAACAGATAAGAACGACTTGCTCCACGTTCGTGTGGACAAGACCCGCAAGATCAACGCGCACGTGCTCATGCGTGCCATGGGTCTGTCTGACAACGATGTGCTCGACAAGCTGCGTCACCCCGAGTTCTACAAGAAGTCCATTGATGCCGCCAACGACGAGGGCATCAGCTCGGAAGACCAAGCGCTGCTTGAGCTCTACAAGAAACTCCGTCCGGGTGAACCCCCCTCAGTGAGTGGCGGTCAGCAGCTGCTGCAGACCCGTTTCTTTGATCCCAAGCGCTACGACCTCGGTCGGGTCGGCCGCTACAAGATCAACAAGAAGCTGCGCCTCACCATCCCCGACACGGTGCGCACCCTCACCCATGAGGACGTGCTCTCCACCCTCGATTACCTGATCAACCTGGAACTGGATGTCGGCGGCGCCAGCCTCGACGACATCGATCACCTCGGCAACCGCCGCGTGCGTTCAGTGGGCGAACTCCTGCAGAACCAGGTTCGGGTGGGTCTGAACCGTCTTGAGCGGATCATCAAGGAACGGATGACCGTCGGCGAAACCGATTCGCTGACCCCGGCCCAGTTGGTGAACCCCAAGCCCCTGGTGGCGGCGATCAAGGAGTTCTTCGGCTCCAGCCAGCTGAGCCAGTTCATGGACCAGACCAACCCTCTGGCTGAGCTCACCCACAAGCGCCGCATCTCGGCCCTTGGACCCGGCGGTCTCACCCGTGAGCGTGCCGGCTTCGCCGTCCGCGACATTCACCCCTCCCACTACGGCCGTCTCTGCCCGATTGAGACGCCGGAAGGCCCCAACGCTGGTCTGATCAACTCCCTGGCCACCCACGCCCGGGTCAACGAATACGGCTTCATCGAAACGCCGTTCTGGAAGGTGGAGAACGGTGTCGTTCTGAAGGATGGCGATCCGATCTACCTGTCTGCCGACCGGGAAGACGAAGTGCGCGTCGCCCCTGGTGACGTGGCCACCGAGGACGACGGCCGGATCTCGGCGGATCTGATTCCTGTGCGTTACCGCCAGGACTTCGAGAAGGTTCCCCCTGAGCAGGTCGACTACGTCGCTCTGTCACCGGTGCAGGTGATTTCCGTGGCAACGTCCCTGATCCCCTTCCTGGAGCACGACGATGCCAACCGCGCCCTGATGGGCTCCAATATGCAGCGTCAGGCTGTGCCGTTGCTGCGTCCTGAGCGTGCCCTGGTGGGCACCGGCCTGGAAACCCAGGTGGCCCGCGACTCCGGCATGGTGCCGATCTCCCGGGTGAATGGCACCGTTACATATGTGGATGCCAACGCCATCGTTGTTCAGGACGAGGACGGCAATGACCACACCCACTTCCTGCAGAAGTATCAGCGCTCCAACCAGGACACCTGCCTGAACCAGCGCCCGATCGTCCGCTGCGGCGATCCGGTGATCGTCGGCCAGGTGATGGCGGATGGTTCCGCCTGTGAAGGCGGTGAAATCGCCCTGGGTCAGAACGTTCTGATCGCTTACATGCCCTGGGAGGGTTACAACTACGAGGACGCGCTGCTGGTCAGCGAGCGTCTGGTCACCGACGACCTCTACACCTCGGTTCACATCGAGAAGTACGAGATCGAAGCGCGTCAGACCAAGCTCGGACCTGAAGAGATCACTCGCGAAATTCCCAACGTCGCTGAGGAAAGCCTGGGCAACCTCGACGAGATGGGCATCATCCGCGTGGGCGCTTTCGTTGAAAGCGGCGACATCCTCGTGGGCAAGGTGACGCCCAAGGGTGAATCCGATCAGCCGCCCGAAGAGAAGCTGCTGCGTGCGATCTTCGGTGAGAAGGCGCGCGACGTGCGCGACAACTCCTTGCGGGTGCCCGGCACCGAGCGTGGCCGCGTTGTCGATGTGCGCATCTACACCCGTGAACAGGGTGATGAGCTTCCCCCCGGCGCCAACATGGTGGTGCGGGTGTATGTGGCCCAGCGCCGCAAGATCCAGGTCGGCGACAAGATGGCTGGTCGCCACGGCAACAAGGGCATCATCAGCCGCATCCTTCCCCGGGAGGACATGCCCTATCTGCCCGACGGCACCCCGGTCGACATCGTGCTCAACCCCCTGGGTGTGCCGAGCCGGATGAATGTGGGTCAGGTGTTCGAGCTGTTGATGGGTTGGGCCGCGTCCAACCTGGATTGCCGCGTGCGCATCGTTCCCTTCGATGAAATGCACGGCGCTGAGAAGTCCCAGCAGACCGTCGAGACCTTCCTCAAGGAAGCCGCCAAGCAGCCCGGCAAGGGTTGGGTGTACGACCCTGAGGATCCCGGCAAGCTGCAGCTGCGGGATGGCCGCACCGGTCTGCCCTTCGATCAGCCCGTGGCCGTGGGTTACTCCCACTTCCTCAAGCTGGTTCACCTGGTGGACGACAAGATTCACGCCCGTTCCACCGGCCCCTACTCCCTGGTCACCCAGCAGCCCCTGGGCGGTAAGGCACAGCAAGGTGGTCAGCGTCTGGGTGAGATGGAGGTGTGGGCCCTCGAGGCCTATGGCGCCGCATACACCCTGCAGGAACTGCTCACGGTCAAGTCCGACGACATGCAGGGCCGCAACGAGGCCCTCAACGCCATCGTCAAGGGCAAGCCGATTCCCCGCCCGGGTACACCGGAATCCTTCAAGGTGCTGATGCGCGAGCTTCAGTCCCTGGGTCTGGACATCGCCGTCTACACCGACGAAGGCAAGGAAGTGGATCTGATGCAGGACGTGAACCCACGTCGCAGCACCCCCAGCAGGCCCACCTACGAATCCCTCGGCGTCGCGGATTACGACGAGGACTGACGGATCAACGAACGAACCGATTCCCCGCTCCTTCTTCCTTAACCGTCAATGACCAACAGCAACCTCCGCACCGAGAACCACTTCGATTACGTCAAGATCACCCTCGCCTCACCCGATCGGGTGATGGAGTGGGGACAGCGCACCCTGCCCAACGGCCAGGTGGTCGGTGAGGTCACCAAGCCGGAGACCATCAACTACCGCACCCTCAAGCCCGAGATGGACGGGCTGTTCTGCGAAAAGATCTTTGGCCCGTCCAAAGACTGGGAATGCCACTGCGGCAAGTACAAGCGCGTGCGTCACCGGGGCATCGTTTGTGAACGCTGCGGTGTGGAGGTCACCGAGAGCCGCGTGCGTCGTCACCGCATGGGCTTCATCAAGCTGGCGGCCCCCGTCTCCCACGTCTGGTACCTGAAGGGGATCCCCAGCTACGTGGCCATCCTGCTGGACATGCCCCTGCGGGATGTGGAGCAGATCGTCTACTTCAACTGCTATGTGGTGCTGGATCCCGGCGACCACAAGGACCTGAAGTACAAGCAGCTGCTCACCGAAGACGAGTGGCTGGAGATTGAAGACGAGATCTACGCCGAAGATTCCGAGATTGAGAACGAGCCCGTGGTGGGCATCGGTGCAGAGGCCCTCAAGCAACTGCTGGAAGACCTCACCCTCGATGAAGTGGCTGAGCAGCTGCGTGAGGAGATCAACGGCAGCAAGGGTCAGAAGCGCGCCAAGTTGATCAAGCGTCTGCGCGTGATCGACAACTTCATCGCCACCAACGCTCGTCCCGAGTGGATGGTGCTGGATGTGATCCCGGTGATTCCGCCCGACCTGCGCCCGATGGTGCAGCTCGATGGTGGTCGCTTCGCCACTAGCGATCTCAACGATCTCTACCGGCGGGTGATCAACCGCAACAACCGTCTGGCCAGGCTCCAGGAAATCCTGGCCCCTGAAATCATCGTCCGCAACGAGAAGCGGATGCTGCAGGAGGCCGTCGACGCCCTGATCGACAACGGCCGTCGCGGTCGCACCGTCGTGGGTGCCAACAACCGTCCGCTCAAGTCACTGAGCGACATCATTGAAGGCAAGCAGGGCCGCTTCCGTCAGAACCTCCTGGGTAAGCGGGTCGACTACTCCGGTCGTTCCGTGATCGTGGTGGGTCCGAAGCTGAAGATGCACCAGTGCGGTCTGCCCAAGGAGATGGCGATCGAGCTGTTCCAGCCCTTCGTGATCCACCGCCTGATCCGCCAGAACATCGTTAACAACATCAAGGCGGCCAAGAAGCTGATTCAGCGGGCCGACGATGAAGTGATGCAGGTGCTGCAAGAGGTGATTGACGGCCATCCGATCCTGCTGAACCGTGCTCCAACCCTGCACCGTCTCGGCATTCAGGCCTTCGAACCCAAGCTGGTGGATGGCCGTGCCATTCAGCTGCACCCCCTCGTCTGCCCAGCCTTCAACGCTGACTTTGACGGTGACCAGATGGCCGTTCACGTGCCCCTGGCCATCGAGGCGCAGACCGAGGCCCGCATGTTGATGCTGGCCAGCAACAACATCCTGTCGCCTGCGACCGGTGAGCCGATCATCACCCCGTCCCAGGACATGGTGCTCGGCTCCTACTACTTGACGGCGCTGCAACCCGGTGTCTCCAAGCCCGACTTCGGCGATCGCAGCTGCACGTTCGCGGGTCTGGAGGATGTCATCCACGCCTTTGAAGACAACCGGATCGGTCTGCACGACTGGGTGTGGGTCCGCTTCAACGGTGAAGTTCAGGACGATGAAGAGCTGGATGCTCCCAGCAAGAGCGAATCCCTCAGTGATGGCACACGCATTGAAGAGTGGAGCTACCGCCGCGACCGTTTCGATGAAGACGGTGCCCTGATCAGCCGCTACATCCTCACCACTGTGGGCCGCGTGGTGATGAATCACACGATCATCGACGCGGTGGCCGCCGCCTGAATCAAGCCAGACGTCCTTCCTCCTTAACTCCTGATCCGCGCGCAGCCATGACCTCGTCCTCGA
This sequence comes from Synechococcus sp. MU1651, assembly GCF_023630635.1. Taxonomy (NCBI): domain Bacteria; kingdom Bacillati; phylum Cyanobacteriota; class Cyanophyceae; order Synechococcales; family Synechococcaceae; genus Synechococcus; species Synechococcus sp. MU1651. The sequence goes on from NZ_JAKUHJ010000019.1 coordinate 13,995, forward strand.
AATCCCGCAAGTCCAAATCCAGCAAGGCCTCCAAGGCCGCCAAAGAGGCTCCCGTGAGCGCATCGCGTCCGCTCTCGAAGACCCCACCGCCGTTCCGCAACCAGGTCATCGACAAGCGGGCCCTCAAGCAGCTCGTCGCCTGGTCCTACAAGAACCACGGCACGGCGGTGACGTCGGCCATGGCCGACAACCTCAAGGATCTTGGCTTCAAGTACGCCACCCAGGCGGCTGTGTCGATCTCCGTCGACGACCTCAAGGTGCCCGAGGCGAAGAAGGATCTGCTGGGCCAGGCCGAGGAACAGATCACGGCCACCGAGGAGCGCTATCGCCTCGGTGAAATCACCGAGGTGGAGCGTCACACCAAGGTGATCGACACCTGGACCGAGACCAACGAGCGTCTGGTGGATGCCGTCAAAAAGAACTTTGATGAGAACGCACCGCTGAACTCGGTGTGGATGATGGCCAACTCCGGCGCCCGGGGAAACATGTCCCAGGTGCGTCAGCTGGTGGGCATGCGCGGCCTGATGGCCAACCCGCAGGGTGAAATCATCGACCTTCCGATCCGCACCAACTTCCGTGAGGGTCTAACGGTCACCGAGTACGTCATCTCCTCCTATGGCGCCCGGAAGGGTCTGGTGGATACGGCGCTGCGCACCGCCGACTCCGGTTACCTCACCCGTCGTCTGGTGGACGTTGCCCAGGATGTGATCGTCCGTGAGGACGACTGCGGCACGACCCGCCACATCGTGGTGGACGCTGAGGACGGCAAATTCGGCAGCCGGCTTGTGGGTCGCCTGACCGCCGCCCAGGTGGTGAATGCCGATGGCGAGGTGCTGGCTGAGCGCGACACCGAAATCGATCCGCCGCTGTCCAAGTCCTTCGAGGCCGCTGGCGTCAAGGCCGTGAGTGTGCGTTCGCCGCTCACCTGTGAAGCCAACCGTTCCGTTTGCCGCAAGTGCTACGGCTGGGCGCTGGCCCACAACGAACTGGTCGACCTGGGTGAAGCCGTTGGCATCATCGCGGCCCAGTCGATCGGTGAGCCTGGAACCCAGCTCACCATGCGGACCTTCCACACCGGTGGTGTGTCCACCGCTGAGACCGGTGTGGTCCGCTCCAAGGTGGCGGGCACTGTCGAGTTTGGCAGCAAGGCGCGGGTGCGTCCCTACCGCACCCCCCACGGTGTGAATGCCCAACAGGCTGAGGTTGATTTCAACCTCACGATCAAGCCGTCCGGCAAGGGCAAGGCCCAGAAGATCGAGATCACCAACGGCTCCCTGTTGTTCGTCGACAACGGTGCTGACATCGATGCCGACGTCACCGTGGCGCAGATCGCCGCTGGTGCGGTCAAGAAGAGTGTGGAGAAGGCCACCAAGGATGTGATCTGCGACCTGGCCGGCCAGGTGCGCTACGAGGAGGCGATCCAGCCCCGTGAGGTCACCGACCGCCAGGGCAACATCACCCTCAAGGCCCAGCGTCTCGGCCGGATGTGGGTGCTTTCCGGCGACGTCTACAACCTGCCGCCCAACGCTCAGCCCGTGGTCAGCAGTGAGACCCAGGTCACTGAGGGTCAGGTGCTGGCCGAAGCCAGCCAGCGCAGTGAGTACGGCGGTGAAGTGCGCCTGCGCGACTCCATCGGTGATTCCCGTGAGGTGCAGATCGTCACCACGGCGATGACCCTCAAGGACTTCAAGCTGCTGGAGGAGTCCACCCACTCTGGTGAGATCTGGAACCTCGAGGCCAAAGACGGCACCCGTTACCGCCTCAACACCATCCCTGGCAGCAAGATCGGTTCCGGTGAGGTCATCGCTGAACTGGCGGATGACCGTTTCCGCACCGGCACCGGTGGTCTGGTGAAGTTCGCCCCTGGTCTGGCGATCAAGAAGGCCCGTTCCGCCAAGAACGGTTACGAGGTCAACAAGGGCGGCACCCTGCTGTGGATCCCCCAGGAGACCCACGAAATCAACAAGGACATCTCCTTGTTGATGATCACCGACGGTCAGTGGATCGAGGCCGGCACCGAGGTTGTCAAAGACATCTTCAGCCAGACCGCGGGCATCGTCACCGTCACCCAGAAGAACGACATCCTGCGCGAGATCATCGTCCGCAGTGGTGAGTTCCACCTCTGCACCGATGCCAAGGCGCTGGAGCGCTTCGAGGGTGATGGCCAGATGGTCAACCCCGGCGAGGACATCGCCAAGGGGCTGTCCGTTGACACGATGAAGTACGTGCAGACGGTGGAGACCCCCGAAGGCAAGGGTCTGCTGCTGCGTCCGGTTGAGGAGTACACCATTCCCAACGAGGCCCAGCTGCCTGAGCTGTCCCATGTGAAGCAGGCCAATGGCCCTCACCTCGGCATCAAGGCCACCCAGCGTCTGGCGTTCAAGGACAACGAACTGATCAAGTCCGTTGAAGGTGTGGAGCTGCTCAAGACCCAGCTGCTGCTCGAGACCTTCGACACCACCCCGCAGATGACGGTGGATGTAGAGAAGGCTCCCGACAAGCGGGCCAAGACCATTTCCCGTCTGCGCCTTGTGATCCTCGAGTCGATCCTGGTGCGTCGCGACACCATGTCCGACTCCAGCCACGGCTCAACCCACACCGAGCTGCAGGTCGAAGATGGCGTGTCTGTGAAGGCTGGCGATGTGGTCGCCACCACGCAGATCCTCTGCAAGCAGGCCGGTCTGGCGCAGTTGCCTGAAGCAACGGAAGCCGACCCGGTGCGTCGGATGATCGTGGAACGCCCCGAAGACACCACCACCCTGAGCACCTCCGGCAAGCCGGTGGTGAGCGTCGGTCAGCGGATTGTCGATGGCGATGCCCTTGCCGACGGCGAAACAGCCACCTGCTGTGGTGAGATCGAGGCCGTCAGCGGCAACAGCGTCACCCTGCGTCTGGGACGCCCCTACATGGTGTCGCCCGACTCCGTCCTGCACGTGCGTGATGGAGATCTGGTGCAGCGCGGCGATGGCCTGGCCCTGCTGGTGTTCGAACGCCAGAAGACCGGTGACATCGTTCAGGGTCTGCCCCGAATCGAGGAATTGCTGGAGGCCCGTCGCCCCCGTGAATCCGCGATTCTCTGCAAGAAGCCCGGCACCGTTGAGATCAAGCAGGGTGAAGACGACGAGTCCCTCGCCGTCAACGTGATCGAATCCGATGACGCCATCGGTGAATATCCGATCCTGCTCGGCCGCAACATCATGGTGAGCGACGGCCAACAGGTCACCGCTGGTGAACTGCTGACCGATGGCCCGATCAACCCCCACGAGTTGCTCGAGTGCTACTTCGAAGATCTGCGCAGCCGCAAGCCCCTTATGGAGGCCGCCCAGGAGGCGATCGCCAACCTGCAGCACCGTCTGGTGACTGAGGTTCAGAACGTCTACAAGTCCCAGGGCGTCTCGATTGACGACAAGCACATCGAGGTGATCGTCCGTCAGATGACCAGCAAGGTGCGGGTCGAAGATGCCGGCGACACCACCCTGTTGCCAGGTGAGCTGATCGAACTGCGTCAGGTGGAAGACACCAACCAGGCCATGGCGATCACCGGTGGCGCTCCCGCCGAGTTCACCCCGGTGCTGCTGGGTATCACCAAGGCATCCCTCAACACCGACAGCTTCATCTCCGCCGCCTCCTTCCAGGAGACGACCCGGGTGCTCACCGAAGCCGCCATCGAGGGCAAGAGCGACTGGCTGCGTGGTCTCAAGGAGAACGTGATCATCGGTCGCCTGATTCCTGCAGGTACCGGCTTCAGTGGCTTCGAAGAAGAGCTGCAGAAGGAGGCTGGCCCCCACCCCGACATCCTTTCGGAGGACCCGGCCGGCTACCGCCGCATGCAGAACCTGCGCCCCGACTACACCGTCGACATGCCCCCTGCGGCCAGCGCCAGTGCGGTGCTGGATGACCCCAGTGACGCCGATCTCGAGGCCACCCGCACCCGCCACAACATCGACCCCTCGGCGAGCAATTTCGCCGCGTTCACCCGTCCGGACGCCGACAATGAGCTGAAGGAAGAGCAGGTGGTCGATGCTGAAGCCGTTGAGGGTCTTCAGGAAGAGGGCCTGCTCTCAGACGAATGAGCTCCGCTCAATCGTTCACCATTGCAGCCCTTTCCATGCTTGAACCCACTGAGATCCCCAAGAGACGCCTGCCCAAATATGGGTTCCACACCCATACCGAGCGGCTGAATGGACGTCTGGCCATGCTTGGCTTCATCGCCCTGATGGCGGTGGAGATCAAGCTTGGCCACGGTCTGCTGATCTGGTGACCCAGGCTCTGCTGGGTCGCAGCGCGGCCGAGCTGCAGGACTGGGCCGTCGCCCAGGGACAGAAGCCGTTCCGCGGCCGTCAGCTCCATGACTGGATCTATGCCAAGGGGGCTCGATCCCTGGCCGACATCACGGTCTTCCCCAAGACCTGGCGTGCCGCCTTGGTGGAGGCCGGCATCGATGTGGGCCGGCTGAAGGAAGTGCATCGTTCGGTGGCCACGGATGCCACCACCAAATTGCTGCTCTCCACCGAGGACGGCGAAACCATCGAAACGGTCGGGATTCCCACCGACCAACGCCTCACCGTCTGTGTGTCCAGCCAGGTGGGTTGTCCCATGGCCTGCCGCTTCTGTGCCACCGGCAAAGGGGGGTTGCAGCGTTCACTTCAGACCCACGAAATCGTGGATCAGGTGCTGAGTGTGCGTGAGGCGATGGACCGTCGTCCTTCCCACATCGTGTTCATGGGCATGGGCGAGCCCCTGCTCAACAGCAGCGCTGTGCTGGAGGCGATCCGCTGCCTCAATGATGATCTCGGCATCGGCCAACGGCGCATCACCGTCAGTACGGTGGGTGTTCCGAAAACCTTGCCGCAACTCGCGGAACTGGCCATGCAGCGGCTGGGCCGCGCCCAGTTCACCCTGGCGGTGAGCCTCCATGCCCCCAACCAGCGGCTGCGCGAGGAGCTGATTCCCACAGCCCATGCCTACCCCTATGACGCCTTGCTCGAGGATTGCCGTCACTATCTGGATGTGACCGGTCGGCGGGTGAGTTTTGAGTACATCCTGCTCGGTGAACTCAACGATCAGCCCGAGCACGCCGCAGAGCTGGCGGATCGCGTTGGTGGTTTCCAGAGCCACGTGAACCTGATCGCCTACAACCCGATTGAGGAGGAGGAGTTCAAACGACCAACGCCGCAGCGGATCGAGGCGTTTCGTCGTGTGTTGGAGCGGCGCGGTGTTGCCGTGAGCCTTAGGGCCAGCCGGGGGCTTGATCAAAATGCGGCCTGCGGTCAGCTCCGGCGTCAGCAGATGGCCCCCAATTCATCCGGGAGCTGAAGGGTGGGCTGATGCCCTGTTCCTCAGCAGACTGCTGAGGAACAGGGTCTGCGCATGACAGCGATCGATTGGCTGCTTCTCGCTGCTTACCTCGTTCTCACCCTGGTGTTGGGGTTGTGGCTGGCCCGCCGCAACAGCGGCGAGGCGGATTATTTCGTGGCTGGCCGTCGTCTGAACGGTTGGTTGGCCGGCGCCTCGATGGCGGCCACCACCTTCTCCATCGATACGCCGCTTTACGTCGCCGGCTTGGTGGGTGCCCGCGGCCTGGCGGGCAACTGGGAGTGGTGGAGCTTTGGTTTGGCCCACGTGGCCATGGCTGTTGTCTTCGCACCCCTCTGGCGCCGCAGCGGTGTGCTCACCGACGCCGCCTTCACCGAGCTGCGCTATGGCGGAGCGGCGGCGGCTTGGTTGCGCGGCATCAAGGCTTTCCTGCTGGCCGTGCCGGTGAACTGCATCGGCATCGGCTATGCCTTTCTCGCCCTCCGCAAGGTGGTGGAAGCGCTGGGGCTGGTGTCGGGTCAACCCGCAGCACTGGGACTGACGGACACGATCTGGCTCCTGATGGTCGTGGCTCTGCTTGTGATGAGTTACACCGTGGCCGGAGGGCTCTGGGCCGTCGTGGTCACCGATCTGGTCCAGCTTGTGCTGGCGTTGGCGGGTGCCCTGGCCGTGGCCGCGGCTGCCCTCCATGCCGCAGGAGGGATGACAGCGCTGTTGGAGCAACTGCAGGCGCTGCAGCGGCCGGAGCTGCTGTCCCTGGTGCCCTGGACCTGGGATGACGCGGGCTTCCACTGGTTGCAGGGCAGTGGCATCAGCATCCCGATGTTCACGGCCTACATCGCTGTGCAGTGGTGGAGTTTTCGCCGCAGCGATGGGGGTGGCGAGTTCATCCAGCGCATGCTGGCCACTCGGGATGAGCAGCAGGCGCGGCTGGCGGGTTGGGTGTTTCTGGTGGTGAATTACCTCGTGCGCAGCTGGCTCTGGATCGTGGTCGCGCTGGCGGCCCTGGTGTTGTTGCCGGCTGGTGCTGATCTTGAGCTCGGCTATCCAGCCCTGGCCATGCAACTGCTGCCCCCGGTGGCGCTCGGCCTGGTGGTGATCTCTCTGGTGGCGGCGTTCATGAGCACCGTGAGCACCTCGGTGAACTGGGGAGCCAGCTACCTCACTCACGACCTCTATCAGCGCTTTGTTCGCCCCTCTGCCGGTTCGCGGGAGCTGTTGCTGGTGGGACAACTCACCACGGTTCTGTTGCTCGTTCTTGGGGTGATCACCGCTTTGATCAGCGACAGCATCGGCACGGTGTTTCGGCTGGTGATCGCGATCGGGTCCGGCCCCGGTGTGGTTCTGGTGCTGCGCTGGTTCTGGTGGCGCGTGAATGCCGCGGCGGAGCTGTCGGCGATGCTCTGCGGCTTCTTCGTTGGGGTGTTCACCTCGGTGGTGCCCCTGGTTCGGATCGAGGATTACGGGGTCCGCATTGCTGTGATCACCGGCCTCTCCGCTGTGGTCTGGTTGACGGTGATGCTGAGCACACCGCCGGAATCGAACGCTGTTTTGGAGCGGTTTGTGCGGACGGTGCGTCCTCCGGGCCCCGGGTGGTCACGCTTGCGCCAGCGCTTCGGCGTCATGCCGATGGAGTCGTTGCCGGCCATGCTGCGGCGCTTCGTGCTGGCCTGTGGTGTGTTGTTTGGCGGCCTGCTCGGCACCGGAGGCTTCCTGTTGCATCAACAGTGGAGTGGCTGGATCGGTCTGTCGGTGCTGATCCTCTCGATCTGGCAGCTGCGGCGGCGAGTCGATGCCGTGCCCTCTTGAGCAGAATGACGCCTTGATTGGCCTGTTCCGGTGTCGTTTTTTCGTTCCACGCTTCTGCCGGCTCTGATTGTTCTTCTGTTTGCCCTGGCGTTGTTCGCTGTGAGTGCCCGCATCTGGCTTCCCGGTGACATGCTGGCTCCAGCCCCGATGGGTTGAGTCCTGGAATGGCTCCCGTAGCATCCCCGCATGACTGACGACCGCAGCCAACAGAAGGACCAGGGGCTGTCCAGCCTCTCTGTGGATCCTGATCTGTTGGCGCGTGAGCTGGCGGCGGAAGACGACGTTGATCCGCTTGATGCAATCCAGCTCGATGACGCCGAGCAGGATTCCTCCCTTGAGATTGCCCGGGCCTGTGACCAGGGCTTGGTCTTGTTGCGTGGCAACCACGGAGAACGGCTGCAGGGCCTGCAGGTGTTTTGTGAACACCGTGATCCCCGTTCGATTGCCCTGCTGCTGCCCTTGCTCCAGAACTCCTGTCCGGTGGAGCGGATGAGTGCCGTCTACGCCTTGGGCCGCAATCCATCACCGCCGGCTGTTGAGCCGCTGTTGCAGCTGCTTCAGCTCGATGCCAATGCCTACGTCCGCAAGGCTGCGGCCTGGAGCCTGGGCAATTTCCCCGATGCTCCGGTGCTCAATCCGTTGATCCGGGCGCTGCAGACGGATGTCGCAGCGGTGCGCCTCTGGTGTCCGGGATCCCTGGCGGAAGCCGGCAGCCGTTCCCCGGTCAAGGCCGACCCCGCAGCGGGGCAATTGCTGGTGAGTCTGCGCATCGACAGTGAAGCGGTGGTGCGCAGCAACTGCATCTGGGCTTTGGGCCGTTTGATGGATCAGCTGGTGCAGCCGCGGCAAGCCGAGATCGTTGAAGCCTTGGTGAGTGCCCTGCTCCATGACGGGGAGATCTCCGTGCGCGATGAGGCCAGAACGGCCCTCGAGCAGCTGGAGGATCCGCTGGTGCTGGAACGCCTGCAGGCTCTGATCAACGACGGTTTCATCCTGTAGCGCCGCTCTTGTAACGGCAAACGCAACATTCAGGGGTGACCCCCACTAGATTGCTGCGCAAATCACGCTTCTTCGATGCCCCAGAAGACCATTCGTTTCACCATTCGGCCTGACGGCCGTGTGGAAGAACGGGTCGAGGGTGTTGCTGGTGAAGCGTGCCAGCAGCTCACTGAAGAAGTGGAAGCTGCTCTTGGAACGGTTGAACGTCAGGAGTCCACATCCGAAGCGTTTCTGCAGCCTGAGGTCCAGTCCCAGTCTCTTCCCGCTCATTTGAACTGATGTCGCATTTCAGCACCGTCAAAACCGAACTGCGTCAGCTGGAGCCTCTGGTGAAAGCCCTGGAAGACATGGGCTATGCCCCTGATCAGGGTGAACGTCCCGTGCGCGGCTACCGCGGCCAGACCGTCACCGCTGATCTGGCCATCGCCGTGCAGGACGGTGGTGACATCGGTTTCCGCTGGAACAGCGCATCGGAGTCCTATGAGCTGGTCACCGACCTTGATCTGTGGAAGCAGCAGATTCCTGTGGAGCGTTTTCTCTCCAAGCTCACCCAGCGCTACGCCCTGAATACGGTTCTGGCTGCCACCACCAAGGAAGGATTTCAGGTTGCCGAGCAGACCCAAACCGAGGATGGTTCGATCGAACTCGTGGTGACCCGCTGGGACGCCTGAATCCTGGCTGATCCTTCGTCTCACGCCTTTTCCGCCCCCGCTCGCCCGCAGGAGCATGCCACCGGGAGGGAACCCCTGCTCGGGGGAGACATGCGCGATCGGGCTGTCTGGGTGGATGAAGCCGTCTGCATCGGCTGTCGCTACTGCGCCCACGTGGCTGCGAACACCTTTGTTGTTGAGCCGCATCTGGGACGCTCAAGGGCCATCCGACAGGACGGTGACTCCACCGAATGCATTCAGGAGGCCATCGACACCTGTCCTGTGGATTGCATTCACTGGGTTCCCTTTGAATCGTTGGAAACGTTGCGGCAAAACCTGATTCGCCAGAATCTGCAACCCCGTCCCCAGGGTTGATGGCGCTTCCCACCCGCCGATTCGGCCGCACGGAGCTTGAGATCCCCCTGTTGTCTCTCGGGGGAATGCGCTTTCAGCAGAGTTGGACCGACCTTCCTGCTGATGAGATCACGTCTGCATCGCAGACCCAGCTCGAGGCGACCCTGAAGCGCGCGGTGGATCTGGGCTTTCACCATGTGGAAACGGCGCGGCACTACGGCAGCTCCGAACGTCAGCTGGGCTGGGCCCTGCCGCGTACACCCGATCCCTCCCGTCTGCTGCAGAGCAAGGTGCCTCCCCGGCCCGATGCCGACGCCTTCGAGGCTGAACTGGAGCTCAGTTTTGAGCGGTTGGGCTGTGATCGCCTTGATTTACTGGCCATCCACGGCATCAACCTGCCGGAGCATCTTGAGCAGACCCTTCAACCCGGGGGCTGCATGGAGGTGGTGCGCCGCTGGCAGGCGGAGGGCCGTATTGGTCACGTGGGTTTCTCCACCCATGGCTCCACCGCCTTGATCGCACAGGCCTGCGACTCCGGTGCCTTCGATTACGTGAATCTGCACTGGTATTACATCCGCCAGGACAACGGCCCTGCCTTGGATGCGGCCCGACGTCAGGACATGGGGGTGTTCATCATCAGTCCCACGGACAAGGGCGGCCATCTGCACACGCCATCCCAACGGCTGTTGGAGCTGTGTGCACCGCTGCATCCCATCGTCTTCAACGACCTGTTCTGTCTCCAGGATCCGCGGGTGCACACCATCAGCGTGGGAGCGGCCCGGCCGGAGGATCTCGAGCTTCACCTGGAGGCGTTGCACCTGCTGCCGGAGGCAGCGTCCTTGGTTGCTCCAGTGGATCAGCGGCTTCGGCAAGCGGCTGATGAAGCATTGGGTCGTGACTGGATGGCCACCTGGTCCGTCGGGCTGCCGCCTTGGCATGCGACGCCTGGGGAATTCAACCTGCCGGTGTTGCTTTGGCTGTACAACCTGCTGGAGGCCTGGGATCTCGAGAGTTATGCCAAGGCCCGCTATGGGTTGCTGGGCTCCGGCGGCCACTGGTTTGCCGGGGCCAATGCCGATGGCTTTGATGCGGAGGTCAGTGCCGAAGAGCTGCAGAGCGTCCTGCAGGAGAGCCCGTGGCGTGAGCGCATCCCAGAGATTTTGCGCAGCCTTAAGCAGCGGCTCAAGGGCGAATCCCAGATGCGCTTGTCGAGCGTCTGAGCGTTCCTCTTAGCTCCCCAGAGGATCCCGGCTGGGTGTTCCCACGGCCCTTGGGTAGCTGCGGGGGCAGGGGCCGATCCGTTGCACCCGCAGCAGATGCCGCGTGCCGCGATCACCGGGCAGTTGCCGGTGTTGCACCTCGATCAGATGGCCCTTAAGCAGCCGCAGGGCCCTGTTGAACGGCACGGCATCGCTGTCCGTCCACTGGCCCCGATACAGCAGGGCCTGGCCGTCGCTCTTCAGCAAGGGCACCAGGTATTCGGCCACCACGGGAGCTGCTGCCACAGCCCGGGCCACGGCGCGATCGAAGCTGCCGCGGAAGTGGCGATCGCGCCCGGTGGTTTCGATCCGCTCGGTGCGGACCCGCACCCGATCGGCAAGGCCCAGGCTTCCGGCCATGGCCTCCACGGCGGCGGTCTTGCGTCCGACGGAATCCAGCAGGGTCACCTGTGCCTGGGGAAGGGCAATGGCGATGGCGAGGCCGGGGAAGCCTCCCCCGGTTCCCACATCAATCCAGTGCTGCGGCTCGTCTGCTGACTGGAGTTCCGCCGCCAGCGGCCAGAGGCTGTCGAAGACCTGACCAATCCAGAAATCGTCGCCGTTCACCAGGCGCGTCAGGTTGACCCGTTTATTCCAGCTCTGCAGCAGGCCCTGAAGCTCCATCAGCTGGTCGCGCTGCGCCTGCGATGGCTGCCATCCCAGGGCGTCCCAGAACGCCGGTTCAGGCGCGGTGGCGGCCATGGCTGCAGCAACAACTCTTCTTAGGATGAAGGACCGGCCGTCCCCTGTGTCCGAAGCCCGCCCTAGCCATCACGAACGGCTTGGCGTGCGTCCCGGGGTTGACGCTGAAACCTTGCGCCAAGCCTTTCGACGCCAGTCCAAGGCCCTGCATCCCGACACCACGCAACTGCCGCCCGAGCAGGCCAGCATTGCGTTTCAGCAGCTCAAGGAGTCCTACGACGTTCTGCTGCGCCAGAGCCAGGCAACCCTCAGTCTTGGCGCCCAGGCGCCGTCATCGCCCCCTCCACTGCAGCGTGAGTCCCGCCAGGATGCCTGGCAGGGCATCGGTCAACGCAGGCCCCTTTCCGGTGGGGAATGGTTCTCGCTGGTGCTGTTGAGCATCGCGCTGTTGCTCAGCCTGGTGCTGGGGTTGGGGGTGGCGCTTGCCCAGGGCCGCGATTGGCAGGTGTCGCCGAGTTGGCTGGCGGATGAGCAGACTCAGAACACATCCGTGCGTACGCAACCTGATGGCCGCCCTGCCCCCGGAGAGCACCCCGCTGAATCAGCACTCTCTCCCGGCGCTTGAGGCTTGGCTCCAGCAGCTGGGTGCCGTCCGCATGGACGACAACCCCTGCCAGTGGATGCTCGAGCGTTCTCAATGGCGAGCGTTGTTGCTGCTGGAACGGGAGGACCTCAAAGTGATCTGGCACCCGGGTTCCCTGGAGGCGATGGTGCAGTGTTCGCTGCCCTATGGCCTCTCCAGGGCCGATATCGAGGCGGCGATTCAGGCGGGGCCCTGAGGCCAGCAGCTTCAGAGCTGATCGAGGGCCTGTTCCAGCACCGAATAGCAGCGTTCCAGCTGGGCATCGCTGATGCAGAGCGGTGGCAGCAGATAGACCACCTGGCCCAGGGGGCGGAGGAAGACGCCGTTCTCCATCGCCAGCCGTTTCAGCTTCGGCCCCGCCGGGTTGAGGTAGCCCGAGCTCCCCTCCACAACGAGGTCGAAGCCGGCCACCGTCCCCGTCAGCCTGGGATGTTGCACCTTCCGATGGCGCGCCAACCGTTCCAGATGAGGACGATGCCGTTGTTCGAACTGTTGAAAGGCAGCGGGGTTGCGCTCCAGCAGGTCGAGGCTGGCGTTGGCCGCGGCGCAGCCCAGTGGATTGGCCGTGAAGCTGTGGCCGTGCCAGAGGGTCAGGCAGGGGTCGTCACCGACGAAGGCTTCGAACACCGCTTCGCTGGCCATGGTCACGCCCATCGGCAGACATCCACCCGTCAGGCCTTTGGACAGGGCCATCAGATCCGGCCGGATGCCCGCTCGCCGGCTGGCGAACCAGTCGCCGCAGCGTCCGAAGCCGGTGAGCACTTCATCGGCGATCAGCAGGGCTCCCGCCTGGCGGGTTCGTGCCTCCACCTGCCTCAGAAACTCGGGCCGCACCATGGCCATGCCGCCGGCCCCCTGCAGCAGCGGCTCGAGGATCACCGCCGCTGTCGGTGTCTCCAGCACGCGCTCGAGCACCTCGAGTGCCGCCGCTTCCTTGGCCTCCACGGCATCGTCGTCCCACCAGGTGGCCGGCCAGGGAACCCGGGCGACGGGAAAGAGCTTGTCTTCGAAGGGAGCGCTGAACAGGTTGCGTTCGCCAACGGCCATCGCTCCGAAGGTGTCGCCGTGATAAGCCCCCTCGAAGGCGACGATCTGATAGCGCGGTTGGCCCCGGTTAGCCCACCACTGGCAGGCGATCTTGAGCGCCACTTCCACCGCCGTGGAGCCGTTGTCGGAGAAGAACAGCCGTTGCAGGCCGCAAAGGCCGCTCAGGCGTACGGCCAGCTGTTCCGCCGGCTCATGGGTGAAGTCGGCAAAAATCACCTGCTCGAGGCGGGCGGCCTGATCGGCGATGGCCTTGGCCAACACCGGATGGGCATGGCCGTGCAGGGTGACCCACCAGCTGCTGATGGCATCGATCAGGGGCTCGCCTTGCTCACGGATCAGCAGGGCACCGTCTCCAGACACCACCCGTTGGGAGTTGGCTGCGCTGGCCATCTGGGTGAAGGGGGGCCAAAGATTCGGATGGCGGATCGACCCCATGGCAGCAGCGGCAGCTTTTGCCATATTGAATCTGGAGCTGTTGGAGATGCCCCGGATGGCTGCCCCACGCACCCGTCGTCAATCCAAGCGTTTTGTTCCCACCACGCGACCTGAGCCGTCGGCCAAGCGACGTCTCGTTGTCCCTGAGGGCGACTGGCAATCGATTCGCAGTGATCTAGAGCTGCGGGGTTGGTCGTCGTCCCAGCTGGAGGTGATCCAGGCTGAACTCAGTCACGGATGGCCGCTTCGGGTGGCCGTGCGCCATGCCGCGATGCGTCTGGGCACCTGCCCTACCGGTGCAAAGGCCCTGGGTTGAGGGGTCAGCGGCAGACGTCGCTGTTCTTTTCCGCCTCTGTGGCGATGGCGCTGCAGTTCACCCAGCGCACCAGCTGCACCTCGATGTCGGTGAACAGCACCAGAATCCCAACGCAGAGTGCTGAAACAGCCAGGGTCGCGAGGGTTTGACGTGAAGTCACGGGGACGAGCGCTTCAACATGTCTCGGAATGTAGTGGTGAGATTCTGCTCGTGCCAAAGCCGCTCCAGAACCGTTGCTGAGAGCGAGGCCTGGGGCGGGAGCTGCGCTAGAACGGGGACTTCTCCGAACTGCTTGAGGGTCCCCGGGTTGTCGGCATGGAGGGGGCCGTTGAGGATCAGTCCCAACACCGTGAGATTCCGCCGTCTCAACGCTTCCAGGCTGAGCAGGGTGTGGTTGAGGGTGCCCAGTCCACTGCGGGCTACCAGAACGATGGGCAACTGCCACTCCACCAGTTGATCGATCTGGAGCCAGTTGCGGGTGAGGGGCACCATCAACCCTCCAGCCGTCTCCACCACCAGGGATCCCTGATGCTGGGGAATGGCGAGTTGGGCAGGGTCGAGTGGCGTTTCGTCCAGTTCGGCGGCCCAGTGGGGGGAGACCGGCTCTCGGAAGGCATAGGCCTCGGGCAGCATCCGTTCCGGCGGGAGGTTCAACAGCTGCCGCACCCGTTCGCGGTCACCGCCGCCCTCCAGTCCGCTCTGCACCGGTTTCCAGTAGCTGGCCTGAAGCCCCTGCACGAGCCATGCGCTCACCACGGTTTTGCCGACGTCCGTGTCGGTTCCGCACACCACCAGGCGACTGACGCTGCCGTTCATCGCTTCACAATCAGGACCCACATCCTCCAGGTCAGGGCGAACCCGGCTGATGCATCGGCTTGGGGCCAAGCCCGGAAGACGGCCTTCCATTGGCCTGGGGAGAGCTGGCCCCCGTTGGTGACGGAGGCGCCGATGGTGCTCATCGGTCGCAGCAGCCGCAGTGGATTGGCGGCGCGTTGGGTGAAGCTCAGGCACTCGTCCCGTTGCACCACCCCATCAGGTATGGCTGCCATCAGTTGCTCCCGCACCGGCATGGACAAGGCCGTGCAGGTTTGATTCGCTGCCCGGGCGGCGTGCTGCCATTGCGGAAAACTTCCAGCCACCGGCACCGCCAGGGCCAGCCAGCCCCCCTTTGGCAGGGCATCCACCCAACGCCGAAGCTGCTGGGCTGGATCCGGCAACCAATGCAAAACAAAGCTGGAGGCCAGCAGTTGCGGAGGCTCACTCCAGTTCGGTAACCCGCGGCTCAGGTCATGCCGCAGGGTGTGGGTTCCATGGGGGTGGCTGTTCAACATGGCGGCACTTCCGTCAAGACGGATCACCTGCTGCCCTGGATGAGCGACTTCCAGGGCTGCGGCCAGATGACCGGTGCCGCTGCCAAGGTCAGCCCACAGGCCGCGCCGGATGGAGCAGCGACGGCTCAGTTGGGCCAGGCGCCAGGCCATGGCCCGTTGCAGCAACGCTTCGTCTGCGTAGGTCGGTGCTGCGCGACTGAAGCGCTCCAGCACCTGGTCGGGGCGAATCACAGGGCCCCCAGCCATTGCTGCACCACCGAGAGCACCGTTGGTGTGATCAGGGCGTGGCCCCAATTCGGATCCCGATGCAGGGTCAGCGGCTGCGCTCCGAGGTCATCGATCAGCTGCTGTGCCGATGCGGCGTGCACCACAGCGTCCTGTTCGCCCTGCACCACCAGCACAGGCACCGCTTCAGGCCAGCCCGTTGGCAGGCTCTGGCAGCGCACCAGAAGCTCCAGATCCTGCTGCAGCCGCTGGCGCCCCAGGCTCGTCAAACCCTGCAGCAG
>NZ_JAKUHJ010000020.1:0-22125 GCF_023630635.1 Synechococcus sp. MU1651
GCCGTTGGGAGAAGAAGGATGCCGGACCAGCCGACAAAAACGAAGCGGTCGCGCTTGAGCCAGTCATCGAGGACGTCAAACCATCCCCGCTGTGGCGCGCGTCCTACAGCGATCGTCATGAGAGGTGAACGGTGCGGAAAGCCGCAGGCTGTGGGATACGCCGCGACCTTAACAATCTTCACGCGACCTGCGGGGCTGATTTGTGTGAGCTGAAACGCCCTGTATCGCTCTGTTTCTTAGGGATTTTTTCCTATTTTGTCGTCGGGGCCTTTCTGCGGTCACAATGGCGCTTCGTTCTGGCTGGGTCATGTCCGCAGCAGTGCTCGAGCAACCCGTGCTCGGCTCCCGTCGTCTCTCGAATTTTCTGGTGGCTTCGGCCGTCACGATTGGGGGCGTGGGCTTCCTTCTGGCTTCGCTCTCGAGCTACCTCGGTCGCGACCTGCTCCCCTTGGGGCACCCCGCTGCGCTGGTGTTCGTGCCCCAGGGACTGGTGATGGGCTTGTACAGCCTGGCTGCGGCGTTGCTGGCCACTTACCTCTGGTACGTGATCGCCGTGAACGTTGGCGGCGGCAGCAATCGCTTCGATAAAGATGCCGGCGTGGTGACCATCAGCCGCCGTGGTTTCCGCAAACCCGTTCTGGTGGAAATTCCGCTTAAAGACGTCAAGGCGGTGAAGGTGGAGGTGCGCGATGGCTTCAATGCGCGCCGCCGCGTCGCCCTGAGAATCCAGGGACGCCGTGACATGCCGCTCACCCGCGTTGGTGAACCGCTTCCTCTGGCTCAGTTGGAGAAGGACGGTGCTGAACTGGCCCGCTTCCTTGGCGTCAACCTTGAGGGTCTTTGATCCGATGCGTCGTCTTCGTTCCTGGGCGCTGTTGCTGCTCATCCCGTTGTTGGTGAGTTGCAGCCCTTCCCCGCGCGCTTCGGTGGTGACCGGTTGTGCTGATGCTCAGGCGGCCTGCCTGCAGGGCCTGGCAACCGTCACCATGCAGACGAGCCAGGGCGAGTTCACGATTCAAGTGAACGGCGATGCCGCACCCCTCACCTCCGGCAATTTCATCGATCTTGTGCGGCGCGGCACCTACGACGGCACCGTGTTCCACCGCGTTGTTCGCGAGCCCGTTCCCTTTGTGGCGCAGGGGGGCGATCCGCAATCCAGTGATCGATCGGTTCCCCTGGGGCAGCTCGGTACCGGCAGTTTTGTGGATCCCGACAACGGCCAGGCGCGGATGATCCCGCTTGAGATCAAGTTCCGATCCGAGCCGCAGCCCCGCTACAGCAGGGTCAGCACCAATCCGGCAGAACTTGATGGCCTGGAGTTGACCCATGAGCGTGGAGCGGTGGCCATGGCCCGCTCCCAGGCTCCTGACTCCGCCAGCGCCCAGTTCTATGTGGCCTTGCGTCCCTTGCCGGAACTCGACGGACGTTATGCCGTCTTCGGCCGTGTGGTGGACGGCATGGAGGTGGTGGATGCGATCCAGCAAGGAGATCGCATCACCAAGGCTGCGATAACGCAGTAACTCAGGCCGGCACCCGGCTTTGGCTGGGAGACACCTTGAGCATTTCGGTGTTCACGCCTGAGGCCCGCTCCAGGGCCACCTTGCCGGTGCGGGCGATTTCGAGAATGCCGAAGGGGGCCATTAACCGTTCAAGGGCCACCAGCTTTCCGGGATCCCCCACCACTTCCAGGGTCAGGGCTTCATCGGCCACGTCCACAACCTTGGCCCTGAACACCTGAACGAGTTCGATCACGGCGCCCCGGGATGCTGCCGGTGCTGAAACTTTGAGCAGCATCAGCTCCCGTTCCACGGCCGGGCGCTGGGTCAGGTCGAGCACCTGAAGCACATTCACCAGCTTGTCCAACTGTTTGGTCATCTGCTGGAGCGTCTGGTCATCGCCCTCCACCACCATGGTCAGGCGAGATTGCCCTTCGGCCTCTGCTGGGCCGACAGCCAGGCTGTCGATGTTGAAGCCGCGTCGGGCGAAGAGTCCTGCGATCCGGCTGAGTGCGCCGGATTCGTCTTCAACCACCACCGAAAGGGTGTGTTTCATCGCCGCTGGTCGTCCCCTGCCGGTCTGGTCCTCCCAAGTTACGGTCCAGCCAGGGCAACAACACAGCCAGGAAGCGATCAGGCGCTTCGTCATGGGGGCAGTGGCCGCAGCGATCCAGCACCTTCAGCTCGAGTTCTGGGTGGCTGGCGGCCACGGATTCCCCGATGGCCAGGGGCACAAATCGATCCTGACGGCCCCAGATCAGCAGCATGGGCCCCCGCAGTTGCTCGAGCAGGGCTGGGGCGGTGGCGCCTCGGGGACGGTTGGCCATCCCCAGGCTCATGCCCCGCAGGGCCCGGGCTGCTGTGGGGCGCCGGGCAGGACGGGCGATCAGCTGCAGCAGCTCCGGGTCGGATTGGATCGACTGACAGTAGGCCCCCTGAAGCCCGGCTTTGAGCAGGCCCGTGCGCGCGATCAAGGGCACCACAAGTTCAAGTGGGAGCACGTGCAGCACCAGGGCGAGCAGGCGCCGCTGCCAACGCCGCCGCCAGGGCGCCCGTCGTTTCGGCAGCGGTTGAATCAGGGCAGGGTCCGGCAGGGGCGCGGCGACCACCGCCCGCACCCGGTTCGGCGCCAGCACCGCCGCGGTGAGTGCGGTCAGGCCCCCCAGGGAATTGCCGATCACCACCGCTGGCCCTTGCACCACCTGGTCGAGGAAGGCGCACACCTGCAGGGCCCAGAGCCGGTTGTCCATCGGCCGCGCCGGCTGGGCGGATTGGCCGAAACCCAGCAGGTCCAGGCTGTAGACCCGCCAGCCCTGGTCAGCCAGGCGAGGCGCGCAGTGGCGCCAGTGTCCGCTGGCGGCGCCGAACCCGTGCAACAGCAGCAGGGCAGGGCCGGCTTCAGGGCCGCTGACCCGCCAGTGGCAGGGCCAGCTCCTCCACTGCCAGGTGCTCTGGACACCCCACTCGGCAGTCTGGACAGCAGCAGGCGGCACCCTTCTGACCTCAACCGATCATCACTATCGCGAAGGTTTGGCTCAGCTCAGCCTTGGCCCAGGCTTTTTCAGGCCTGAGTCGCGTCCGGCCCGGGACCTTTCGGTGTTGCTGGCCCGTCACCAAAGCCTCCACGCAACGCGCCCCCTGCGCTGGCTTGATCTGATGGCCGGTTGCGGGATTAGGGCCCTGCGCTGGGGGTTGGAGGCGCTGGCCAACCCGGCCGTTGAAACGGAGCTCTGGATCAACGATGGGGATCCCGACCGGCTGCCGCTGATCCAGGCCAATGCGGCGGGGCTGGGGTGTTCAACCCGGCTCACGGCTGAGGCTGCAGACCTGCTGCTGCACCGCTCGATTGTTGAGCGCCACTGGTTCGATTTCATCGACCTTGATGCCTTTGGTGCTCCTGGGCCTCTAATCCAGCCGGCCCTTCAGGCTCTGCGCTTTGACGGCCTGTTGTTTCTGGCCTCCACGGATGGTCGGTCCCCCACCGGCCATGACCGGCCGGGCGCCATCCGCAGCCTTGGGGCTGCCGCTCGCGCCCATCCTTCCAGCTGGGAAATGGCCCTGCGGCAGCAGATCGGGCTGGTGGCGCGGCAGGCCTGGATGCTCGGCCGTGGACTGCAGCCGCTGTTCAGCTTCAGTGAAGGCCGCACCTTTCGCCTCGCCCTACGCCTGCGGCGCCAAATCCCCGCGGGCGATGAACAGAAGCTGGGGCTGGTGGCCCGTTGCGAATGCTGCGGAGCCCAGCGGGTGCAGCCCCTGCTCAAGCTCAGCGGCTGGCCCGCCTGTGATTGCGTGGCTGGGCGGGGGCGCTGGAGCATCAGCGGCCCGCTGTGGATCGGTCCCTTGCAGGAGCCGAAGGTGTTGCAGCAGCTGATTGCCGAGGCTCAACAGCTGGGGCGTCAGCAGATCAGCTCCGCCACCCTTCGATTGATGCAGCGCCTGCAGGCGGATCCCGGCGATCGCCCCACGGTCTGGCCCACCGATGAGTTGGCCCGACGGCTGGGCATCGGCGGCCCAGCAGCTGTTGAGCCATTGGTGCAGGCGCTCCAGGCGGCGGGTTATTGCGCCAGTGCCAGTGGCGTCATGCCTGGCCAGGTGCGAACTGATGCGGAACTACCGCAGCTGTTACAGATCTGCGCCAGCCTGCGGGGGGAAGGGATTTAAATGGGCAGGTGATCGCTTTGCCCAGACCATGGCTGCTGAGATTTTTGGAACTGCTGCGATCTTCTGGGTCTTGATTCCCGTCGGCCTCGCTGGTGGTGCTCTGCTGCTGAAACTGCAGGGCGACGACTGAAGCAGTCGCTTTGGTACTGGGGCCATTAGGCTCCACCCTTCGTGAGGAAGGCTCCGATGCAAGTGCTTGTGGTGGGTGGCACCGGCACCCTGGGACGACAGATTGCCCGTCGTGCCCTTGATGCCGGTCACCAGGTGCGCTGCATGGTGCGGACCCCCCGCAAGGCTGCCTTTCTCCAGGAATGGGGTTGTGAGCTGACCCGGGGTGACTTGTTGGAGCCCGACAGCCTCGATTACGCCCTCGAGGGCATGGATGCCGTGATCGATGCATCTACCAGCCGCCCCAACGACCCCCGCAGCATCTACGAAACGGATTGGGACGGAAAGCTCAATCTGCTCCGGGCCTGTGAGCGGGCAGAGGTGAAGCGTTTTGTCTTTCTCTCGCTGCTGGGCGCGCATCAGCACCGCAACGTTCCCTTGATGGACATCAAGGCCTGCACGGAGAAGCTGCTGGAGTCGTCAGATTTCGACTACACGATCCTGCAGGGCGCCGCCTTCATGCAGGGGGTGATCAGTCAGTTCGCCATTCCTGTTCTGGAGAGCCAGACCGTGTGGGTCAGTGGCAGCCCCACGGCCATTGCCTACATGAACACCCAGGACATGGCCCGCTTCGCCGTCGCGGCACTCGAGCGGGAAGAAACTGTGCGTGGCACCTACCCGGTCGTTGGCCCCAAGGCCTGGAACACCGGCGAACTGGTGCAGCTCTGTGAACGCTGCAGTGGCAAGACAGCCCGCGTGTTTCGTGTGCAGCCCGTCCTGATAAACCTGATGCAGGGAGTGGCGTCCTTCTTTGAACCCGCAGTCAACGTGGCGGAGCGTTTGGCTTTCGCTGAGGTCACCGGCAGCGGTCAGACCCTGGATGCCCCCATGCAGAACAGTTACGCCGCTTTCGGTCTTGAGGCCTCGGAGACCACGGATATGGAGGGCTACATCGGTGAGTACTACGACACGATCCTGAAGCGCCTGCGCGAGATGGAGGCTGATCTCGACAAGGACGCGAAGAAAAAGCTGCCCTTCTGAACCTTGATCCCTCTTGGTTCTTTTGTACTATCGCCTCAATTGATCCAGTTCTGATGGCTGTCGCTCAGCTCAAAAATCTGCAGCGGCGTCTGCAGTTGTTGTCAGATGAGGCGGAACAAGGCCTCAACCGCGTCTGTGGCCATGAGCTGTGGAAGTCGGTGGGCCCTGACGCGGTGGATGGTGTGGAGGACCCCGACCGACGGGCTGAGGCCAACTACTGGTACGGCCAGTGGAATGTGGTGCGTGAGCTGCAGGAGGCGATCGGCTGATGGCGGAATCGTGTTGTTCGTCCCCAGTGCCCCAGTCTCTGGATCAAACCCAGGCTGTGGAAGCCCGCTATGGGGCTGCTGCCCAAGAGCAGGAAGCCTGTCTTTGCACCCCGGTCGGCTTCGACCCTGCCCTGCTCAAGGTGATTCCTGATGCTGTCGTTGAGAGGGATTACGGCTGTGGTGACCCAACCCGCTGGGTGAAGCAGGGGGATCGCGTGCTCGACCTGGGCAGCGGCAGCGGCAAAAACGCCTTCATCTGCAGCCAAATTGTTGGGGCATCCGGCCGCGTCACCGGTGTGGACCGCAACGCCGACATGCTGGCCTTGTCGCGTGAAGCCATCCCGGTTGTTGCTTCAGCTGTGGGATTCGACAACGTCCGTTTTGTTGATGGGGCCATCGAAGCCCTGGATGCCCCCACGGCAACGGGTGAACCCCTGATCGCTGACGGTTCGATCGATGTGGTGCTGAGCAACTGTGTGCTCAACCTCGTGAACCCGTCGGCACGCGACAGGCTCCTGGGCAACATTCGCCGGGTGCTGGCCCCCGGTGGTCGCGTTGCCATCAGCGACATCGTTTGCGATCAGGAGGTGCCCCTGCGTTTGCAGCAGGACCCTGATCTCTGGAGCGGCTGCATCAGCGGCGCCTGGCAGGAGCAGGCCTTCCTCGAGGCATTCGAAGCTCTTGGCTTTGAGCAGGTTCGCTACGCCGATCGCAGTGAGCAGCCCTGGCGTGTGGTGGAGGGCATTGAATTCCGGGCGGTCACCCTCGTCGGTGCCCTCCCCGCTGATGTCCTCCCCGCTGAGCACCAGCGCTCGAGCTGCTGCTGATCAGGCGGTTGAGCCGTTCCTGTTCAGCTGCGGTCACCGCACGCCAACTGCCGGGTTGAAGGTCCGTGAGGTCCAGCGGTGGTCCGTTGTCCATCAGATCGATGCAGCAACGCACCAGGCGCAACGTCGGCAGGCCAACAGCCGCCGTCATCCGGCGCACCTGCCGGTTGCGCCCCTCGGTGAGGGACAGCTGCAACCAACTGGTGGGAATCGCAGCGCGATAACGAATCGGAGGTGTTCGTTCGGGCAACTGTGGCTGGTCTTGGCCCTGAAGCCAGAGCGCTTTCGCCGGCAAGGTGCGGCGCCCCTGAACCACAACGCCATCGCAGAGCTGTTGCAGTTGAGTGTTGTTGGGAGTGCCTTCCACCTGCGCCCAGTAGCTGCGCCAGTGGCCAACTCGAGGGTCGGTGAGGCGCTGTTGCAGTCGGCCGTTGCTGGTGAGGATCAGCAACCCTTCGCTGTCGGCATCGAGTCGACCCGCGGCGTACACCTGGGGCACATCAACAAAGTCACTCAGGCAACGCCAGCGGCTTCCCTCCTCCGGCGTGAATTGACTCAAAACCCCGTAGGGTTTATTCAGCAGCAGCGTCGTCAAGTCAGCTTGCGTTTTCGCGCATCCTCCATAGGTTGACCACGCCAATGGAGATCAACAGCAGGCCGAGATCCAGGCTCAACGGGGGGAGAATCACGGCAGGAGGATGTGTGTCGGCGTTGGAGCCTAAGTGCTGTGTTGCCTCTGCGGGGTGCAAGTGGCCTTCTAAACTGACTGCAGCAAGACAGAACTGGCCACCAGCGCATGATCGAAACCTCGGGCGTGATCGAGAAGGAACAGGGCAACGGGTTCTATCTGGTCACCCTCGAGCAGCCTGCTGGCCATCAATGCCTCTGCAGAGCCGCTGGAAAGCTCACCAAGTTCCGGATCAAATTGCTCGCGGGTGACAAGGTGCTGGTGGAGATCAGCCCCTACGACCTCACCCGCGGCCGCATCACCTACCGCGAGCGCAATGCCGGTGCTCCCGGCGGGCGTCCCGGCGGCAACCGCCCCGGTGGACCGCGCCGCCGCTGAGGGCTGTCGCCCTCAGGCAGCAGCCTGAAGGCAAGCTTCAATCGCAGCTTTGAATTCACTGCGCTGCTTCACGCCGCGCCACTGCTTCACCATGGCCTTGTTGTGGAACAGCTGCACCGTGGGTGTGCCGTTCACTCCGGCCTGTTCAGCGATCTCCTGATCGGCTTCGATGTCGATCACAACGGCTTGGGCGGATCCATCCAGTTCTTCAATCACTCGTTGCAACTGGGGTTTCAGCACGTGGCAAGGTCCACAACTCGGTGAGGTGTAAATCACCAGCAGCGGCTTGGCGCTGTCGTGATACAGCTTGCGCAGGGCAAAGCTCCCTTTCTGCCAAAGCCCTTGGGGGTCGTAGGTGGCTTCCGTGGTGACATCCACATTCACAGGACGTTCCGCCACCGCTGGCTCCACCTGCTCACGCTGCACCCGGGTGGCCAGGTTGTGGTGACTCAGCCAGCGCTCCGCTGCCAAGGCCGCCTTGCAGCCGCTGCCAGCTGCGGTGATGCCCTGTCGCCATTCGGCATCGGCCACATCGCCGGCCGCGAAGACGCCTTCAATGGACGTTTCCGGTCGTCCGGGTTGCGTTGTCAGGTAACCCTTGTCGTCCAGATCGATTTGCCCCTGAAGCAGATCGGTGTTGGGGGTGTGGCCGATGGCATAGAAGAGCCCCTTAACGGCGATGGTGGATGAACTGGCCTCGATGCGATTGCGCAGGGTCATCGACTGCATCCAGTCGTCCCCGCTCACGTCCTCGATCTCACTGTTCCAGTGCACCGTGATCGCGTCGTTGGCCAACACCCGATCAGCCATCGCGGCACTGGCGCGGAGTTTGTCGGAGCGCACCACCAGATGCACATGGCTTCCGTACTTGGTGAGGTACACCGCCTCCTCGCAGGCGGAGTCGCCGCCGCCCACCACGGCGAGTTCCTCATTGCGGAACTGCGGTGTGGCGCCGTCACAGATCGCACAGGCACTGATGCCTTTGCTCCAGAAGGTTTGCTCCGAGGGAAGTTGGAGGCGGTTGGCACTGGCGCCGGTGGCGATCACCAGGGCGTGGGTGCGGATGGTCTGTCCCTCGACCTCAATGCGGTAGGGCTTGGAGCTCAGATCAATGCTGTCCGCATCTGCTTCCAGCAGGTGGGTGCCCCAACGCACCGCCTGGGACTTCATCAGGTCCATCAGGTCGGGCCCGAGCACACCATCAGGGAAGCCCGGAAAATTCTCCACATGGGTGGTGGTCATCAGCTGGCCACCGGGGATGCCACCGCGTTGGAACCCAGTGATCAGCAGCGGTTGAAGGTTGGCCCGTGCTGCGTAGATGGCGGCTGTGTACCCGGCTGGCCCTGACCCAACGATGACCAGGTTTTCGATGTGATCCGTACCGGCTTGACCCACCTCTTAAGCGAACTGACTATGAGTTAAATCTAAAGCCCTGCTGGAAGCCGACGTGAGCGAAGGCTTGGAAATGAATGAATGAGATTTAGAATAATTTAAGAAAAACTTCAGATTTCAACTTGTGAGTCGTTGGAGCTGGGGTCGTGAATTGGACGCCGTTTGCTCGGGTTGAGCGGAGCTGCCAAAACATTGGCCTCAAGCATCTCCACGTTTTCGCCGATGCATGTGATCCATTCGCAGAATTCTTGCGTTATCGCATAACTGTCTTCATAGCGCTCTTCCTTGTCCAGGACTGCGATGCGCGTGGATGCCCAGCCCGTTGCAACGACGATCCGGCGTTCCATTGCGGCGTCCATGACTGTCTCCTCGATGTTGATCAGGTTGGCGGATCGGGGGTCCCTTTCAGCCCTCCATTTGCACAAATTCGCATTTTCCTCTGGCCAATGCTGTGCTCAGCGCTGCAAAAAAGCGGGCAATTCGGGCGTTTTCAGCCGGATCACAGCGCCGGCTCCGTCCTCCACCGCTTCCAGGGGAAGGCTCGGTCCGCGCCAGGCGCCAACCCCCGGCTGCTCGTCTTCGGCCTCCTGCTCCTGAGGCCGCAGCACGTAGGGCTCAGCCACCGACCATGAGCGGGCGTACTCCATCAGCAGTGGGTCTGCTGGAGCAAAGACGTAGGAGGCTTCCCTGGGAATGGCTTCACGGGCGGCCAGTTCAGGCGTCATCCGCACAGCCCGGGTGATGCCCTGCACAAACCGGCTCCGAGTCACCACGGTGGTCAGGTAGGCCACCACCCGCAGACGTGGCGCATCAAAGCCCTCCGCGCACATGTCGATGCTCACCAGCCAATCGGCGTCACCGCTTTGGAAGGCGTTCAAGCGCTCCGTGGCTTGTGGGCTCTGGGAATGGATCAACTCCACCCGGTTGCCGTCGTCCATCAACACCCGGCTGATGGCTTCGGCGTGGCTGATGTCGCGGGCGATCACAAGACCAGCAGCCTGCGGTTGTCGCTCACGCAACTGGTTCAGCTTCTGCTGGGCGCGCAGCAGCACCTGCTGGCCAATGCTGCTGCTGTCGGCCAGGCGAATGGCGCGCCGCAGGTTTCGCGCGCGCCAGCTTTCCCGTTGCTCCGCCGAGAGGGGGGAAACGTCGCGGTCGGGTTGGCCTTCGCGGCTGTGTTCCACCCAGCCGTCCTGAAAACGGAACTCCAGGGGGCGCACATCCCCTGCGGCGATCAAGTCCCTGGGTTCAACGCAGAGATCCGGTTGGATCTGCTCAACCCAACCGCCGTCATCGAGCCGCACCCGCATGCGCCGGGCGGCGCAGAACGCCAGGTTGTCGGCACGAAAGGGGGTGCCCGTGAGCCCCAGGCGCAGCCGCACGCTGCCTGTCAGCTCCAGAAAGGTCTGCCCCCAGGCGGTGGCATCCGGTTCGTCGGGATCAACGCCGAGATGGTGGGCCTCATCGGCGATCGCCATGCAGGCGCTCAGGCCCCATTGCTCGAGCCGTGCCCCCAGAGCCTCGCGCTGGCGACCGGCCCCCTGATAGGTCACCAGCAAGCCATCGGCGTCCTGGCTTTGCTCCGGCGGGCAGGGCCACTCCTCCAGCCGCAAGCCAAGACGCGCCGCGGCGGATTTCCACTGATTGAGGATTGAGGTCCGGTGGCAGAAGACCAGGAAATGGTCCAGTCGGCCTTGATCACGCATGGCGCGGAATCCCAGCAACGCTCCGAGGGTTTTGCCTGCCCCGGGGCCGGCAAACACCAGCAGGTCGCGGCTGCTGCCCTCGAGCTCGAGCCTGCGCCGCAGCAGCTGAATCAGCTGTTGCTGCCACTGCCTTGGTTGAACGTGTCTTGGTTGAACCTGCTTTTGCTGAACCTGGCGTGCCTGGGCCTCGTTCGTGGTTTGCCTGGCCGGGAGGTTGAAGCTGACGGCTGAGATATCACCTCCCGGGAAGATGAGTCTTTTTAACCATTCCTTTGCGCCGTGGCATCTCTACCGTCCGGCCATCAGCTCCATCGGGATCGGGTCCCGCCCATCGCCATGGCCCAACGTCGTTTCTTCAGCAGCCCCCTCGATCAGCAGCGCGACCAGCTCGATGGCTGCTGGCAACTCGAATGCGACATCGATCCGTTGATTCTTCGGGCCCGCGTCCTGCACCGCCGCGGAGAGGTGAACGGGGCCGCCGGCCTCGAACAGGAAGTGCTGCCGATCGTCTGATCCGGCAGCACGTCTTGGATTATCAGCGCTTGCTTTAGAGCGCCTGCTTCAGAGCGCTTCGGCGTGGTTGACCACCAGGTGCTCCACTTCCTTCAAGGCCTCCTCCGAGGCGGAGCGAGCTGCCGTGAAATCCCCCTTGGCGGTGTCCAGCAGCTGCTGAGCGAGCCGATCCAGCAGCTCCTCTTTGTGCTCCTCAAGCATCGCCACGATCTCGGTCTCCACCAAGGTGCGCACCGCCTGAATGCGCAGGTCGTCGTTTTCGGCCTCCGCGAAGGTGCCCTGCACGAGTTCCTGGATGAACAGGTGGTGCACCTCGCTGCTGCGCAGGAAGCTTTCCGTGGCGTTGATCATCCCGTCCACCAGGGTGCGATCGGGTTCGCTCTCGCCGTCGTTGAGCTTGAACTCCCAGTCGAGATGGCGTCGCTGCCAGCCGGCCGTGTGCAGGCTTGGCATCACGCTTTGCGAAAAGGTGTCGACGGAGATTTCATAAATCCGCTCCGCCAGCCGTTCACACCAGTCTTTGCCGTGCAACTGGAGGGTGGACTGCATGGTTTCCCGTTCAACGGCATGGCCACCGTGGTGGCTGTGGCAGAGGCCGTCCGGACACTCGATTGCGCTGAGACCCATGGGGAGCACAGAGGGTGCACTTCACGTAGCAAGAGCGACAGAACTGAGGGCCTTTCTTCAGGAAGGTTCCTGATCGGGAGAAGGCGACCTCGTAACCTCGCTTGGGTCGGTGGTTGTGTTCGCCTTGCCCAGACTTCTGATACCGGTGGAGTCGACACCGGGAGAAACCCGGGTCGCGGCAACGCCGGACACGGTCAAAAAATTCATCTCGTTGGGCTGCAGCGTCGCAGTCGAATGCGGAGCCGGTACCCCCTCCGGATACCTCGATGAGGCCTACGCCGAGCAGGGCGCAGATCTCATTGAGACGGGAGACACATCGGCCTGGAGTCAGGCCGACGTTCTTCTCTGCGTTCAATCGCCGAGCGCAGCCACCCTGGCCCGCCTGCGCCAGGGAGCGCTGGTGGTGGGTCTGCTGTCCCCCTACGCCAACGAAGAGCTGACCGCCGCCCTGAAGCGCAGCGGCCTTTCAGCCATGGCGCTCGAGCTGTTGCCCCGGATCAGCCGGGCGCAGTCCGCCGATGCGCTCTCCTCCCAGGCCAACATCGCGGGTTACAAGTCGGTGCTGCTGGCCTCCGCCGCGCTGGACCGTTACTTCCCGATGCTGATGACGGCGGCGGGCACCGTTCAGCCGGCCAAGGTGGTGATTCTTGGAGCCGGTGTGGCCGGCCTTCAGGCCGTGGCCACAGCGCGCCGTCTGGGTGCTGTGGTGTACGTCAGTGACATCAGACCTGCGGTGAAGGAGCAGGTGGAATCCCTCGGCGCCCGCTTCATTGAGCCCCCCGAGATGGAGGACAAGCCTTCGGAATCCGGTGGCTATGCCAAACAGGCCTCCGACGCCTTCCTGGCGGCCCAGCGTCAGCAGCTGTCGGATCAGCTGGCGGAGGCCGACGTGGCCATCTGCACCGCCCAGGTGCCTGGCCGCCGCGCTCCGCGTCTGATCAGCGAAGACATGCTCGATCGGATGCGCCCTGGTGCGGTGGTAGTGGATCTGGCCGTGGCCCAGGGCGGCAACTGTGCCGACACCGTTCCTGGTCAGACCGTGGATCGCAAAGGTGTGAAGCTGATCGGTGGTAACGACCTGCCCTGCAGCGTTCCCAATCACGCCAGTGCGCTCTACTCCCGCAACCTCGTGGCTCTGTTGGAGCCCACCCTGAAGGACGGCGTCCTCAGCCTTGATCCCGAGGATGAACTGATCGCCGGCTGTCTGATCGCCCAGGACGGCACCATCCGTCGTGGCGATGTCCTTACCCCAGGTGCCAACTGATGTTTGTTGAATTCCTCTGGGTTCTCCTGCTCGGCAGCCTGCTTGGGCTGGAGCTGATCGGCAAGGTTCCCCCCACCCTGCACACTCCCTTGATGAGTGGTGCCAATGCCATTTCGGGCATCACCGTGTTGGCAGCACTCACCGCCATTATCAAAGCCGGCGACAACACCGTGCTGTTGCTGCTCGGTTCCGTCTCGCTGGGCTTTGCCCTGTTCAACGTGATCGGGGGCTTCCTCGTGACCGATCGCATGCTGGCCATGTTCAGCCGCAAGCCTGCTCGCAAGGAGAACCGCTGATGTCTGACCTTCTCAAATACGCGATCGAGCTGGTTGCGGTTCTGCTGCTGGCTCTCGGCATCAAAGGTCTCTCCAAGGTGCGTTCCGCCAGGGGCGCCAACCAGCTGGCCGCTGTGGCCATGGGCCTTGCGGTGCTGGGTCTGCTGATCAACTACCTCGGCACCAGCGGCATCAGCATCGCCGCCTGGACCTGGATCATCGCCGGAACGTTGGTGGGTGGTGTGCTCGGCGCCATCACCGCCCAGCGGGTGCCGATGACCTCGATGCCGGAGACGGTCGCCCTCTTCAACGGCTGCGGTGGCATGTCGTCACTGCTGGTGGCTCTGGCTGCTGCGCTTTACCCGGCGGCCCTCGATGCGGCAGGCCCCGTGGCCGTGGTGTCGATCGTTGTCTCCGTGTTTGTGGGTGCGATCACCTTCACCGGCTCGATCGTGGCCATGGCGAAGTTGCAGGGTTGGCTGTCCACGCCGGCCTGGATGCAGAGCAAGGCGCGCCATGCCGTGAACATCGCGCTGGCGGTGGCATCCCTGGTGGGTGCCGTTGAGATGCTGCGCAACGCTGATTCGAGCACGGGCCTCTGGCTGCTGGTGGTGGCCTCCGGCCTGCTGGGAATCGGGGTGACGCTGCCGATCGGCGGCGCCGACATGCCCGTGGTGATCTCCCTGCTGAACAGCTATTCCGGTGTGGCTGCTGCCGCTGCCGGTTTCGTGGTGGGCAGCCAGTTGCTGATCGTGGCCGGCGCCATGGTTGGTGCTGCTGGCCTGATCCTCACCCAGGTGATGTGCAACGGCATGAACCGTTCCCTGGTGTCTGTGCTGTTCGGTGGCGCCCTGGGTGCCACGACCGCTGCAGGCGGTGGCGGCGGTGAATACACCAACATCACCAGCTGCAGTGTTGAGGAATGCGCCCTCACCCTCGAGGCCGCTGAACGGGTGGTGATTGTTCCGGGCTATGGCTTGGCCGTGGCTCAGGCCCAACACACGCTCAGGGAAGTGACGCGGGTGCTGGAGAGCGCTGGTATCGATGTGGCCTATGCCATTCACCCGGTGGCCGGTCGTATGCCGGGTCACATGAACGTGCTCCTGGCTGAGGCCGATGTGCCCTACGAGCAGCTGCAGGAGATGGATCAGATCAATCCAGAGTTCCCCGCCACCGACGTGGTGTTGGTGCTGGGTGCCAATGATGTGGTCAATCCCCAGGCCAAGAACGACCCCAATTCGCCGCTCTACGGCATGCCCGTTCTGGATGTGCAGGACGCCCGCACGGTGTTCGTGGTGAAACGGGGCATGAGCGCTGGCTACTCCGGCATCAAGAACGATCTGTTCGAGCTGGCCAACACCTCGATGCTGTTCGGCGATGCCAAGAAGGTGCTCGGCGATCTCCTGGTGGAACTCAAGGATCTGGGACTGGGCAAGAAGTGATGGCCCGCGGCGTGGATAACCCCCAGCTGCGGGAGCGGTTGGGGGTTCCGTCGTTTGAGCAGCGCTGGCCCTGGATCGGTGGCGACCTGCAAACCCTGCGCGACACCCTGCGCGAGGTGGATCTTCCCCACGATCAAGGGGTTCCGATTGAAATTCCCGTGCCAGCCCTGCCCAGTGGAGCGGCGGCGGCCGGGTCGTTGCTGGCCCTGCTCGATCAGCCGCAAGGAGACCCCAAGGGCCTGGTTTTGCTGCTCCATGGCCTGGGGGGATCCAGTTCTCGGGAGGGCCTGAGGCGGATGGGTGTGGCGCTCCAGGCCGCCGGTTTTGCGGTGCTGCGCCTCAACCTGCGCGGTGCTGATCCAGGCCGCCACCTTGCGGGTGGCACCTATGCAGCACGCTGCAACAGCGATCTGCTGCCGGTGATTGCCTGGGCCCGAAGCTTGGCGGCGGGTCGCCCACTGCTGGGGGCAGGCATCTCCCTGGGCGGCACGATGCTGCTCAACGCCGCTCTGGCTTCCCCCGGCGTGCTTGATGGCCTCTTCTGTGCCAGCAGTCCCCTGGATCTGGCGGCCTGCAGCGCCTCGATCGAGCGACCGCGCAATCGGGTCTACCAACGCTGGCTGCTCAAGCGGTTGGTGCGTCAGACCCTGGCAGATCCCTTTGGGGTGAGCTCCGACGAGGAAGCCAAGCTGCAGGCGACGCCCCCCCGTTCGATTCGTGAGTTCGACAGTGCCGTGACGGCTCCCCGCTGGGGGTTTGCGGATGTGGAGGCCTACTACCGCGAGGCTTCACCCCTGCAGCATCTGGTGCCCGCCTGCAAAGCGATGCCGCCCACCTTGCTGCTGCAGGCCCTGGATGATCCCTGGGTTCCTGCTTCCTCTGCAATGGATCTCGCAGAAGCGCTGCCGCCGGAGGCTGCGATTCGCACCTTGTTCACGCCACAGGGAGGGCATAACGGCTTCCATGGCCGCGACGGCTGCTGGGGCGACCAGCTGGCGGCGGCCTGGCTCAGGGACGTTGTTGCTGGCTAAGCCGTGATCCCCACTTGTTGTGGGTCCCTCGCGCTTCAGTAGTAGAAGGCCCGATCGCTGGGGTTCTGGTACACAGCACCACCGCAGCGTGTGGCGATCCTCCACAGCGCCTTATGGATGGGTGTGGAGTCGTAGCGCACCAGCTCAGGAAACCTCTGCCTCAGCAGTTGGGTTCCACGCCAGGCGTTGTAATGCGGAATCGATGAATTCACGTGATGGCACACGTGGGTTGAACCGATTCCATGGTGCAGCAGGTTGAGGATGGGCCCGTAGGGACGATCAACCGTTTGCAGGGCTCCCTTCGACCACGTCCAGGTTTCGTTGGAGAAGTGAGGGATATCGGTGTTGGTGTGCTGCAGCCAGGTGTAGGTGGTCAGCCACATGTTGATCACCAGGTAGGGCAGGCCGTAGACGCACAGCACACGGAGCAGGGAAAACTGCACTGCGGCGATGAACAACAGGGCAACCATGGCGAGCAATCCCAGGTTGGATCGCAGCATCCACTTGCCGAATGACTGCGGGAAAAGACGGCGTTTGCCGTTGAAATTGCGCTTGCGATTCCAGAAATGAGAGGTGGGGGAGTCGTAGTCTTCGCCGCCGGTGGCGCCCAGGAAGAGATAAAGCTGCCAGCCAATCACGAGGTGATTGAACAGAGAAATGATCCCGAAGACGGTGGGATTCAACCTCTGCTTGAGCTGTTCGGTGGTTCGTCCCATCGGTGACGTTGCGCGCGGCGGAACATGGGTTTCTCCCTGTTCCAGGTGATTGCAGTGGGCGTGGTGCACCGCATGGCTGTGGCCCCAGCTGTAGTACGGCACCAGCAAAATGCTGTGCAGCACAAAGCCCACAACGCCTTCAACCCGGCGGTTGGGGTGGAAGGCGTGATGGCCGCACTCATGGGCGATCACCCAGCAGCCCATCGCGATGGTGCCGGTGATCACGCCGTAGAGGAGCCAGAGGGGGATGGCGGCTGCCGAAATCGGAAGAAGGGTTCCCAGGCCGACGGCCAGAAGCGAAAGCCCAGCAGACATGGCCAGACTCGCCCACGACTTCGCTGGGCTCAGCTTGGAGAGCTCTGCTGGCAAGGCGCTGAGCAGCTCAGCCTTGCTCGGGTAGAAGATTGATTCAGCGCTGTCTTCAGGGGCTGGATTTGCGGGTCGGTTCGCTGTTGCAAATGCCAAATGGAAGCCTCAAGACAAGCGCCCATCTGTTGGCGCTTAAGGTTTTCATCATAATTGCCTGGGCTGCGACCTGTGGGCGCATGGTGCTCAAGATCTCCATGGCAATTGTTCGGATTTCGTTGTTTGGAATTCCGGCTGGATTTCAAGTTCCTTTTGCTCAGAGTTACTTCTCTTGGGTGCAAATTGAGCCTTTCGCTAATGCTTTGCTGGATTGATTTGGGATCAAATTTCGTCTGAAGGGGCGCCACTGGTTGTCTCGAATGGTGTTCTTTTGAGAATCCATTCTTCAACGGGTTGTTGGCCGATGATGTGTTGTTCGATGATTCTTTTGACGCGATCAGGCGAAACGTCGGCGTACCAAATTCCGTCTGGCCAGACCAGAAGAATCGGCCCTCGTTCGCATACTCTGAGGCAATCGGCTTTGCTGCGCAGAACAATTCCCTCCGGGCGTTCCGTTTTTTCGAGATTCAGTTCGCGAACAACGCTCTTCAGTTCATTCCAGGTTTGTGCCCCAAGCGCTGAATCGCAGCATTTGGCTTTGGTGGCGGTTGCGCAGAGAAGGAGGTGATGGCTGACCCGTTGCATGCCTAAGCGGCGAGCGCTCCCATGGGCAAACGGGTCACGCCGCGGTTCACCTGTTCCCGCACGGCGGTTCGCGCCCACTGATCCACCCGCAGCACGTCGTCCAACTGGGGTTGGGCCATCAGATCGGGTTTATGACGCTCGCAGGCGGCCTCGATCACGGCTGGGATGTCGAGGAAATGAATCTTCTCCTCGAGGAACTGCGCCACGGCTTCCTCGTTGGCAGCATTCATCACCGCAGGCATGGTGCCGCCGGCGCGTCCGGCGGCGTAGGCCAGCTCCATGCAGGGGTACTTGGCGGGATCGGGGGCCCGGAAGCTGAGCTGACCCACTTCCGTGAGATCCAGTCGCCGCCATGGCGTCTCCAGGCGAGAGGGCCAGCTGAGGCAGTAGAGGATCGGCAGCTTCATGTCGGGCCAGCCCAGTTGGGCCAGCACGGAGGAATCCGCCAGTTCGATCATCGAATGGATGATGCTCTGCGGATGGATCACGATCTCGATGTGGTCGTAATCCAGGCCGAACAGGTAATGGGCTTCGATCACCTCCAGCCCCTTGTTCATCAAGGAGGCGGAATCCACGGTGATCTTGCGGCCCATGCTCCAGTTGGGGTGACTGGTGGCATCGGCCACGGTGGCCTTTTCAAGGTCGGCGGCCGTCCAGTCACGGAAGGCGCCGCCGGAGGCTGTGAGCTGAATCCGGCGCAGCCCCGGTGTGGGCACGCCGGTGGAGAGGCGTGCGTTTTCAGCCCAGGGGGTTCCCTGCAGGCACTGGAAAATTGCTGAGTGCTCCGAATCCGCCGGCAGCAGACGGCTGCCGCTCTTCTTCAGCTCCGGCAGCACCACGGGGCCGGCTGCAATCAGCGTTTCCTTGTTCGCCAGAGCCAGGTCTTTGCCGGCGCGGATCGCCGCCAGGGTCGGCAACAGACCGGCGCAACCAACAATGCCCGTCACCACCAGGTCGGCGCTGTCCCAGGCGGCAGCAACGTTGAGACCATCAGCACCTCCCACCAGCTGGGGTGCATCAGCGCCTGTGACGCCGGCATCCTGCAGACGCTCCTGCAGTTCGGGCAGGAGATCGGCATCGGCCAGGGCCACCACCTCAGGGCGATGCCGCTGAACTTGGTCAACCAAAAGCTTCAGGTTGCGGCCGGCCGTGAGGGCCACAACGCGGAACTGCTCTGGAAACTCCTCAGCGATCTGGAGGGTCTGGGTGCCGATCGAACCGGTGGATCCCAGCACGCTGATGGCTTTCATGCTGTTCCGGCAGTTGCGACAAGTCTCCCACCAGGACCGTTGAACGCTGGCAAGCTGGCGGACAGCTTGTGGAGAGCGCATGGCGAAGGAACAGTGGCGATCGGGCCTGGGGTTTGTACTTGCAGCTGCGGGCAGTGCCGTGGGTCTGGGCAATCTCTGGGGCTTTGCCTACCGCGCCTCCCAGGGAGGTGGCGGCGCCTTCCTGCTGCTCTACGTGGTGATTGTGCTGTTGGTCTGCCTGCCGGTGCTGGTGGGCGAAATGGTGCTGGGGCGCAGCACCGGCCAAAGCCCCCTGCTCGCGCCAGTGGCGGCCGCCGGTCGCCGTTGGCAGCCGATGGGCTGGCTGTTCGTGCTGGCGGCCAGTGGAATCCTGGCCTTCTATGCCGTGTTGATGGGCTGGACCGGGGCCACCCTGGTGCAGACCCTCACCCAGGGGCTCCCGGCGGATATCGCTTCAGCGGAAGCCTTTTTCGCAGGCCTCAGTGGCGGCCGCTCCGCCTTGATCGGCCAGCTGCTCAGCCTGGTGGCGACTGCTGCTGTGGTGGCGGCCGGCGTGCGCGGAGGCATTGAGCGGTTGTCCCGATGGGGGCTGCCGCTGTTGTTTGTGCTGCTGATTGGCCTTGCCGTATGGGCCGCTGGTCTTGATGGGGCCTCGGAGCGCTATCGCACCTTCCTGCTCCGCTGGGACAACAGCCAGCTGCAGGACCCCACCACGATTCGCAATGCCTTCACCCAGGCCTTCTTCTCGATTGGCACGGGCATCGGCTGCATCCTGGCCTATTCGGCCTACCTGAGCCGGCGCGCCCACCTGCCGCGGGAAGCCGTGGCGGTGGTGGGGATGGACACCGCTGTGGGCTTGCTGGCCGGCATGGTCACCTTCCCCGTGGTGATGAGCTTTGGCCTCCAGGATGTGATCAGTGGCTCCACCCTGGGCACGATCTTCATCGCGCTGCCCACGGGCCTGGGCTCGCTGGGCGCCACAGGTCAGCTGGTGGCGGTGCTCTTTTTTGCTCTGGCCCTGATTGCAGCGATCACCTCAGCGGTGTCGCTGTTGGAGGTGCCGGTGGCCTGTTTGATCGATCGCCTGGGGTGGAGCCGCTCCCGGGCCGTCTGGGTGTCCGCGGCGTTGATCTTTGTGGCCGGTCTTCCAGCGGCCACCTCCATGGAGGTTCTCGGCTGGATGGATTCCGTGTTCGGGGGCCTGCTGCTGATTCTGGGGGGCTTGCTCCTGGCCCTGTTGCTGGGTTGGGTGCTTCCCGCCCGTTTTCAGGAGGAGCTCAGCCATTCGGGGAGCCCGATCTGGCTGCAGCGCTTTCTGCTGGTGATGCTGCGCTGGATTTCGCCGCCAGTGATCGCCGTTGGTCTGGTGATCAGCGTGATTGATCTGATCCCCAGCTGAGGGGATTCACCTGGCGAGTGCCTACGGCTGATCCGAGGAATTGAGCATGGATTCCATCTTGCGAATCCTCTGCAGCATCTTGTCCCACACCTCTGCTTTCCAGGCTTGCTCCGCATCGCCCGTGGACGCGGCCAGTTGCTTCTGAGTCGTGAGCTTCGCCTCAAGATCCTCGCCGGCATCAAGGGCCTTCATCAGCTCCATCTCGAGCTTGGCGGTTTCCATGAAGTTCAGCTTCTTCAGCCAGAGCATGGGGAGCAACAGGATCGGGGTTCAGTCTGCCGGGATCAGGCGCGGATCCACTCCGTCACCCCGCCGGGTTTGTCGATCAGCTCCACCCCTTGGGCGGCGAGCTCTCCCCGGATCCGGTCGGCCTCGGCGTAATCCTTCGCTGCTTTGGCTGCCTTGCGCGCCGCAATGGCTGCATCAATGGCGCCGTCGTCGAGGCTGGTGGCGGCTTCCGCTTCTGAGCGCAGTCCCAGCACCGCCCCCAGGTGTCGCAGCAGCTGCCAACGCCCCTCCAGATCCTTCAACTCCGGCTCAGGCAGGGCGGCGTCATCCCCCCGTTCCAGCCGATTGGCGAGGGCCCGCAGGGGCTTGGCCAGATCGAACAGCACGGCCAGTCCGCCCGAGCTGTTCAGGTCATCGTCCATGGCGCTGATGAAGCGTTGTTCGAGCTCCACCAGAGCGGTGTCGACTGGACCTCCATCGGCCGTGATGGCGCCCTCTGTGAGCGGTGCGGCCGTGCTCCAGCCGAGACTCGCGCCGTGGCGATCGCCAAGGCTCAGGGCTGCATTCAGACCCTTCCAGCCGGTGGCTGCGGCCTCAAGGGCCTCGGCGGTGAAATCAAGGGGTTTGCGGTAGTGGGCCTGCAGCACAAACAGGCGCAGGGTCATCGGCGAGATTCCACTGTCCAGCAAGGCGCGGATGGTGGTGAAGTTGCCGAGCGATTTGGACATCTTGGTGCCACCGACATTGACCATGCCGTTGTGCATCCATAGCTTCGCCAGGGTTGTGCCGTTGGCGGTTTCCGATTGAGCAATCTCGTTTTCGTGGTGCGGGAACACCAGATCTCCGCCACCGAGGTGAATGTCAATGGTTTGCCCCAGTTCCTGGCGCACCATCGCTGAGCATTCGATGTGCCAGCCCGGGCGGCCTGGCCCCCAGGGGGATTCCCAGCTGGGTTCTCCGGCTTTGGCCCCCTTCCACAGGGCGAAATCAAAGGGATGACGCTTGCGGCTTTCCTCTCCATCAGCGGTTCGACCGCTGGCTCCTTGCTGCTGGTCGTTGGGGTCGCGGCCGCTGAGCTTGCCGTAGTTCTTGGCCTTCGAAATGTCGAAGTAGACATCACCGTCTGAGCTGTAGGCGGCTCCTTTGGATTCCAGTTCGCTGATCAGTGTCTGGATGCCTTCGATGCAGCCGGTGGCCCGAGGCATTCGGTCGGCCGGCAGAATATTTAGACGCCCCATGTCGACCTCGAACGCTTCGATATTGCGGTCGCTCACCGCCTGCATCGTGATGCCCTCCTCATTGGCGCGGTTGAGGATCTTGTCGTCGATGTCGGTGTAGTTCTGGACGTAGGTGACGTTGTACCCGCGCCAGATCAGATAACGGCGCAGAACATCCCAGTTGATGTAGCTGCGGGCATGGCCCAGGTGGCAGAGGTCGTAGACCGTCACGCCGCAGCAATAAATGCTTGCTTTGCCCGCGGTGAGGGGCTCGAACGCTTCGGTGCGGCTGGTGAGGCTGTTGGTGAAGCGCAGGGACACAGCTGATCATTCAGAGCCGCCAAGGCTAAAGCCTGGTCTTGAAAGCTTTGTCAGGAACTGGTGCTGTTATCCCCCCCCTTTCAGCTGGCTTTGAATTATTTGTTTGGTTTTCGGGTCGCTCCCAGAGTTTTGAGCTCTTGCTACAAAAAAATTACTCTCTGAATTCGTAATGGCAAATCACGCTACTGGCCCTGCTCCCGGCCCTGCTCCCGGCCCTGCTCCCGGC
>NZ_JAKUHJ010000021.1:0-8192 GCF_023630635.1 Synechococcus sp. MU1651
GGGTGGGCCGGGGCACCGGAGACAGACGGATGCCGATCACCGGATGACGGGCCTTGCCGCTGGCCACCAGCTGCTGGGCAATGGTTCGAGCCCGATTGATCGGAATGGCAAAACCCAGACCTGCCCCAGGCCCTGATCGCACCAAGGTATTGATGCCGATCACCTCACCGTCGGCATTGAGCAGTGGCCCGCCCGAATTACCAGGATTGATCGCCGCGTCGGTCTGAATCAGGTCAAGACGTTTGCCGGAAATTCCCAGCTGAGCAACGTTGCGGTTGAGGTTGCTGATGATTCCCAGAGTCACCGTGCTCTCCAGGCCAAAGGGATTGCCCACGGCAATCGCCCAGTCGCCCACGCTGAGCCGGTCGGAATCCCCCAGGTCCGCGACTGGCCAGGGCCCGGAGCCCTCCAGGCGCACCACCGCGAGATCGGTGAGGCTGTCTTTGCCCACCACTCGGGCAGGCACCCTCCTGCCATCGGAGAGGTCCACGGTGAGTTGATCCGCCCCCTCCACCACATGGGCATTGGTGAGCAACAGGCCCTTGGCATCGAAGATCACTCCACTGCCTTGGCCACGCTGCACCCTGGAGCGCGGAGCTGTGGCGCGTGGGATGCCGAAGAAGTGGCGAAACAAAGGGTCCTGCATCAGGGCCGGCGGCACACCCGCAACACTGGACTGATTGACGGTCCGCGCCGTCTCCAAGCTGACCACTGCCGGACCACTGCGCTTTACAGCGGCAGGCACAAACGAGCCGCGACGGATCTCCGGGCGCGCCACGGCTTGCTGAGAGCCAACGATCAAGGGAAGCAACGACACGCCGGCCACCAGCAATCCCCCCGCCAGAGCAGAGGCGACCAGCGAGCGGGACGGGGAGTTCACCACAGCTTCAGGGCGATCGGCTGCCTCGACGCTACGTAGAGCAGATCCGAAAACAGCCAAGTTCCGTGTCAAAGCTGTGACCACATGCGACCGGGGTCCCGATAGCGTGAGAATGCAGATATTCAGCTGGGTCGGAGGGTCATGCTCGGTTCGCTGTTTCCCCTCATTTACGGAGCGCTGTTCGTGGCCCTGTTGTGGCAGGCCTTCCGCGTGATGAGCAAGGGTTTCCGCGCTGCCAGCGGTCCGATCAACAGCGCGCCCAGCAACGCTCCGAACGACCGCACAGGCCAGGTCACCGTCCACCCAGAACTTCTGGACAGCGAGGGACGGATCACGGAAGAGGCCCTGCTGACGGTGCGCTTCGGCGGTGACGATGACGAAGCCTCGACGGCCGCGGGACCCGGCACTGAATAAATTGGGCGCTTGAAGTCGACAGGGGTCGCCTGAGTGGATCAGAGAACACGCATCGTTGCCGCGGTCATCAAAGGCCTCAAGCTGCCCCCACGGTTTCGGCTTCGGCTGATGAAGGAAGACCCCGTCCGCCTGGAATTGAGCCTGACTCCGGCCTACGGCAAAGACCCCATCACCGTGGGACTTGTGGAATCTCTTGATCTGGTGGCCCGTCGTGACCGGGAAGGCCGGATCCCCCGCGACCTTCAGGGCACCTGGGACTGGACCGTCCGCCACGGCCAGGTAAGCACCGGAGGCTGGAATCCTTATCTCAAGGAAGCCCTGCAGACCATGTTCGAAACCGGTCTCCCGGCCATCGTGTTTGAAGAACTCACCGGCGAGGAGTACCACCCCGTGGATGGGACCCGCCACGTGCGCTGATCCGGCACGGGTTTTCTGTAAAGGCGTGCGAATGAATGCAGCAATGCCACTGACAAGGGGGCTAGACCGGAATTAATCCGGCCTTTAAGAAAGTCTTCATGGCCTCCCTTGTCGTTTCCATCGGCCCGCTGGTGCGGCTGTTGGCGGCCGTCGGCGCCATCAGCAGCCTGGTGCTGTTCGGCCTGATGAATCTCATCCCGTGAATCGAGCGGCAACACCGCGTTGAGCCAGTTCCCGATCGACGCCCTGTTGGAGCAGATCTGTTCTGCGGTCCGCCCAGGGGAAACGGTTCTGCTCCAGGCACCGCCCGGGGCGGGCAAGACCACACGGGTCCCCCTGGCGCTGATTGGAGCCCTGACGGAAGGCCAGAGCGTTCTTGAAGAGCATCAGAAAATCTGGATGATCGAGCCGCGGCGACTGGCCACCAAAGCGGCCGCCGCCCGTCTTGCCGAGAGCCTTGGAGAAGACATCGGCGCGCGCATCGGTTATGCCGTGCGCGGGGAACAGAAGCGATCCAATCGCACCCAGGTGGAGGTGATCACCGACGGCCTCTTCCTGCGGCGCTTGCAGAGCGATCCCTCGCTCGATGGGGTGGGGTGCGTGATCTTCGATGAATTTCATGAGCGGGGGCGGGACGCGGACCTATCCCTCGCCTTGCTGCGCGAGGCGAGGCCTCTGCTGAATCCAGATCTCGCCGTGATCTTGATGTCAGCCACGCTGGATCTATCCGATCTGAGGGAACGGCTGCCCGAAGCAAAGGTGCTGGAAAGCCCGGGCCGCTGTTACCCGGTGGACACCCACCACCAACCACCACGGCCGGACGAACCCCTGCCAAAGCAGGTGCTGCGCGCCATCGAGCAACACGCCCTCGAGCAACCGCAGGGCAGCGGTGTTCTGGTCTTCCTGCCGGGGCTGGCGGAGATTGAACGCTGCAGGCAGATCCTGACGGCCGCCCCTTCCCTGCAGAACTGGAAGATTCAGTCGCTGCATGGTCAACTGCCCTTGCAGAAGCAGAGTTCAGCCCTGCAGCGCTGCGACCCCAACCAGGACGGCAGCATCATCCTGGCCAGCGCCATTGCCGAGAGCTCCCTCACGATTGATGGGGTGCGCCTGGTGATTGACAGCGGCCTCAGCCGTCAACTGCGCTACGACCCCAACACCCGCATGGAGGGCCTGGAGACCACCGTCTCCAGCCTGGCCAGTGCAGAGCAGCGCCGGGGCCGGGCAGGCCGGCAATGCCCCGGCCGTTGCATCCGCCTCTGGTCACCGGCAGAGCAACAGCGGCGCCCCCCCTTTCACCCCCCTGAACTGCTGCTGGCCGATCCCCAGCCCGTGCTGATGGAACTGGCCCAATGGGGGGCTGGACTGGGGGAAGAGCTGCCGTGGCTGGACCCTCCCCCCGCAGCAGCCATGCAGGAGGGACAGCACGGCCTGCAACAGCTCGGCCTGCTGGAGCACGACGGCCGGATCAGCGAGCGGGGGCGGTTGATCGGCGGCCTCGGCGTTCACCCCCGTCTCGGCATGCTGCTGCTGGAGGCCCACGAACAGGGCGTCCCCCAGCTGGGCTGTGATCTGGCGGCCATCCTCAGCGAACGGGATCCCTTCGATCCCCGCCAGATCGGCAGCGATCTCGAAGCTCGGCTCAACAGCATCCAGCGCCATCCATCCCTACGAACGCTCAGCCAGCAGCTTCGCCGCCAGCTGAAGCGACTGGGTGCCTCACCCCAGAAACGAGACGCCTCCGTCAATGCGGGCGATCTGATCCTGGCGGCCTTTCCGGAATGGCTGGCGCAACAGCGTCCAGGCCAGGCCGGTCGCTATAAGCTGCGTCAGGGCCGCGGAGCCACCCTGCCGCCCTGGGATCCGCTCCAGGGCAGTCCAGCCCTGGCCGTCGCCAGGGTCGACATGGGCGGCCGGGACACCCGGATCCAGATGGCCGTGGCCCTGAGCCAGAGCACCCTGGAGAGCATCGCTGGGCGGGACGGCCACTGGCAGGACGAGGCCAGCTGGGATCCCGAACGCCAGCAGGTCCGTGCCGAACGCCAGCTCAAGCTGGGGGCCTTGGTGGTGCGCCGAACGCCACAGCCTTCGCCAGCCGCAGGGCTGTGCCGCTCCCTGCTGATCGAGCAGCTGAAGAGGAATAGCAGCCTTGACGCCTTGCCCTGGACGGACAGCAGCCATCAGCTGCGCCAACGGCTGGCATGGATGCACCAACAGGTGGGCGTCCCCTGGCCTGATCGCGATCTGACAACCCTGCTGGAGCAAGCCGACACCTGGCTGGGCCCAAGCCTGGAGGGCTGCCTGGGCTGGAGCGACATCACCGCGACAGCCTTGGAAGAAGCACTCTGGGGCGATCTGGATTGGAGCTTCAGGCAACAGCTTGATGACCTGCTGCCGCGCCGCATCCCGATCCCCTCCGGCCGGCAAGCCACGCTGCTTTACACCGCCGACGAAGTGATCCTCGCCGTGAAATTGCAGGAGATGTTCGGATCTGACGACGGCCCCCACGTGCTGAATGGCCGAATCCCCGTCACGCTGGAGCTGCTCTCACCAGCCGGACGCCCCCTGCAACGCACCCGCGCCCTCAAAGGCTTCTGGGAAGGCAGCTACCAGGAGGTGCGCCGGGAAATGCGCGGCCGCTACCCCAAGCACCCCTGGCCCGAAGACCCCCGCCAGGCGCTGCCGACGGCCCGGACCAAGCGCAAATCAAATGGTCAGCAATCCTGACCAGAAAAAGCCCGGCGCGTAGCCGTTAACACACTCAACAAAACTCCAACCTTTGTTACATTGGCTTACAACCAACCGGTTCAACCCATGTCTGACAACGCACGCTTTGGTTTCGTCAACTTCGCTGAGACCTGGAACGGTCGTCTGGCCATGCTGGGCATCGTGATCGGCCTCGGCACCGAGCTCCTGACCGGCCAAGGCATCCTGTCCCAGATCGGCCTCGGCTGATTTCCGCTCCGCGGATTCACAAAACCCCTCGGTTCGCCGGGGGGTTTTTTGTTGCCTCTCCACCAGCCACCGCTGATGCAGCACAGTGGGGAGGATTCCACTGAGGCAGTCGTTGGCACCGCTCTACGTTCAGAACAGACGTGATGGATCAAGGCTGCTCAGCAGCGCCTTGGTGATCTGCACGATTGGTGCCACCCAGATCCACCAACACTGGGGCGTTCTATTGACCAGCATCTCAGCCGTTATCTGCATGTATTGGGGTTACGCCTACAGCCGCCTTGAGCGTTGATCGTCTTCCGACCTATTCCGTTGCTGAGCTGAACACAGCAATCGGCAGCCTGCTGGAACGCGGTTTTGCGCCGCGTTTTTTACTGGAGGCCACGGTCTCCCGGCCTCAACTCAAAAAGGGCCACCTCTGGCTCACCCTCACCGACGGCTCCGCCAGCATTTCCGGCGTGGTGTGGGCTTCGAAGCTGGCCCAATTGAGCTATCAACCCAAAGACGGTGACGGCGTCACCGTGGTGGGCAAGCTCAATTTCTGGGCAGCACGAGCCAGCCTTACCGTTCAGGCACTGGACATCCGGCCCAGCCTCAGCACGGTGCTGCGCGACTTTGAACGGGTGCGGCAACTGCTGGAACAGGAGGGGGTGATCGACCCAAGCCATCAGAGGGCGCTTCCGAGACAACCCGCCTCGATCGCGGTGCTGACCAGCGTGCCCAGTTCCGCCCTGGCCGACATGCTCCGCACAGCGGCGGAACGCTGGCCCATGACGCAGCTGATCGTGGTGCCAATTCCAGTGCAGGGTTCCGTGGCACCGACGATCATCAGCACCCTGGAAGCCTTGGCCGAGCGCACAGACGAGTTGGGACTGGACGCTTTGGTGCTCGCCCGCGGCGGTGGCAGCCGGGAAGACCTGGCGGTGTTCGACAACGAGGCGCTTTGCCGCCTGCTGGCGAACTACCCCATTCCGGTGGTGACAGGCCTGGGACATGAGGATGATCTCACCGTCGCCGAACTAGTGGCAGACCATCGCGCAGCCACGCCCACGGCAGCGATCGTGGCCTTGCTGCCCGACCGCGAAGCGGAATGCCAGGGACTGGCGCAACGGCAAAGCCGATTGAAAGACGCGCTGCTGGGGAGAATCCTGCGCGAACGTCAGCGCCTCCAGGATCGAGACGCAGCCCTTCAGCAACAGTCTCTACTGGAAAAGATCAAACGCCAACGCCAGGCACTGGCTCAAAGGCACCAATTGCTCAAGGCACTATCACCGGAACGCTGGCTGCAACGCGGCTTGGCTCTGATCAGCAACACCGCCGGCGACCCCATTTCAGACCTTGAATCCGTCAAAATCGGTGATCAGCTCAACATTCGAATGAGCAACGGAAGCCTTGAAGCGCGGGTCGATCAGATCCAGCCCAGTGCACCCACCACCTCCTCCTGATGAGCAAGCGCCAAGTCAAGAAAGAGCAACGCGATCGCATCGAAACGTGGCGAAAGGATGCCGAGACACTGAGCTACGAGGAAGCCATGCAGGCTTTGGATCTGCTGCTTGCTGAACTACAGAACGACAGTGTTCCGTTGGCGGACTTGCAGCAAAAAGTGCTCCATGGCGAGGTGTATCTGAACCGGTGTCAGAGCCTGCTCGACAGCGTGGAGCAGTCGATTATCGAGCTTGATCCCACAACTCTCAAAGCCACAACCGATGCGTAAAGCCCTGCCTTGGATTTATCTGCTTCTTGCTGTGTTGGGAGCGATCCTGCCCTGGAAGGCCAACCTGGAATTCATATCCGAAAGCGGTGGACAAGCCTTTGATCTGGCGCGATTCATCGCTGATGCCAGCAGCACAGCCGCGTCACGCTCCTTGAGCGCTGACCTGCTGGTGGGGGCCAGTGCCGTCACGCTGTGGATCTGTGTGGAAGGACCACGTCAGAAGATCAAAGGCTGGTGGCTGGCCATCCCCTTGAGCTTCGGCGTGGCCTTTGGCTGCGCTGCTCCGTTTTTCTTGTTCCTGCGGGAACGACAGCTTCAGGCTCAGGAATCGGAATCCACATCCTGAGCCACCACGTCAATAGTGAGATCACTGGCAGTTGCTGACGGGGCTGCTGCACTGGCCGGGCTGCCTTTCGCACTTGCGTAGGGCGTGCCGCAGACGGCACAGACTGCAGCCCCCTTCAGACCCGTGGCACCGCAGGCGGTACAGCTGATCATCCGGGACTGCAAAAGCTTCCAACCAATCCAACCAAGACCGGAAAGGATCAAAGGAAGCGCCAAAAGAGCCAGCAACACACCACCGGCGAGATCAAGCAAGAGACGACCGGCAGCGGTTGGCAGCAGCAGGAGCAACACAACTCCGATCCACAACACCGCTGGTGGTCGATTCATGGGCTTCAACGGAAAAGGTCCGTTGAATCAGCTTCGCAGAGTTGAATCAAAGTTCAAGGCGCCGCGTTGTTCGGTTCCCCGAGCCGGGGTTTCGCAAAACGAACTGCAGCCAATTCCACGCTTAAACACTGCCCAAAATAAAGAATCACCCCCACCAACCAAACCCAAAGCGTTAACACCAAAACACCGCCAATCACGCCATAGGCCTGATAGCGATTACCCAGAGAAATAATACTCAAACTCAGAATTTTATTGAGAAAGGCGAGGCCGAATCCAATCAACAATGAGCCTGGAATGAGAGGGATTGCAGGAACACGACGACTGGGTAACACCACCTGAAGCAACCAGGCCATCAAAGACA
Source organism: Synechococcus sp. MU1651 (assembly GCF_023630635.1). NCBI lineage: Bacteria > Bacillati > Cyanobacteriota > Cyanophyceae > Synechococcales > Synechococcaceae > Synechococcus > Synechococcus sp. MU1651. The sequence continues at coordinate 7,411 of NZ_JAKUHJ010000021.1, forward strand.
AGATCAACGCGGGAACAAGGATCCGTCCGAGAGGAAGGATGGGGCTGGAGCGCACGATCCCCATCAAGCCTGGAACGACGCCATCCAATAAGCCAAGAATGTCCTCAGGGAGCTGCCCAATGCTGAGCACCAACTGTTGAAAAACAATCAAAACAGATATGGCAAAAACCGTCAGGAAGGCTTCAACACGCGTTCTACAAAACTGTCCAACCTGCTGCCACCAAGACAAACCGATTGATGGCTCGGGCAAAATCTCAGACCACAAGCGATCAGCTCCACGCTGGAGCGTTAAATAAGCATTACTCGCCGTAAGAAGCAAAACAACAACGCCGAGGATGCCAGCGCCAAAGCCTTGATCAACCAACCCACGCAAGGTCGAATCAACAAGGCTGGTTGCTGACGGCGGCAAGACCTGCGTCACCGAGGCCAACACATTATCCACACTGTCCGTTTTGCCAAACACCCTTGCGGCAACCGACAGCGCAATCAGAAGCAGCGGAAAGAAAGACTGAAGAACAAAATATGCAAAAGCAGCACTTAAATCAACACACTCAGCATTATTCCAACGCCGACAAGCCTTCCAAATCTGGCCACTTAAACGTCGAACTAGTGAGCGTCTTGGCACAGATAAGCGCAAAAGATTACTAAAACCTTACAACAAAAAAGCCACCTCGAGATGAGGTGGCTTCTTCGTGGGTGGTGATGGTGATCGCTTCAGCAATCAGCACATCATCAACCTATTTGGAGAATGTTTTACCTGGCATCGAGCTATTTTCTCAGGG
>NZ_JAKUHJ010000022.1:0-4673 GCF_023630635.1 Synechococcus sp. MU1651
CCTACACCTTCACCAACCCCAACTCCAGGACCGGCACCGTTACCAACGCCGTCTCCATCACCTCTACCGACGCCGTCTCCAGCACCAACCCCTGGACTGTCGCTTCTGGAGCAGGCCGCGGCTCAACGCCAGCAGCGTCAGCAGGATCTGGATGAACGGGCTCTCGAGGCTCCCCCTGCACCCACGCCGGCTCCCACCCCTGCGCCAGCTGTCGACTCAGAAGAGCCGCAGCTGGGTGACTTTGATCAGGATTTCACCTGGTCTGCCGAGGTGCTTGCAGCCCAGGGCCGCCGCGTCGATCAGGTTTCCCTCGAGGAAATCGATTGGTTGGGTCGGCTTCGTCGCGGTCTTGAAAAGACCCGTCAGGGCTTTGTCACCAGCCTTCTGGAGAATCTCGGTGACGATCCGCTGACGCCGGAGGTTCTCGACGATCTCGAAACCCTCCTGCTGAGGGCGGACGCTGGCGTCCAGGCCACCGATCAGGTTCTGGATGCCTTGCGACAGCGGATGAATGAGGAGGTGGTCGATCCTGCGGAGGGGATTCGCTTCCTCAAGGAACAGCTGCGTGGCCTGTTGGATGCCCCGATCCAGGCCAGTGGTGTTCCTCTTCTGGCGCCCGAACGGGATCGCCTCAACATCTGGTTGATGGTGGGGGTGAATGGGGTTGGTAAGACCACCACCCTTGGAAAACTTGCCAATCTTGCTGTTCGCAGCGGCTATTCAGCTCTGATCGCGGCCGCCGACACCTTCCGGGCTGCAGCTGTCCAGCAGGTTGAGGTCTGGGGAGAGCGCAGTGATGTTCCGGTGGTGTCCAACCCCAGCAGTAATGCCGACCCCGCTGCCGTTGTCTTCGACGCGATTGGTGCCGCTCGCTCGCGCAAGTCTGATCTGCTGTTGGTGGACACCGCCGGGCGCTTGCAGACCAAGCACAACCTGATGGAGGAACTTCAAAAAGTCAGAAAGATCATCGACCGTTTGGCGCCGGAGGCGAAGGTTGAATCCCTGCTGGTTCTTGATGCCAGTCAGGGTCAGAACGGGCTTCGCCAGGCCATGGCCTTTGCCCAGGCGGCCGGCCTCACCGGCGTTGTGATCACCAAACTCGATGGCACGGCCCGTGGCGGTGTCGCTTTGGCGGTCTCCTCTGAGGCCGGATTGCCGATCCGTTTCATTGGCGCTGGTGAAGGAATCCGCGATCTGCGCCCCTTCAACAGTTTTGAATTCGTTGAGGCTCTGCTGGCTGGACGCTGAAGCGTTGCTACCTTGCGTATCCTGGGGGTGCGAGGTTGAGCAGCAAGCCGCCCGGACGTCATCCCAGTTCTGCGCAGCGGACCGGGACTCCATCGCCAGAGGCGATGGCCTCGTTGCGTCAGCTGTTTGACAGCCTCAGCAGTGAACAGCGTCGCAACCAGGACCTGTTGGTCTCCCTGGGGTTTGCCCTTCGCAGCTTTACCAACCTCCAACGCTTTCTTGAGCTTGTGCCTGTGGTGGCCTCGCGTCTGGTGGGGGTTGAGGGGGCCTTGGTTGTTCCGTTTCAGTCGGATGGTCGCCTCTGGCGTGATCAGCTGCAGGGGAGTCCAGCTGAGCCGTCCCAGGATCTGTTGCGGCGTTTGGCAGCCTTTGAACCCGGCTCTGCGGTGGGTTTTGGTAGCGACGATCAGCAACTGCTGGCGCTCGATCGTCTGGTCCAACGCTGTCTTCCCAAAGCAGCTCTGTTTGCCACGTCGATGACGGCCCGTGGTCGCTCGAGGGGGCGTCTTTACGTCTATGTGCGCAACGCTTCCTTGGTTTGGACCGAGGTGCACCGTCGGCACGTCCAGTTGGTGGCGGATCTTGCTGGTGTAGCGATCGAAAACGATCAGATGCTGCAGGACGCCCGCCGGCATGAGCGGGTGGATCGACAACTCAGTATCGGCGCAGAGATTCAGGCTCAGTTGTTGCCGGATCGCTGCCCTGTGATTGAAGGGGTCGATTTGGCCGCACGCTGTCGGCCTGCGTATCAGGTGGGGGGTGACTACTACGACTTCATTCCCACCCGACCGGAACTCATCGGTCGACGCCGTGAGCGGGGTCGCTGGGCGCTGGTGATGGGTGATGTCATGGGCAAGGGCGTGCCCGCTGGTCTGCTGATGACGATGCTGCGCGGCATGCTGCGCGCTGAGGTTCTCAGCGGTCTGCCACCGGATCGGATTCTCCACGACCTCAACCAGCTGGCGCAGGAAGACCTGGCGCAGTCGCACCGGTTCGTGACGCTGTTTTATTCCGACCTGGATCCGCGCACGCTGCGGCTGCGTTATGCCAATGCGGCCCACAACCCGCCCCTGCTTTGGCGTGCCGAGCGACGGGTGATCATGCGGCTCGATGCGGCTGGGCTGCTGATCGGTCTCCAACCCGAAGCTGAGTTCGCCCTTGGCGAGATTCGCCTTGAACCGGGAGACGTGTTGCTCTATTACACAGACGGTGTCACTGAAGCACCGGGGATTACGGGCGATCGTTTCGACGAAGCGCGGCTGATTCGTGCCCTTGAAACGGCCTGCCGCAGTGGTCAGGGGGCGCAGGGAATACTTGAAAGCCTGTTTGAACGCTTGGACCGTTTTGTTGGTCCGGATCGTCAGCTGGAGGACGACGCGTCGCTTGTGGTGCTGAAAGTTCCGGAGGCGGTCACGTTGCCGAGTGTGCAGGGACGGTCAATCGCCTGACAAGCTGAGGAAATCGACGGATGAATTGATGGCTGGTGGGGTGACCGGTGGTGCAGCAGGCACCTGGAGCGATCGTTTTGAGCAGGGTCTGCATCCCTTCATCGAGGCGTTCAACGCCTCCATCGGTTTTGACCTGACCCTTCTTCAGGAGGATCTCGATGGATCGATCGCCCATGCCCGGATGCTCGCCAGCGTCGGAGTGATCACGGAAGGGGAGGCTGAGCAGCTGGTGGAGGGCCTGGAGACCGTTCGTGCTGAGGCGGCATCCGGCAGTTTCCAGCCCGGCTTGGCTGATGAGGACGTTCATTTCGCTGTGGAACGTCGGCTGATTGCCTTGCTCGGTCCCGTGGGCAAGAAGTTGCACACCGGACGCAGCCGCAACGATCAGGTTGGGACTGACCTACGCCTCTGGCTGCGGCGACGGCTGGATGGCCTGGATCAGGATCTGCAGCGGTTGCAGGGGGCGCTGCTGACCCAGGCGGATCGCCATCGCCGCACCATGATTCCCGGGTACACCCACCTCCAGCGGGCCCAGCCGCTCTGTCTCGCCCATCACCTGCTCGCCTATGTCGAGATGCTGGAGCGCGACCGTGAGCGACTTCAGGATGTGCGGAAACGCGTGAACATCTGCCCGCTTGGCGCTGCTGCCCTGGCGGGCACGCCGGTCCCGATTGATCGCCAGCGCACCGCGAAGGAGCTCGGTTTTTCAGCGGTTTATGCCAACAGTCTCGATGCGGTCAGTGACCGCGATTTCTGCGTTGAGTTCTCCGCTGCCGCCTCCTTGGTGATGGTGCACCTCAGCCGTCTGGCGGAAGAGGTGATCGCCTGGGCGTCCGAGGAATTCGGCTTCGTGCGGCTCAGCGACCGCTGTGCCACGGGCAGCAGCCTGATGCCCCAGAAGAAGAATCCCGATGTGCCTGAGTTGGTTCGGGGAAAGACCGGACGGGTCTTCGGCCATCTCCAGGGATTGCTGACCATGATCAAGGGTCTTCCTCTGGCTTACAACAAGGATTTTCAGGAAGACAAGGAGGCGTTGTTTGATGCCTTCCGCACAACCCGTGATTGTGTTGAGGCGATGGCGATTTTGTTTGAGGAAGGCCTTGATTTCAGGGTCGAGCGCCTCAATGAAGCGGTGGAGCAGGATTTCTCCAACGCAACGGATGTTGCCGACTATCTGGTGTCTCGCGGTGTTCCATTTCGCGAGGCGTATCAATTGGTCGGTGCTGTCGTCCGGCGCTGTCTCGAGCAGGGATGTCTGTTGCGGGACCTTGATCTGAGTGCCTGGAAGGAACTCCACCCGGCCTTTGAGGCGGATCTGCACGATGCCTTGGCTCCCCGTGCTGTTGTGGCCGCCCGTCGCAGTGAAGGGGGGACAGGATTTGAGCGTGTTGATGAACAGCTTCAGCGCTGGTTACAGCGTTTCAACGGAACTCAGCCGGTGGGATGACTCTCACCCATAACCGGGTCTACGCTTAATCAGCCAAAGGTATGTCACTTCGTTCCGGAGTCATGGCCCGATGGCAATGTTGAAGGCCTCATCGGTCCACTGTTTCGTACCCGGTCCACGCAAAACGTGAGCATTTTTGTCGGCAACCTTCCCTTCCGCGCTGAGCAGGAAGATGTGATCGAACTGTTTGCCCAGTTCGGTGAAGTGACCAACTGCGCCCTGCCCCTCGAGCGGGATACAGGCCGCAAGCGTGGTTTTGCCTTCATTGAGATGGCCGATGAGTCCACCGAAGAGGCAGCGATTGAGGGGCTGCAGGGTGCAGAACTGATGGGTCGTCCTCTGCGGATCAACAAAGCGGAGCCCCGCGGCAGCGCCCCCCGTCGTGGTGGTGGCGGTGGTGGCTACGGCGGTGGCGGTGGTGGCTATCGCGGTGGTGGCGGTGGTTATGGCGGTGGCGGCGGCGGCTACGGCGGTGGTTATGGCGGTGGCGGCGGTGGTGGTGATCGTCCCTCCGGTGCACGGGGCTGGGA
>NZ_JAKUHJ010000023.1:0-133357 GCF_023630635.1 Synechococcus sp. MU1651
ACTTACAACACCGTGGGATCGCTCCCTCTTGGTCTCGTAAGCCGCCTCAGACACATCAAGACTTTCGCCTCAAGCGCTTCGGCTTGCGCGCTCGCCTCTCGGCTCCCGCGCAAGACAAAAACATAACACCACAGACCCCGAGGTCGCAATGGGCAAGCCCCCTTGAAGATCTGAAGGGTTGCTTCCACTGGCGAAACCCATTGCCAGAACTACGTTTCAGTTGGAGGTCACCGCGATGCCAACGCGTTTCACCGAACAAAGCCAGCGTTTCCGCCCCAACTCAAACGAAGAGCAGGTGCTGCAAAAAGCACGGGAACACTTCGAAGCCACGCTGATTGGCGTCCAGGGGGAACTCGCCGGCAGCGTTGCCGCGATGGAACATCGCCGCGCTGACGACGCCCTCAACTACGGCGAGATCTTCCTGCGGGACAACGTTCCCGTGATGATCTACCTGATGCTGGAAGGCCGCTTCGCCATCGTGAAGCAGTTTTTGAGCGTCAGCCTTCAGCTCCAAAGCACCAACGTTCAAACCCGCGGTGTCTTCCCCACCAGCTTTGTGGAGGAAGAAGGAGAACTGGTTGCCGACTATGGCCAGCGCTCGATCGGTCGCATCACCTCAGTGGATGCAAGCCTCTGGTGGCCGATTCTCTGCTGGATCTACGTCAAACGCAGTGGGGACATCGACTTCGGTCGCAGTCCAGAAGTGCAACGCGGTTTACAACTGCTGCTCGATCTGGTTCTTCACCCCAGCTTCGAAGGCACACCGGTGCTGTTCGTTCCCGACTGCGCGTTCATGATTGATCGCCCCATGGACGTGTGGGGCGCTCCACTGGAAGTGGAGGTGCTGCTCTTCGCAGCGCTGCGCAGCTGCGTTGGGCTGATGGAACTCTGCCAACGCCACGAGAACAGCGTTCTTCTGGGGGAACGATTGCGGCTGAGCCGGCAATGGACCCATGACTTGCGGCAGTTCCTGCTGAAGCACTACTGGGTGACCAGCAAAACGATGCAAGTGCTTCGGCGACGCCCCACGGAGCAGTACGGCGAAAACCAGCACCACAACGAATTCAACGTTCAACCCCAGGTCATCCCCGACTGGTTGCAGGACTGGCTCGAGAACCGTGGCGGTTACATGATCGGCAACATGCGGACCGGACGACCGGATTTCCGCTTCTACTCCTTAGGAAATTCCCTGGCATCGCTGTTCGGGTTGCTGACCGCGCCACAGCAACGGGCCCTGTTCCGACTGGTGCTGCACAACCGTGATCACCTCATGGCCCAGATGCCGATGCGCATCTGTCATCCCCCCATGGAGGGCGTGGAATGGGAGAACAAAACGGGCTCCGACCCCAAGAACTGGCCCTGGAGTTATCACAACGGTGGCCACTGGCCGAGCCTGCTCTGGTTTTTTGGTGCGTCCATCCTTCTGCACGAACGGCTGAATCCACAGGCCGACGTGTTGCTGATGGGGCAAATGAAAACTCTGTTGGACGAGTGCTACTGGAGCCATCTCAACCAACTGCCCCGTCAGCAGTGGGCTGAATATTTCGATGGCCCAACAGGAACCTGGGTTGGACAGCAATCACGCACCTATCAGACCTGGACCATCGTTGGTTTTCTGCTGATGCACCACTTTCTCCACATCAACCCAGACGACGTGCTGATGCTCAACCTCGACGAATCGATGGGTCACTGACGAACCACCCCAGCTATGGCACAAAAAACCCCGGCTTGATGAGCCGGGGTCCATGAAGCTGAGCTCGAAGAACGGATCAGAACAGTCCGAGGGTGAGGGACTTGTCGATCGGAAGTGCTGCACCAATACCGAGGTAGATGGTGACAAGGGTTCCGGTCAGGAAGACAGTCATCGCCACGGGACGACGGAAAGGGTTCTGGAACTTGTTGAAGCTCTCGATGAAAGGAACAAGCATCAGACCCAGGGGAACCAGGGTTTGCAGAGCAATACCCAGAAGCTTGTTGGGAACAACCCGCAGAATCTGGAACACGGGGTAGAGGTACCACTCAGGAAGAATTTCCAGAGGGGTGGCGAAGGGATCAGCCTTGTCAGCGAGCATGGCTGGATCCAGGACAGCCAGACCAACCACACAGGCAATGGTGCCGAGGATCACCACCGGGAAGATGTAGAGGAGATCGTTAGGCCAGGCAGGCTCGCCGTAATAGTTGTGACCCATGCCCTTGGCGAGCTTGGCCCGCATCTTGGGATCAGAGAGATCAGGCTTCTTGAGAATGTGCATCGTTTAGTCCAGGTGTTGAGGGAACAGTAGGAACGCAGATCACAAGGGACCAGAAATGCCCTGCTTCCGGATCATCAGAAAGTGCATGAGCATGAACACCGCCAGCAGCCAGGGCATTACGAAGGTGTGAAGGCTGTAGAAGCGGGTGAGCGTGGCCTGGCCAACGCTTTCGCCACCGCGAAGCAGTTCCACCATGAAATCGCCTACAACAGGGATGGCAGCGGGGACGCCGGAGACGATCTTCACAGCCCAGTAACCAACCTGGTCCCAGGGGAGGGAGTAACCGGTCACACCGAAGGACACGGTGATGACTGCCATGGTCACGCCGGTGACCCAAGTGAGCTCACGGGGACGCTTGAAGCCGCCGGTGAGGTACACGCGGAACACGTGCAGGATGAGCATCAACACCATCATTGATGCGCTCCAGCGGTGCACAGAGCGGATCAGCCAACCGAAGCTGACGTCGGTCATCAGGTATTCGACCGACTTGTAAGCCTCAGCAACGGTGGGCTTGTAATAGAAGGTCATCGCGAACCCGGTCGCGAACTGGATCAGGAAGCACACCAACGTGATGCCCCCCAAGCAATAAAAGATGTTGACGTGGGGGGGCACGTACTTGGAACCAATGTCGTCAGCAATGTCCTGGATTTCCAGACGTTCCTGGAACCAGTCGTAAACCGGTGATGAGTTCGCCATGCACAAGCGGGCTCGAGTTGCGAAAGTCTACTGAGCACGCTTCTGCCACTGAGGCGAACCCACCGCGATGTATCCAACTGTTAACGATCTTTCAGACTGGCTGCGGCGCAGAGGTTTTCAGGCGCTGAGGCAACTGATCGCAGCGTCTCTTTGCTGCTTTTTGGTGCTGGGCAGCGCTTGCACAGCCGTTGCACTTAGCGACACACAACAGCTCGTGGTGGACAGCTGGCGGCTTGTGAACCAGGGCTTTTGGAATCCAGAGCAACTTGATGCGGTGCGTTGGAAGCGTCAACGACAGAAGGCCATGGAACGCAGCATCGAGAGCAGCAACGATGCCTATGCAGCCATCGAATCGATGCTGGCTCAGCTGGGCGACCCCTACACGCGGCTGCTTCGTCCAGAGGACTACACGGCGCTGAAGAACAGCACCAACGGCAGCCTCAGCGGTGTGGGCTTGCAACTCGGGCCGGATGAAAGCAGCAAAGGTGTTGTGGTGATTTCTGCCCTCGAGGGTTCACCTGCCGGCGAGGCGCAGATCACCAGTGGCACGCAATTGCTGTCTGTTGACGGCAAGGACGTGGTGGATCTGGGTCTGGAGGGAACCGTGGCAGCGCTGCGTGGAGACGTGGGTTCGCAGGTGGTGCTGACACTGGACAACGGCAGCGGAGAAACAAGCGAGCTGACCCTGGAACGCCGCAGCGTGGACCTCAGGCCGGTGCGCACAAGGCGCTTGCGCAGCGGCAGTCACACCCTTGGCTATCTGCGGATCACCCAATTCAGCGAAGGGGTCCCCGAACAGGTGAAAGAAGCCCTCAAAGAACTGCAGAACAAGGAGATCGAAGGATTGGTACTCGACCTCCGTAACAATTCAGGAGGATTGGTGAGCGCGGGATTGGCGGTCGCCGACGACTTCCTTTCCGGTGGCGCCATCGTTGAAACCCGCAACCGCGAGGGCATCAATGACACCATCCAGGCCAGTCTTCAGACGGTGTACGACGGACCGATGGTCACCCTTGTGAACGGAGGGACGGCCAGTGCGAGTGAAATCCTGGCTGGCGCCCTCCAGGACAACGAACGCGCCACGCTTCTCGGAGGACAGACGTTCGGCAAAGGGCTGATTCAAACGCTGACCAACCTCAGTGATGGCAGCGGCCTCGCCGTGACCGTTGCTGGCTACGTAACACCGAGTGGACGGGACATCCAAGGGGAAGGCATCGCTCCCGATCGTGGGTTGTCAGATCCAGAACCCCTGAACCCCGGCGGTGACGGTGATCGCTGGCTCTCGGAAGCTGAGCAATGGATGGAGGCCCTGCTGGAACAACCCGCTGAAGAGACCGAGGCATGAGCCAGCGGACTTATCACGACCCTCTGCATCGCGGCATTGGTCTTGACCGCCAAGCCCCAGCCGAGGGAATGGTGATGGACCTGGTGGACACGGCGCCGTTCCAGCGCCTGCGGCGCATCCGCCAGCTGGGTCCGGCCTACCTCACCTTTCACAGCGCTGAATCCAGTCGATTCACCCACTCGCTGGGGGTCTTTCATCTGGCACGCCGTGCATTTGAGCGGATGCTGCCGTTGGCACCCGAGTTGGAGACGTACCGGGGGCTGCTCTACGGAGCTGCTTTGCTCCATGACATTGGCCATGGCCCCCTCAGCCACACCGGCGAAGAGATGTTTGGCCTACGCCATGAAGCGTGGTCAGCGCGGGTAATCCGGCATCACCCAGAGATCCATGACTGTCTTGAAAGCCATGCATCCGGCACGGCTGAGGCGGTGGCGAACCTGCTGGAGCATGGACATAGCCCTCACCCCCTGATCAAACACCTGGTCAGCAGTCAGCTGGATTGCGACCGACTGGATTACCTCCTGCGCGACAGCTACAGCACCGGAACTCGCTACGGGCAACTGGATCTCGACCGCATCCTGGGAGCACTGACCCTGGCCCCTGACGGGGACATGGCCATTCATCCCAAGGGTCTGATGGCTGTGGAGCACTACCTGGTAGTGAGAAACCTCATGTACAGGAGCGTCTACAACCACCGGTTGAATGTGGTGTGCAACTGGCTGCTGGAAAAACTGATCCTGACGGCACGACAACTGGGGCCTGAGCAGGTGTGGGCTGATGATGTGATGGCCAACTGGCTCTGGCAACCAGACCAGATCCCCTTGGAGGACTTCCTCGCCAACGATGACCAACGCACCGGCTACCACCTCCAGCGCTGGCAAGCCGAAGCGCCAGCAGCCCTGGCTGAACTGAGTGGGCGTTTCCTGGATCGACGCCTGCTCAAAGCAACGGCCGTTGAACATCTTTCCCCGGCGGATCAACTGCAATTGCTCGCAACAGCAAGGCGTCTAGCCGATCGTCATGGCCACGACCCTGAACTCTGCTGCGGATTGCGTCATCAACAGCTGCGCGGGTACCACCCCTATCGAGGCGGCTTGCGCCTCTGGGACGGGCAACAACTCCAAGCCCTGGAGAAAGCCTCTCCCCTGGTCGCAAGTCTGGCGACCCCGGCGGCAACCTCCTGGTTGATTCACCCCCGCGACATCAGCAACGAACTCAGGCAGGAGATGGACGTTGAATGGCCCCGAGCAGCAGCAGCGTGAAGCAGCCATGACCTTGAGGCTTCCCGACCAGCGCCTTGATCACTGGAGGGATCGTTTGCCGGATCTGCTGAGCAGGTGTTCCCAGCCGATTGTTGATCTCGATTGCGGGGACTGGGTCCTGACCTGCAGCGACCTCGCTGATTTGTGCGCAGCCGTGAGCGAGGCAGGCCATCAACTCGGACGCATCACCGGCCAGGCAGCCGAGACCGTTGTGAGTGCTTCAGCCTTGGGACTGGACGCAAGCCGGTCCAACACGCCGTCCAGCCGTGAACTCCAGCCCAATCCTGTGGCGAAAGCCCCTTCCGAGCTTTTGTTTCACCACGGAACCCTGCGCTCCGGTGACCATCTCCAAAGCGAGCGCACCATCCTTCTCTATGGCGATGTGAATCCCGGTGCGCGGATCAGTTCAGCCGCTGATGTTTTGGTGTGGGGTCGCCTGCGGGGCGTGGCCCATGCCGGATTTGAGGGGTCAACAACCGCGAAAATCGTTGCCCTGCAGCTGCGGCCTCTGCAACTGAGGATTGCTGACGTTGTCGCTCGAGGCCCCGAGGATCTGCCCCAGGCGGGTTTGGCCGAACAGGCCGAGCTCAAGGATGGCGTGATCGCCATTGAACCGGCCGTCATCCAGAGCTTTCAAAAACGCTGACGTCGTTGTCAGGCCGAAAAGCCAGATTATTCTGGCCGCACCAAAGCAGAACCCTGGTGTCGACGACCCGAACCATCCTCATCTGTTCTGGCAAAGGCGGTGTCGGAAAAACAACGACCACAGCAAACCTTGGGATCGCCCTTGCTCGCCAAGGCGCCAAGACCGTGGTTCTGGACGCGGACTTCGGTCTGAGGAACCTCGACCTGCTCCTGGGCCTGGAGAACCGCATCGTCTACACCGCTCAGGAGGTGCTGGCCGAGACCTGCCGGCTGGAGCAAGCCCTGGTGAAGCACAAGCAGGAGCCCAATCTGGCCCTGCTCCCTGCGGGCAACCCTCGGATGCTCGAGTGGCTCAAGCCCAAGGACATGCAGGCCATCGTTGCTCTGCTGGAACGCCAGTTCGATTACGTGTTGATCGACTGCCCGGCAGGCATCGAAGACGGATTCAAAAATGCCGCGGCCGCAGCCCGAGAAGCAGTGGTGATCACCACCCCGGAAGTGGCCGCCGTGCGTGACGCTGATCGGGTGATCGGGCTTCTGAACACCCAGGGCGTGCAGCCTGTGCAGCTCGTGCTCAACAGGGTGCGGCCGAAGATGATGTCGAACCAGGAAATGCTTTCGGTGGATGATGTCACCGACATCCTGGCGTTACCTCTTCTGGGGCTTGTCTTTGAAGACGAACAGGTGATCGTGAGCACCAACCGCGGTGAACCCTTGACCCTGAGTGATTCCTCGTCCCCAGCGGCCCAGGCCTACGGCAACATCGCTCAACGGCTTCAGGGTGAAGACATTCCTCTGATGGACCCCTCTCAGGCCCGCCGCGGCCTCCGCGCCAGGATGCGCAAGCTGATGCAAACCCGGATTTTCTGAGGCGATGACACTCAAGGAATTCATCGACAAACTCCTGCGCCGTCAGCCTGCCAGTGCAGAAACAGCCAAAGAGCGGCTGCAGTTGGTGCTGGCCCACGACCGCAGTGACCTCAATCCGGAGCTGCTCGAACAAATGCGGCGCGAGATCCTCGAAGTGGTGGCCCGCTACGTGGAGATCGACCTCGCTGAAGGTGATGTAAGCCTCGAGACGGAAGACCGCGTCACCGCCCTGGTGGCCAACCTGCCGATCCGTCGCCCGATCGCCCAACCCGCAAAGGTGGAACCCTCTGAGCAGCAACCTGCTCAAGCTTGAAACCTCGAATCCCGAACCTCCTCACCCCCGCTGAACAGCGGGTGGTGCTGTTGTTGCTGGAAGGCCTCAACAACCGAGCCATCGCCCAGCGGTTGGTGATCAGTCATCGCACCGTTGAGTGCCACATCAGCAGGGCACTCCGGAAAAGCGGATGTTGCAATCGACTTGAGCTGGTGCTTTGGCTGATCAGCGATCAAGACCCAGCCTTGAATTGCCTGGCAGCCGGTACGATGCAGCCCATGCCGGCTTAGCTCAGCGGTAGAGCAGCGCTTTTGTAAAGCGAAGGCCATCGGTTCAAATCCGTTAGCCGGCTTGATCTGGATCAGGGCAACGTACTGCGGTCTGATTCGCCCGCCAGCAGCCAGATGAAGAACACCCCCAACAACCAGGGGAGAAGATTCAGTTGAAGCGTCCAGGTGAAGACCGCTTCGAGGGGTTCCAGAACCCAATGAAGCAAGGCCATCACCAGCAGGCAGAGCCCAACAAGCGAGATCACTCGAGCACCTCAACCCCTGCTGGAATCACAGCACCCCGACGCACCATGCGCCAGCGGCCGTCCTCAACCCAGACCAACACCGTGCTGGCCTGACCGGAGTGTTGAGACCACGGCTGAGGCCCCAGCTGAGCGACATCAGGGAAATAACGCGCCGCCTCCGCCGCGGTCGTGCTGGCCTGTTCTCCGGAGCGATTGGCACTGGTGGTGGCCAAGGGGCCACTGATCTGGAGCAAGGCTCGGGCCTGCTCACAGGCAGGGATGCGGCAGCCCAGCGTTGTGCCGCCAGGGTTGAGATGACAGCCAACACCGCCCTCTCGAGCAGGCAGAACCAGGGTGAGTGCTCCAGGCCAATGACGCTGAGCCATCGCTTCAACCTCCCTATGGCATGAAACCGCGACCTCCTGGAGCAAGTCCTCAACCGTTGCTCCCATCAAGATCAGGGGCTTGTCGGCTGGGCGCCGTTTCAAATGCCAGAGGGTCTGCGCTTGAGCGGGGATCACCGCGAGCCCCGGCAGGGTGTCGGTGGGAATGATGGCAGCTTCACCGGCACGAAGCCGCAGCGTCAGGTCGGAAGCGGCCAGAACCGGAGCAGGCATGAATCCTTCCTTCATCGCAGGCGTTGCATCAGCTTGATGCGGCAGGTTTGCAAGCAAGCGCAAAGCGAAGGGTCCCCTCAAGATCAGCGGCCGCTCTGACCTCCACCAAGCCGGCATCCCGCAGCAGCTGCGTCACCTGAGCGCTCTGGTCGTGGTGGTGTTCGAGCAGAAGCCAACCTCCGGGCGACAGCCCCATTAGGGCGCCATCCACCACGGTGCGGATCGCATCCAAGCCATCTGCTCCCCCAAGCAACGCCAAGTGAGGTTCGTGGTCACGCACCACAGCCTCAAGACCGTCAACTACAGCACTGGGGATGTATGGAGGATTGCTGACCACCAAATCCAGGCTTCCCCACCAGCTCTTGAGGGGAGACCACCACGACCCGAGGTGCAGCGAACAGTTGTGATGCGGGGCGCAACGCTCAAGATTGCGTTCTGCCAACTGCAAGGCATCGGAACTGAGGTCAACGCCATGCCCTGGTGCCGTGGGCCAGGCACGGGCCAGAGCCACAGCGATGGCTCCTGAACCAGTGCCGAGGTCAGCCCAACGAGCGGGAGGGGTGGCTTTGAACTGGCTCATGGCCAGATCCACCAGCAGTTCCGTTTCCTGACGGGGAATCAAGGCGGCAGGCGACGACTCAAGCAGCACATCCCGCCAAGGGCAGAGCCCAACCAGGTGCTGGAGGGGAACATTTCCATGAAGGTGACGCTCCCACAGCTCAGAGAGCACCTCAAGGGACTGCTCCAGGGCGACGGTGCGCGTGGGGTCCAGCAACAGCCGTTGCAGGCTGGCCCAACGAAGACCAGCGGCCAGATCAAGCAACCAATCCAGATCAGCCGCGGTGCCACCCAGGGCGAGTTGTTGGCGCCGCCACTGCAACACATCAGTGCCGGCAACGGTTGTGCAGTCTCTCAAAGCCGAGGCTTGCGCCAATGCAATCCAGATTCACACAACAGTTCGCGCCGACATTCAAGGGCCAAAAGCTGGGGGGCCAGCTCAGCAGGGGTGCACTGCAAACGAAGCACCAGCTGATCAAAGGTCGCCCCTGAGCCAATGGCCTCCATCAACCGCTGATGCTTGCCGCGTGACTCCTCTGACTTCAATGGGCCCTCGCCAATGGAAGCGAGCAGATCCTCAGGGTGAATCAAGGCAGTTGCACCATCGCGAAGCAGGGCATTGCTGCCCCGACAGGACCAACGGCGGGCATCCCCCGGAACCACCCACACGGGGCACTGCAACCGGCTCGCCCAGCGGGCCGAAATCAGTGCTCCGCTGCGTTGCGGACACTCCACCACCACGAGCGCCTGGGCAAAGGCCACCAACCAACGGTTCCGCGCCGCGAAGTGCCCTGGGCGCACACGGCAGCCGGACCGACTCGGACTGATCAACAGCCCTTGCCTGCCGACCTGCTGTTGCAACGATCGGTGGTGGGCTGGATAGACACGGTCCAAGGGTGTCCCCAACACCGCGATGGGTGCACCGTTTCTGGCCAAACAGCCGCGATGGGCTGCAGCATCAATTCCTTCCGCAAGACCACTAAGGACGGGCCAACCCGCCTCAGCCAGACCACGGCCCAGTTCTTCAGCCATGGCAAGACCATGGTCCGAGACGGAACGCGTGCCCACCACCGCGATGGCCGTGCGGGCATGGATGTGCCGGAGCAGCGATCGATCCCCTTCGACGTAGAGCCCTGAAGGGGGTGAGTGCAGATCATCCAAGCAACGAGGCCAATCAGGATCACCCGGCAAAAGGGCACAAGCAGGCACGTCAAGCTTCGGAGCAGCCCCGTGCTCGAACCTGTAACGCTCAACGTCGCGCAAACAGTGCGCCGGCCAAGCCAGCGCCTGGCCCAAGCGTTCGATCGGCCAACCCCAAAGCTGATCAGGGCCGATGGCTTGGTCGCGGCAAAGCCTGCGCAGATCAGCCATGCGGGCGTTGCCCAAGCCAGGGCAACAGGTCCAGAGCCACCACCACCCCCGCACCAGTCCCGAGCAAGTACATGCGCACTAGCACGGCAGCGGTGACTCAGGGTTCGATTCAGAGCGATTGGCGCACCAGCTGATCCATCAGCTCCTGCAGCTGCGCCGGCACGCGCCTGAGCACGCGCCTCTCACGCACCATCACCAGATTCACCGACGCCTCCGCAACCACCGCGTCTCCGCAGACAAAGCGTGAGATCCATGGCCAGCGCACCCCCTGCTGACCAGGGCATCGGCTTTCAACACACACTTCGTCGCCGTGCCGGAGCGGCTGGCGGTAATCCAGGTGAAGGGACACCACCGGCATATCGACACCCATCGCGGTCATGGCGGCATAGCCAAGGCCCGCAGCCTGGAGGGCCTCAACCCTGGCCTCCTCAAGCCACTGCACATAGGCCCCATGCCACATCACACCGGCGTAATCGGTGTGCTGCGGAAGCACACGCTTGGTCAGGGTGAACATGATCCGCGTAACGCTGTGACATCAGCTTCTCTCCACGGAGGCAACCACCCATAGGCTTCCGCAGAGGCTGCTACATCTCCCTGTGTTCAGGAACCTTCTGATTGCCGACTCGGGCAAGGGTCACGTCGAGGAAATGATCCGGATGCTCCAGGACATTCCCAGCCTGAAGGCCGCAAAAATCAATTTGCTGCATGTGGTGTCGGAGCAAAGCAAGTCGCAATCCGACGGCCATCGCGACGAAGCAGAAAACCTCTTGAACAGCGCAATAACGCGCATGGGCCTGAGCCCGTCAAGCGTGAGCACCTTGATTCGCGAGGGCGACACCAAACAGACCGTGCTCAAGGTTGCCGATGAAGTTCAGGCTGACCTGATCGTGATGGGATCCCGCGGCCTGGGACGGCTTCAATCGATCCTGGCCAACAGCACCAGCCAATACGTCTTTCAACTGTCCACGCGGCCGATGCTGCTGGTGCGGGATGACCTCTACGTCAAGCATGTCAACCGCGTGATGGTGACGAT
Source organism: Synechococcus sp. MU1651 (assembly GCF_023630635.1). Taxonomy (NCBI): domain Bacteria; kingdom Bacillati; phylum Cyanobacteriota; class Cyanophyceae; order Synechococcales; family Synechococcaceae; genus Synechococcus; species Synechococcus sp. MU1651. Next base: position 11,438 of record NZ_JAKUHJ010000023.1, read on the forward strand.
CGACGGAACAGGCGTTGGGGACGACGCCTTGCGCACGGCCTGCGAACTGGTGCGTGAAATCCCTGGCGGAACGCTCACCGGCGTTCATGTCGTACGCCAGGAGTCAGCACCCTCCCGGGGAGGCCGCACAAAAGCAGACGAGGTTCTTGACGCCGCTGTTCAGCGGGCCAGGGGTTTCGGCGTCGACATGAAAGCCATCCACACCGAAGGGAAGGACATCGGTCGCAGTGTTTGCCTGGCTGCATCGGAATGCAACGCCGACCTGGTGGTCATCGCCTCTCAGGACCGACGTCCTCTTGTCGCCAGAGGACTGGTGGATTTGGACAAGCTTCTGGGCGGATCAGTCAGCGACTACATCCGAGTGCACGCACCAGCCCCTGTGCTGCTGGTGCGTGAGCCTGAACAAGGCTGAATCAGGCCTCGTTGTTCTGCGTGCCGATGTAGAGCACGATCAGGAAGATCGCCGGAACCAGGATGAACAGGAGGCTGGCGACGAATCCGAGATCGTTGGTTTCCATGGCCGTTGGAGGGATCCAGGCGAAGGTATCACCGACAAGAGGCCTGAGGAGCGTCTGCCCTAGGCCTCGTCACCGGCGGTAGCAGCCTTGGCATCTCGGCCGTCGCCATCGCCCCCATCCTGGTCTTCCTCATCGAGCTCACTGGCCGGAGGCACTGGCCATGCCGTGGGACCCGCCGGCAGCGGGGCCTGCCTGGCCGCAGCCAATCTCGAATCGGCATTGGCGAGCCTCACCTGAGGCCGGGTGAGAACCATGACGGACTTCTCCACCAGGGCCTGGCATGCCAGACGCCACTCCTGGGGTCGACGGCGCAACTTGCTGTCTTCGACGGCAGTGCGTGCCGTCAGCGCATCGGCGTTGTCTTCGTCGACCACGGAAACGAAGCAGGTGATGCACTGACCACACCCTCCGCAATTGCCCAGCTGCCCCTTCAGGCCGTAGAGCTCGATCCCCTCGCGACGGGCCACCTCACGCAGATTCTCACCGGGGTAACACTCCACATCACGCCCTTCGCGAACAAACCGGATAACGGGCATGAGCTCACAAGCAACCAACACCCATCATGGGCTGAAGCATTGCGTTTTGTGAACAGCAGGGTCCTGACTTTCATGTCACTGACCGTTGCGGGCAGGTCACTTTTCCCCCGCCCTATGGACTGAAGCCCTTACGATCGCCCATGTCTGACTGCATAAGCAGTCTTGTCCCCCGAACCTGACCCATGGGATTGCCCTGGTATCGGGTGCACACCGTTGTCATTAATGACCCGGGCCGCCTTCTGGCTGTGCACCTCATGCATACAGCCCTCGTAGCCGGCTGGGCCGGCTCCATGGCTCTCTATGAGCTGGCCATTTTCGATCCGTCTGATCCTGTCCTGAACCCGATGTGGCGTCAGGGCATGTTCGTGATGCCTTTCATGTCCCGCCTGGGCGTGACCGGCAGCTGGGGTGGATGGAGCATCACCGGTGAAACGGGTGTTGATCCCGGCTTCTGGAGTTTCGAGGGCGTCGCTGCCGCTCACATCGTTTTCTCCGGCCTGATGATGCTGGCCGCCATCTGGCACTGGACCTACTGGGATCTTGAGATCTGGCAGGACCCCCGCACCGGCGAGCCTGCTCTTGACCTGCCGAAAATCTTCGGCATCCACCTGCTTCTCGCTGGACTCGGCTGCTTCGGCTTCGGTGCTTTCCACCTCACTGGCGTATTCGGGCCAGGCATGTGGATCTCTGACCCTTATGCACTAACAGGTCATCTAGAGGCGGTTCAACCGTCTTGGGGACCTGAAGGTTTCAACCCCTTCAATCCCGGTGGAATCGTTGCCCACCACATTGCTGCTGGCATCGTCGGCATCATTGCCGGCATCTTCCACATCACCACGCGTCCGCCCGAGCGTCTCTACAAAGCGCTTCGGATGGGCAACATCGAAACCGTTCTGGCCAGCGCCATCGCAGCCGTGTTCTTCGCCGCTTTCATTGTGGCTGGAACCATGTGGTATGGCTCTGCTGCGACTCCCGTCGAGCTGTTTGGCCCCACCCGTTACCAGTGGGATCAGAGCTACTTCAAGACTGAGATCAACCGTCGCGTACAAACCGCGATGGACGATGGCGCTACTCAGGAAGAAGCCTTCGAGGCCATCCCTGAGAAGCTCGCCTTCTACGACTACGTCGGCAACAGCCCTGCCAAGGGCGGTCTGTTCCGCGTGGGCCCGATGGTGAACGGTGATGGTCTGGCAACCGCTTGGGTTGGTCACATCGCATTCAGCGATAAAGAAGGTCGCAACCTCGAAGTCCGTCGTCTGCCGAACTTCTTCGAAAACTTCCCTGTCGTTCTGGAAGATGAACAGGGCATCGTCCGTGCCGACATTCCTTATCGTCGTGCGGAAGCCAAGTTCTCCTTCGAACAACAGGGCGTGACCGCCAAGGTGTTCGGTGGAGCACTCGACGGCCAGACCTTCACTGACCCTGCCGACGTGAAGCGCCTTGCCCGTAAGGCTCAGCTGGGTGAAGCCTTCGACTTCGACCGTGAGACTTACAACTCTGACGGTACGTTCCGTAGCTCGCCACGCGGCTGGTTCACCTTTGGCCATGCCACCTTCGCGCTGCTGTTCTTCTTCGGCCACATCTGGCACGGTGCCCGCACCCTGTACCGCGACGTGTTCGCTGGTATTGATCCCGACCTCGGAGATCAGGTGGAGTTTGGCCTCTTCGCCAAGCTCGGTGACAAAACCACCCGTCGCCTGCCCGAGGGCTACGTTCCCCCCGCTGGAACTCCCCTCAACTGATCGCCCTCTAGGAACAACACGATGGAAAGCTTCGCTTACGTCCTCATCCTTACCCTTGCGATTGCCACCCTCTTCTTCGCAATCGCCTTCCGCGATCCGCCGAAAATCGGTAAGTGATTTGATCTCCCAAAACCCCGCCGAGGCGGGGTTTTTTCATGCTTTCCATCGCCCATCGTCGCAAGCCGGTCTCGTCCGCGCGAGCGGATCACAGCAGTCTCACGTCAGCAACAGCCGTCGACGCAATCCTCAAATGAGACTGATGTCCACAAGGCCCTTCTCAAGTCTCAAATCAGTGTCTACAGTTGGTGCAACTAATTGATGCCCTCGGGGATGCAGTGCCCCTCCTGCCAAAACACAGATAGTCGCGTTCTCGAATCCAGGGCAGCGGATGGTGGACGCAGCGTGAGACGACGGCGTGAATGCCTCAACTGTGAATTTCGCTTCACCACCTACGAACGGGTGGAGACCGTTCCGATCACGGTAATCAAACGCAACGGCAACCGTGAAATCTTCAGTCGCAGCAAGTTGCTGCACGGCTTGAATCGAGCTTGCGAGAAAACGGGCTTGGACACCTCTCGGCTTGAATCCCTCGTGGAAGAACTCGAACTGAAACTCCAGCAACGCACCGGCAAGGAAGTGAGCAGCACCGAGATCGGTGAATTCGTGCTGAGGGATCTCAAACAGATCAGCGAAGTGGCCTACATCCGGTTCGCATCCGTTTACCGCCAGTTCCGAGGCATCGACGACTTCGTCTCGACCCTGGAAACACTGAACGCCGATCAGGAACAGAACCATCTGGCCACTGTTCGTTGAATCGTTTCGCTGAACCAGTGCACTGAATCGGTTCGTTGAACCCGTGCATGCCATCGCTGCGCAAGAAGAGCTGTCGGTCGTATCTGTAAAGTCAGTAGTTCTCCGTGAAACGTCGGCGGGCGTTCCATGCGATTTTTTTCGAACTACCCACCTGAGGTAGACCGCCAGCCCCCCATGTCTGCGACTCCGACAGAAGATCAGATCCAGGATCAGGTTCAGGACGCGAACGCCACAGAAGCCTCTGCAGAAACCGCCGCCGCCGAACAGGCGTTTGAGGGTGAGGATCTGAGCATTCCTGAAGACGTCCCCACTGCGGATGATCCAACCAGCCGCGCCGCCAGCCGCAGCCTGGACGACGCCGGATTCACCCTGGATGAGTTCGCGGCTCTCCTCAGCAAGTACGACTACAACTTCAAGCCTGGCGACATCGTCAACGGCACGGTCTTCGCCCTGGAATCGAAGGGCGCCATGATCGACATCGGCGCCAAGACGGCTGCCTTCATGCCTCTGCAAGAGGTGTCGATCAACCGGGTCGAGGGTCTGAGCGACGTGCTCCAGCCCGGTGAGATCCGTGAGTTCTTCATCATGAGTGAGGAGAACGAAGATGGTCAGCTGGCGCTGTCGATCCGTCGGATCGAATACCAGCGGGCATGGGAGCGGGTCCGCCAGCTCCAGAAGGAAGACGCCACCATCTACTCCGAAGTGTTTGCCACCAACCGTGGTGGTGCCTTGGTGCGCGTGGAAGGTCTGCGGGGCTTCATCCCCGGATCCCACATCAGCACCCGCAAGCCGAAGGAAGAACTGGTTGCCGACTTCCTGCCTCTGAAGTTCCTCGAGGTGGACGAAGAGCGCAACCGCCTGGTGCTCAGCCACCGCCGCGCCCTGGTGGAGCGGAAGATGAATCGCCTGGAAGTGGGCGAAGTTGTGGTGGGTACCGTCCGCGGCATCAAGCCCTACGGCGCCTTCATCGACATCGGTGGTGTCAGCGGTCTGCTGCACATTTCCGAGATCAGCCACGAGCACATCGAGACCCCCCACTCGGTGCTGAACGTGAATGATCAGATGAAAGTGATGATCATCGATCTGGATGCCGAGCGCGGCCGGATTTCGTTGTCCACGAAGGCTCTCGAGCCCGAACCCGGCGACATGCTGACCGACCCCCAGAAGGTGTTCGAGAAGGCCGAGGAAATGGCTGCTCGCTACAAGCAGATGCTGATGGAGCAGGCCGAAGAGGGCGAAGATCCGATCAGCTCCATGATGATCTGAGCCTGATGGCCCAACTGCTGCTGAAGGGACATCCCATCGGCAATTTCCAAGGGGTGCTGTTCGATAAGGACGGCACCCTTTCCCATAGCGAGCCGCATCTGCTGGCCTTAGCAGACGCACGCATCAACAAAGCCGTCAAGGTTGCTCAGGAACAAGCCCCTGCGCTGAACCCCTCTGAGCTGAGCCACACCCTGCGCAGAGCGTTTGGTGTTGATCAAGGAATGCTCGATCCCGGCGGAACCCTGGCGGTTGCCTCCAGGCAGGACAACATCGCCTCGACTGCAACGGTGTTCTGCCTGATGGGCTGCTCATGGCCCCAGGCTCTCTCCCTGGCCCACACCTGCTTCGACGCGGTTGACCAGGAGGGCCTGATCGACACCACCCCAAGCCCGTTGATCAACGGGGCTGGGCAACTGCTGCGGAACCTGCACCAGCAGGGCGTCACCGCAGCTGTGATCAGCAACGACACCCATTCCGGCATTGAAGAGTTCCTGGGTCACCATCAGCTCGGCGCAGGCATTGCCGGAATCTGGAGTGCTGATGACCATCCGCGCAAACCCGATCCACAGGCCGTTCTGGAGCTCTGCAACAGGCTTGGACTGCCACCCCAACGGTGTGCCTTGGTTGGCGATGCGGAGACCGACCTCCAGATGGCCCTCGAGGCCGGTATCGGCGGCGTGATTGGCTTCACCGGTGGCTGGAAGCGTGCTCCGGAACTGCCATCAGCACAGCATCTGCTCCACAGCTGGACCGACCTCGTCCTCAGCACAGGTGCGTAAAGTCGCGCGATCTGGAGCGCCGAATGAGCCGTTACGTCTTTACGTCCGAGTCCGTCACCGAAGGGCATCCCGACAAGATCTGCGACCAGGTGAGCGACGCCGTTCTGGATGCTCTGCTGGCGCAGGATCCCGCCAGCCGTGTGGCCTGCGAGACCGTTGTGAACACCGGCCTCTGCATGATCACCGGTGAGGTGACCTCCAAGGCGCAGGTGGATTTCATCCACCTGGTGCGCAACGTGATCAAGGAGATCGGTTACAGCGGCGCCCGGGCCGGTGGCTTCGATGCCAACAGCTGTGCGGTGCTGGTGGCCCTCGACCAACAGTCCCCCGACATCGCCCAGGGCGTGAACGAGGCCGACGACCACGCCGGTGATCCCCTGGATCTGGTGGGTGCCGGCGACCAGGGAATCATGTTCGGCTACGCCTGCAACGAGACGCCCGAGCTGATGCCGTTGCCGATCAGTCTGGCCCACAGGCTGTCGCGCCGCCTGGCCGAAGTGCGCCACAACGGAACCCTGGGTTACCTGCTTCCCGATGGCAAAACCCAGGTGAGCGTCGTCTACGAAAACGACAAGCCCGTCTCGATCGACACGATCCTGATCTCCACCCAGCACACCGCTGAAGTGGACGGGATCAGTGATGAGCAGGGCATCCGCGAGCGCATCACCGAAGACCTCTGGACCCATGTGGTGGAGCCGGCGACCGCCGATCTGGCCCTCAAGCCCTCCCGTGAGGCCACCAAGTATCTGGTGAACCCCACCGGCAAGTTCGTGGTGGGCGGCCCTCAAGGCGATGCCGGTCTCACCGGCCGCAAGATCATCGTGGACACCTACGGCGGCTATGCCCGCCACGGCGGTGGTGCTTTCTCCGGCAAGGACCCCACCAAAGTGGACCGTTCGGCCGCCTACGCCGCGCGCTACGTGGCCAAGTGCCTTGTGGCCGCAGGGCTCGCCGAACGGGCCGAAGTGCAGTTGAGCTACGCCATCGGCGTGGCCAAGCCCGTGTCGATCCTGGTGGAATCCTTCGGCACCAGCGCACTGGCCAACGATGCCCTCACCGCCTTGGTGCAGGAACACTTCGATCTGCGCCCCGGCGCCATCATCGAGACCTTCGGTTTGCGCAACCTTCCCCAGCAACGGGGCGGCCGTTTCTATCAGGACACTGCGGCTTACGGCCATTTCGGGCGCAACGACCTCAACGCGCCCTGGGAAGACGTGACAGCGAAAAGCCAGGAGCTGAAGCAGGTCGCCGCGGCCTGAAGCCATGACGGATTCACCGCTGGTGCTCGGAATCGACCTGGGCACCAGCGGAATCCGCACAGCCGTTGTTGCCGCTAACGGCGCGGTTCTCGACAGCCGATCCCAGGCCTATGGCGGAGACTTCGCCAACCCCCACAGCTGGCGCAAAGGCTGTGGGGATCTGATCCGGGCAATCCCAGCCCAGCTGCGATCCCAGCTGCAAGCACTCGCCGTGGATGGCACCTCCGGCACGCTGCTGGCCTGTGATCACGATGGTTCCCCACTGGGGGAAGCACTGGCCTATTCCCAGAGCTGCCCTGAGCTGCAGTCAGCCCTGCAGCCTTTGGTGGATCCCGGTAGTCCAGCCGCCAGCTGCAGCGGCAGCCTGGCCCGGGCCTTGCGGCTCCTCAACTGCCATGGCGAGGCGATCCTGCTGCGGCATCAGGCCGACTGGATCAGCGGATGGCTGCTGAACGATTGGCGCTGGGGAGAAGAAGGCAACAACCTGCGTCTGGGTTGGGATCTGATCACGAACAGCTGGCCAGCCCGTTTTGCCGAACAGTCCTGGCGGCAGGCACTGCCTGAAATCCGTCCCAGCGGCAGCATTCTCGGGACGATCGCACCGGAGCAGGCGAAGGCCTTGGGCCTGGAGAACGATCTGATCGTCGTTGCCGGCACAACGGATTCCAATGCCGCCGTTCTCGCCGCCGATCCCGGTCCCGGAGATGGGATCACCGTGCTGGGGACCACCCTGGTGATGAAGTGCTTCACCGAGACGCCCCTGCACGCCCCGGGCGTCACCAGCCATCGCGTGGGGGGACGCTGGCTCTGTGGAGGCGCCTCCAATGCAGGGGCCGGTGTGCTGCGGCGTTTTTACAGCGACGACCAACTCAGCGAACTGAGCCGCCAGATCAACCCGAACACCGACAGCGGACTCCGCCTGCGGCCGCTTCCCGCCCCGGGGGAACGTTTCCCTATGGATGATCCAGAGATGCTGCCGGTGCTTGAACCACGGCCGGTGAGCGATGCCCTGTATCTGCATGGACTGCTGGAAGGTCTCGCCGAGATCGAAGCGCAGGGTTGGCAGCGCCTGAACGAGCTGGGTGCTGCTGCACCCAGGCGGATCATCAGCATCGGCGGTGGAGCGCGCAATCCCCAATGGCGACGGCTGCGGGAACGCCGCCTCGGCTGCGCCGTAACGAGTTGCCAAACTCCCCCTGCTGCAGGGGTGGCGCGACTGGCCCAACAGGCCCTGGTCGGGTGAGAATTCCGGCATCACGCCCCACCCCCATGCCCACCAAGCTCCGCGATGGTCTGGCCATCGGCCTTTTCGTCGTTCTGGCCGGGTACGTGGGCTTCAGCGGCATTCGCCTCGGCCTTTTGTTGATCGAGCGCTTCGCTTGAGCCGATCACTGCAAAGATTGCACTCACCTGTTTGATCCCAATGCCTGCAGACCCCCTCACTGATGCCGTCAGCACACGGATCTGCAAACACATGAACGACGACCATGCCGAAGCGGTGCTCGCCTACGCCAAGCACTACGGCGGCGTCAGCAATCCCGCTGCAGCGCGCATGGTGTCTGTAAAAGCAGAAACCATGGAACTGGAGGTGGATGGCGCCAGCATCAGCATTGCCTTTGATCACACCCTCACCGACAGCGAAGACGCCCACCGCACCTTGGTGGCCATGCTGCGGGCGATGCCCAAAGAAAGCGCCTGATCTCGGAGGGATTCAGCCCAACAGGGGAACGCTCGTTGCAGCGACCGACCTGCTGTGCATCGCGCGCTCCTGAGCTTTGCCCAAACCCTTCTGATCGAGCCCCGCTGCCCGATCTGCGATGGACCTTGGGACAGCCCACTGCCGCCGACGGCTCCCTGCACCACCTGCCTCGATGCCCTTGCTCTCCCTGGTCAGGGACTCAAGGGCTTGCTGCCCTTGCCGTGGTGCGCTCTCGGGGCTTACGCAGGCCAGCTGCGCCAGCTGCTGCTGAAGCTGCGTCAACCGCGCTAAGGCAAAGCGCTTGCGGCCTTGGTTCAGTTGCTATCCGACCGATTCACCCTGCCTACAACAGCAGTGCTGGTGCCGATTCCAAGCTGGAAGCGGCAACGATCCAACCCCCTGCCGCAGCGCATCGCCCTGGGATTGGGCCGCCCGACGGCAGAGCTGCTGCACCGCACCCATGCCGGGTTGAGCCAACACCATCTGAACAAACGCCAACGCCAAACCAACCTGATCGGGGCGTTCCAGGCCTGCCCCTTGGACAGACAAAGAGCCCACAGCTCGGTCTGGCTTGTGGACGACATCCTCACGACCGGGTCCACTGCGTTGGCGGCTCGTCAGGCCCTTCAAGAGGCTGGCCACCGCGTGGCTGGATTGATCTGCCTTGGACGAACCCCCGCAAGGGAGCGCAGGCGGTGATTTAAGATTCCTATGTCGCTTCGGCGGCGCGCCGGGATAGCTCAGTTGGTAGAGCAGGCGACTGAAAATCGCCGTGTCCCCAGTTCAAATCTGGGTCCTGGCATCACTTGATGCCAAAACTGCTGTGTCATTCATCTCCCCAGATGCAGGCACAGATCGCGTTTTCGACAACGCGGACAGTTTCGCCATGGTGTTTGACCGCACCTGGAAGCAACTGCGAAGCAGCAACAAGGCTGAACTCAGCCAGGAGGAGCATCTCGAAGCCGTGCTCGAGGCGATGGCTGATCACCCCTTTCTGATCAGTTCCCCAGACATGGCACGCCAGGTGGCTGCCTTCCGAATCAGGTTGCTGGAACTGGCCTGATCAAGCGGAGAGCAGATCGATCTGGGGATCATCCACATATTCCGTGTCATCGCTGAGGGGCTCATCACTGAAGGCCTCATCCTCGACTCGGTCGTCATCCATCTCCCCCCCCATCTCCATTTCAGGAGCTTCTGGAGAATCGTGATCGTGCTCTGCTGAAGCCTCCTCGGCGTGGGAATCAGCGTGAAGCTCCACGACCTCGCCTGGGCTCAGACGATCCCGAAGCATCCGCACCTTTTCTTCACTGGCCAGGAGCAGGTCGCCGGCATCATCACTGACCGCAGCGATCTCCGCATCTTCCAGCTGCTGGCCCTCAACGGCGGCCAACCGCGTCTCCAGCTCCATCAAGCGGTCCGCCAGCGTTTCCACCACCTCACTGAGACTGAGCAGATGGGTGCACAGCTGTTGCTCGAACGCGGTGCGCGGGGAGGTGGTGGTCACCGGGCTGGCCTCGTGTTGAGAAATTTCGCTGATGGTATCGATGCTGAGCTTCGTGTCCACGGCTCTGGGAAAAGCCACGACTGGCCTACATTCCCCAGGGCTTTCAAGCGGTTGAAGAGATGTCCAGGCTGAAGACAGGGCTGAAGGTCAGTGCCTGGGTCGCCGTCTTCATTGTTGCCGTCGTTTATCTGCAGCGATATGGCATCGCACCGCTGCAAAGCGCCGTGAATGACATGGGCATCTGGGCCCCACTCGGCCTGTTCCTGCTGCGGGGGGTGAGCATCATCCTGCCGGCGCTGCCCAGTTCGGTGTATTCCCTCCTAGCCGGCTCGCTGCTGGGCTTCAAAGCGGGCTACCTCACGATCATCCTTTCGGACCTGGTGTTCTGCAGCGCGGCTTTCTTCATTGCCCGTCGCTGGGGACGCGGACCAGTGAGCCGTCTGGTAGGGGCCAGCGCAATGAAACGGATCGATGGCTTCAGCAAGAACCAGCTTGAGGGCAACTTCTTCCTGATGACAGGCCTGCTGATGACCGGGCTGTTTGATTTCCTCAGCTATGCCATCGGGATCAGCCGCACCCACTGGCGTCTATTCGCTCCCGCCCTGCTGATCAGCGTGCTGATCAGCGATTCAATCCTCGTGGCCGTCGGAGCAGGCGCCGCTCAGGGCGCCAGCCTCACCTTGGGCTTGGCTCTATTGGCCATGTTTGCTCTGGCCACCATCACCGGTGTGCTGAAAAGGAAATCCTCAGAGGCGCCCTCCAACACCCACTCCTGACAGGAGCCCTGGAGGATGACAGCCGATCCATGTCGATTCCCACGAACCGCTGACTGGGTCGAGGAAATTACTAGACACTGGTTACATTCGAGTTGATCGGCGTTTCTCGATGAGCGCACTGGCAGATCCGAGAATTGCCACCCTGCAGAACCAGGCCGGCAGCAGCGGTGAGCTGGATCTACCGGTGGGAGACGGTTGTTTTCGGATCAACCTCCGTGATGAAAACATCGCGCTCTGGCAGGAGACATTTGATCAACACACCACAGCAGCCAACCTTCTGCTGGCTTGCGAAGAAAGCAATGGAGACCTCAAGGACACCCGCCTGACCTGGGTGGTGGGATCTGCCATCCGCACAGCGACGGCATCAAGCCCAGACGCCGTCGGCTGGCTGTTGACGCAGTTGGGGGTACCAACTGAACTCACGGAAGCAGCCATCAGCCGTTGTCCTGGCCTGGGGGACGACCTTGTGTGGGCTTTTTACCTGGAACGCCACGGCTGGCTGATCGCCACACCGGTGGCCAGCGTCAACCCTTGAACCTTCAAAACACCGACTTCAAGACCCTGGTGCAGACCGCCCAGGTTCAAGGACTGAGCCTCAACCAAGATTTGCCGCAGGCCACACGCCGCATTCTTGAGCGTGCTGATCAAGCCCAACGCCAGCTCACGAGTGAGGAGCTGACCACGATCTGCCAGGCTTCCGGCATTGATCAGTCGCTCCCCAGCAGCCTGATCCAACGATCGGATCACCTGGTAAACCAGGCACGGGCACAGCTGCTTGCAACCCAACCGCATCTGGTGCAACCGGGCGGAGCTCTTCACCCTCAGGACAGGGCAGAGGCCTGCTGGCGGGACTGCTGGAACTTTCTACGCGTGATCATCTACGCGGTGGCCTGCAACCAGAGCTGCTTTACAAACCCGAGCGGCATGGCCGCTCTGAGAGAGCTGTACAGACGAATGAACGTGCCCATCGAGGGAATGAACATCGCCCTCGTTCAGCTCAAAAAGCTTGCACTGGAAGGGTTCTCGCGATCGAACGAACAGCAGCTGATCAGCGACTGCTTCCAACACCTGAGCGATCAGCTCAACAAAACTGCAGTTAAGAGCTGATAAGCGCCACCACCAAAATTTTTTGTTCAAGAGAGGATTACACCCAAGTATTTCTACTCACGGAGCACCCCATGGCCATCCCGCTTCTTGGGTACCCGCTCAACACCCAAAACGGTCGCGTTAGCAACCTGGCCGGCGACAACAGCACCATCAAGCCCCAAACGTATGCCTCCTCTGCAGCGGGCGATGACAGCGCCAGAACAGAGATGGACAGCTTGATTGAACAGGCCTATCGCCAAGTCTTCTTCCATGCGATGCGCAGTGATCGCGAACCGTTCCTGGAATCACAGCTCCGGAGCGGCAACATCACGGTTCGGGATTTCATCCGAGGTCTGCTGCTGTCGGAACGCTTCCAACAGGGCTACTACCAGTGCAACTCGAACTACCGGATGGTGGATCAGGTGGTGGGACGCGTGCTCGGGCGCCCGACCCATGGCGACGCCGAACGCCGGGCCTGGTCGATCGTGATCGGAGAGAAGGGCTTCACCGCCTTCATCGACGCCCTGCTCGACAGTCCGGAATACATGAACTGTTTCGGGTACGACCTGGTTCCTCAGCAACGTTCACGCGTTCTGCCCGGGCGGCCCCTTGGGGAAATCCCGATCTACCAACAATTCCCGCGCTACGGAACCGACTGGCGCGACGCCCTTCAAGATCGGGCGCCCATCCATCAAGGCGCGCCGTCAGAGCGACTGGAGGTTGCTGCCACTTGGGTGAACGAGGAACCCCCTGCTTTCGCTCTCAAGCTCTGGCTCGGCCTGTTTGCCGTCGGTGGATTCGAAATCGTGCGGGTGCTCATTACCATCGTTGTCGCAATGCTGCGCAACTGAGATGTCGATGCCCAAATCTGGGGCTCTAAATCTGCGTGAGTGGACGGCACCCGAAACGTGCGGAGCAACAGGCTCAGTCACAAATCCAGTCGATGCTCGAGGGGCTGACTGGAGCGGTCAGGACTTGGGAGAACTCGACCTAAGAGACGCCAAGCTCTGTCGGTGTGATCTGCGCGGCACAAACCTCAGCCAGTGCCAACTCGAAGGCGCTGATTTACGCCTGGCCCGTTACGACCAAACCACCCTGGTGCCTGAGGGCTTTGCACTGAACACAAGCGGTGCTGTTGGGCCCGGGGCGAAGCTGAATGGGGCTTTTCTCAACAGCACAGATCTGCGCGGGATGGACCTCAGGGGAAGCGTGTTGATGGGTGCCTATCTGAGTGGTTCAGATCTGAGTGGTGCTTTGCTCGATGGCGTTTCTTTAGCCGGCGCTGACCTGCGATCAGCCACATTTCGCGGAGCCATGTGCCGGGGGACCCGGTTCGGAACCTGCGAGATGGACATGGCCGATCTTCGCGGCGCCAACCTTGAGGGGGCCGCCCTCGAAACCGTTACGTCGATTCGCGGGGCGGACTTTTCGCTTTGCACTGGGCTGGAGGATCAAATTGGCGCTCTTCTCAGTCGATCCGTCCAGGAACTCGACTGCTGGAATCCGATGACCCGCTCCACAACAAGGGCGAGCCTTGAGTCCCTGATCAAGGGGCAAGGGCAGGACGCCTAAAACGAGCCATTTGAATCCAAACTTTTCCTACAGAACCCGCCGAGATCGCCGTCAAGGCGGGGGAACCAGTGCGTGACGCAACAGTCGGACACAATTGATTGAGGTTTATAAAGAATGCTCTTCGGGCGTGAGCTTCTGAAGGACTATTAGTCGAACCACTGCGTGTGAATTCATGCCTTTCGGTCCAGCCTCGCTTCTAGGGGTCGAACGCTTCTCTGAGGAGAGTGAAGCCCCTCTCGAGCTGATCCCAGGCGATGAGGACGCCAGGAAAGAACAGATCATCCGTGCTGTGTACAAGCAAGTGCTTGGCAATGCTTACGTGATGGACAGCGAGCGGCAGATCGTCGAAGAATCGCAGTTCAAGCTCGGTGAAATCAGCGTCCGTGAGCTGGTGGGCCGCATTGCCAAAAGCGACCTATACCGCAGCCGCTTCTTTGATAACTGCGCGCGATACCGCTACATCGAGCTGGCCTTCCGCCATCTTCTCGGTCGCGCACCTGCTGACTACGCAGAAATGCGTGAGCATGCCGATCGCCTGGACAGCCAAGGGTATGAGGCTGATATCGACAGCTTCCTGAACAGCGCGGAATACCAAAACACCTTCGGTGAATGGACGGTCCCCTATCAGCGGGGCTGGAAGACCGAAAGCTGTGCCACTTTGCAGGAATTCACCTGGAGCTTCCAGTTGCTGCGAGGCAACAGCAGCAGCAGCCTCAAGGGTGATCTTGCAGGCAACAGGAGCAAGCTGGGTGGTTCGGCTTATCTGAACCGAGCCATCGCAGTGGTTCCCCCTTCATCCAAAGAAACCGCTGGCTGGAGCTTCCGTCCCTCGACCAACCTTCAGGACGCACCCACACGTCTCGGGGTTGGCGCAGGCGATCAAGGCATCACGTATCGGGTCGAGGTCACGGCATACAAAGCCAACAATGTCAGGCGGATTTCCCGCTACACCCGAAGCAACCGCATCTTCTACGTGCCGTTCGACAAGCTCTCAGAGCAGTTCAAACGCATCCATAACGAAGGCGGCAAAATCGCCAGCATTACGCCGGTGACCTAAACGCTTCATCCGCTCTCAGCTCGACGCACACGACCCCCTCTCCCCTCACAAAACAATGGCCAGCACCCAATCTTCTCTTGGCTTCGGCACAACCACCAAGTGGAGTGATCCCGTTCGCTTCCAGCGCAAGGGAGTAGCCCAAACCGCTGCCCTCACCATTGGTGAGTTCCTGAAGCAGTCGTGTGATCAGATGGCGATTGGGGTTGGTCCCCGGAGTCACGCTGACTGCCCCCATCGCGTCACGAGCGAGTGCTACAGCCCAGAAGATGTGGCGTCACTGGAAACGGTGATCAGTGCGTCATATCGACAGGTATTTGGCAACGCCCACGTGATGGATTTCGAGCGTTGCTCGGAATTGGAAGCTCAGCTTCGGGACGGTCGTTTGACAGTGCGTGAATTCGTACGTGGTCTGGCCAAGTCCAGTTTCTACAAGGACCGTTTCTTCAGAAGCGTTGCTCCACAGCGGGGTGTCGAGCTGACGTTCAAGCACCTGTTGGGCCGAGCACCTGAAACACAGGCCGAGATCTCAGCGAAAATCGCCCTGCAGGCAGAACACGGTCACGACGGCTTGGTCGACAGCATCGTTGACTCCGCGGAGTACCTCGAAGTCTTCGGTAGCGACGTCGTGCCCTATGCGCGTTCATGGAGTTCGCCCGCAGACCTGTCGACAGCAGCCTTCCCAATGCTGGCCGCTCTTCAAAAGAGTTTTGCCGGTAGTGATAGCGCCCGCGGCGGAAGTCCTGCACTGACCCGCAGCCTCGCCAATGGAGTGGCTCCAAGGATCAGCCTGCCAAGTCAGCCCATTGGTCTGCGTCCCTCCTCTGGAAGTTTCACGGCCACGCAGTTCAGCAGCAAAGCACCTGGAATCACCTCAGGCAAAGATTCAGGGCCCATGCGCGGCGACGTGTATGTCACCTTCGGTCTTGGCCAGCGGGAGCAAGAGACATACCAACGTTGCCCAGGTGACGGCCCCGATCAACTCGCTGCACTGATTCGTTCCACCTACAAACAGGTGATGGGCAATCCCCATCTGATGGAGTTCGAACGAGTTGTGTCCGCGGAGAGCAAATTCATCGATGGCTACCTGAGCACACGTGAATTCGTTCGTGCTGTTGGCCTGTCAGCCGAATACAAGCGCCGTTTCTTCGAAACCAGTGCCCCGTATCGCTTCATCGAGCTGAACTTCAAGCATTTCCTGGGAAGAGCTCCGCAGTCCCAGGCCGAAATCAGCGAGCACACCAAGATCCTTGCCGAAGGTGGCTATGACGCTGAAATCTCCAGCTATGTCGATAGCGCTGAATACCAGAACACCTTTGGTGAAGACACAGTTCCGTTCGCTCGAATCCTCACCGAAAGCGGCCGCTCTCAAGTTGACTTCAACCGTCAACTGAGCCTGGCAGAAGGATATGCCGCAAGCGATACGGTCCTCGGCAGCTCCGCTTTGGTGAGTTCGGTTGCGACAGGGCTGGCGCCCAGTGGCTGGAGCAAAACCACAAGCCGGGCGAACCGCACCGGTACACAGTCTGGTGCCCCTGATCCCACCAAGAAGCGTTTCCGCATTGTTGTTGCCTCTCAGGCAGCGCGTTCACGTCAACGCACAGCAGGAAACAGCTACGTCGTGTCCGGTAAGGACATGAGCAGCCAGATGAAATACATCCATGCACGCGGAGGCAAGATCGTTTCCATCACTGAGGTGATGTAAAAGCATTCGATTGCTGCAACTGAGAGCTGCTTCGTAAAGAACAGCTCTCTCACATCACCTTTTAATCAGATTCCCATGACTGAGCCAACAACACTTTCCTCAGCTGCCAATGTCGACACAGCACATGCGGCAGATGTGATTCGACAAGCCTACCGCCAGGTTTTTGGTAATCGACACCTGATGGAACTCGATGTGAACCCCTCCATTGAGGCGTTGTTCATCAATGGGGATCTAACAGTTCAAGGATTGGTAACGGCTCTCGCACAATCGGAAACATATAAAAAGCTTTTTCTAGAAAGCAATAGCCCCTACAGGTTTGTTGAACTGAACTTCAAACATCTTTTAGGCCGTCCTCCCCGTGACCAAGCTGAATTGATGAGCCATGTTCGGCTTTTGCAGGAAGAAGGGTATGAAACAGAAATCGCCAGTTACACCTACAGCGATGAATACCTATCTGCCTTCGGCATCGACCAAGTTCCATACAATCGTGCCACCCAGACCGTGGTGGGCGGGAGCACTCTGTACTTCACACGTGCGAAGGCTTTGGATGCCGGTTTTGCCGGATACGACAATGCGGAAACTGATTCAAAACTCTTGAATAGTCTCTGCACTGATAGTTCACCAGAGGCCCAAGACCGTAGAGGTGTTGGCAACGCCAATTCGTTGACCATCAACTGGACATCACGCCGCCAAGTGGGTGCCAACCGCCGCGCTGTGCAGAAATCGGTGGTGACCCAAACATCGATGTCAGCCACGATAAAATCAATCCTCTCGCAGGGAGGCCAGATCCTTTCTATTGCGAAGGCTAACTCCTTTTGAAGATCTCGGAATTTCCTGTAGCTCATCAGTGATGATGGAAGGAATTCAAATTTGATCGTTTCAGCGATTCGGCTTGAAAATCGCGTCAAACAAACCTTTTAACGATGCCTATCCTTCGACCGCCATCCAGCGAAAACCCAAACAGGAACAGCACATTCCTCCAGTCAGTTGCATCAACACCCATGGCCATGTCCATGATGGTCGACTCCATGGTTAACATGATGCACATCAACTCTCCTTCGCTGGATGAGCTCAGCTCAGAAAACAACACAAGCCTGCATGACGATTGAGCAATTTGTTGCTCAAAGTTCAGGCAAATGGCGCTCAATGCGTTCGGGTCATTCCTTGGCCTTCCAGCAGTTTGAAGAGGTTCTGAGCGAAGTTACGATCGAAGCGATCAGCAAAGATGATTCTGCCGTCAAACATTTACTTGAATCATCCCTAGCCAATAAACATAATTTAGAAACTATTTCATCTCCATTCAAAATGGAATGGTGCGCAGAAAGTGACTGGGAACCTGAAGACCCATCAGAAGTGTCATCTGGATCTTGCATTATTATTCCTTTGGTCAAAGATATTTCTTCAGGAACGCTGATCAGAAGTGTTGGGTATGCAGAAGCTGAGGCGGCAATATCGGAATACAACTTTTCTAACGACGGTACATTCACGCTCACAACAAACTACGAGCAGTCAATTGCCGAAGAAAAAATTTGGTTTGTCTCAGAAAATGTACGCTGTAGATCATCTGTTTTAAGAACTTCAGCCGGATCAGGCGTGCTCCAAACATCGTTTGCCTCAGAAGTCAGACGAATTAATGCATAATCACTAAAGATGAACAAGAATTTTGCCCTTGCCGAGTTTGCCAAAACTCTTGCAGGCGTGTACGACAACATCGAACAGTCACAAAAAGAGCCGAAAGATTTTGCTCGTATCAATATTTTCTTTCGACCATTACCCTGGCATATTTTCAAAGGTCCTGGTTTTTATTCTGAACAATGTTATGACTATGCACCATGGGATCCCTATCGACAGGGTATTCACCGATTAACTACGCATGAAGATACTTTTGTGGTTGAGAACTATGGGTTCACAAACCCCAGAAGATTAGCGGGAGCTGGTCGAGATCCCCAAATCATGAATGCAATCGACTCCACAAACCTAACAGAACGTTGTGGGTGTGCAATGCACTTTCATCGCAAAGAAAAAGGGCATTACGTCGGAAAAGTTGAGCCAGGTAAAAATTGCTTGGTTCCACGAGACGGAAAACTCACTTATCTTGTGAGCGAAGTTGAAGTAGACCAAGAAAATTGGATTAGTCGCGATCGGGGCTTTGATCCAAACACAGACGAACAGATTTGGGGCTCTGAACACGGCCTTCTCAGATTCAAAAGAATCAAAAGCTTCTCAGAGGAAATCAATGAAGAGTGGCTGGATTCTAAAACCTAGAATGGAAGATACCAAAAAACAAATGAAGTCTTGGATACGCTCACAACATCTAATATGTGTTGGCACGGACTTTATCTTCGAAACAGTTGATCAAACTCAACTCGATAAGTTTGAAGCTTCTATTCAAGCAATTGGGGGAAGAATAAGAACAGTCAAAGCAATTGGAAATTGGCCAATGGGCCCCAGAAGATCGTTCAAAATACTGCAAGCCACAGCAAGCGTACCCAGGCCTGGAGGAGAAGATCTTGTCACTTATTGGGCGAAAAAAGGTAGTAAAACAACAAGATATTCAGAAATCAATTCTTGAATCAAAATTTATTCTTCAAACCAACCCATCCAGGTGTCTTGGCTGAAATCAGTATGTTTGCTCCATTTTCTCAAAATAGCGGAGGAATCGATATCAAAACCATTAGCAGCAGCGATGTCAATGACTTGATCCTGATTAAGGGCAGCTTTAATTTGAGCTTTTAGATCTGGCTTTTGTCGGACTAAAGCAATAAAATCCTCTAAGACTTGATCTTGATTTGCGCTAAGTGCAGAGCCGGTCATCAAAGGCCATCGAAATCGATAGAACAAGTCTAAACGAAACTTCCTTCAGTAGACCGTAAAACTAGGCACCATCCATCAACATGGCTCGCCAAGGCGCGACCTTACGGAATGCCCATGACCAGTGATCGTTTGCGATGGCCTTGATCGCCAAGGCTTCAGATTCAGATAAACCAACTGAATCTGATTCAACATACTGAAGCCAAGCTGTGATTGAAAAAACATAATCACAGGAAGCCGCAAAATCCACAATATCTTGATCTGTGCTGCAAGACTTTAATCCAGTTGCAACAGAATGATCATAGATAACCATCTGCACAAAATCATCGATAACAGAAGCAGACATCTTCAGCAGCTTTCTATCCAAAGCGCAAAATTCACCTTCTCGCAAATCATCTGCAGCACCAAAGGACCACCCGGGCAACGCAACAAACGCCATGGAATATTTTTTTCTAGAATACCTGAATCAATGGTAATTTTTGGGGGGCTCGTCGCCTGTTCATATGGGATCAATGCGGAACCAGTCAATGAGGGCTCAACATCATTAACAATTGCCTTTAATTGCTCCAAATCAACAACAAGGTTCAATTGATCTTGGACATCTGCTGACTTTTGGACAGCTTCAACAAACCTAGGAAGAGCTTGTTCGAGCTCGGGAGAGACTGGCATGATACAAAAACCCTTGCTCTTACGATAACAGACGCCGAGAACGTATTCATAAAAAGACAGCGCAAATTAAAAAAGACAATCAACCAGTCATAAATCATCACTGATATACAGACGTGGATGCTATGGTCAAAGAGATGATGGAATTTCAACGTCACTGCAGATTCAACAGAATCAGGTCAGCTGCTCTAAAACTGCAGCTAAACACCCGCTGACAGAAAATCCAGAAATTTCATTGATGACGCTTTAAACATGGCCGAGCGATTCGACAACTTGGTTGAAGGCTTGACAGAAGAGCAGGCCATGGCAGTGATTTTGGCTGATCCAGACTCACTTGAGAGGCCCGTTGATAAATACATGGCAGCCACAAGGCTTGGAGCGAGTAACAGCGAAGAATCACTTGATGTGCTGATTCAGGCTGCAGAGCTGGATCCAGAGCATCTTTTTAATCGAATCACGCGACGCAAGGCGATTGACGCCCTTGGCAGACGAAAAAGTCCAAAGGCCCTACCATCTCTGTTTCTAGCCTTAAAATGCAACGATGAAGCTGCGGTGATTAATTCTGTAGAAGCGATAACAAAAATTGGAGCACCGTTAACAGAAGTAGATCATGAAAAATTATTGGGAGCGCTTGAGGGCGAGGATATTCAAAAGCGAGCTGTCATACAGGCATTTTGTCGTTTAGGAGTACCCTCTGTCATCAACAGCATCAGCCCCCTCCAGGATGATTCCAATCCCTTGGTGGCTGGTGCGGCAAGGGCATACATGTCGAAAGTTGCTCAACAGCCAGAGGGCCTTGATGTGCTCATCCCGCAACTTGTTGATCCAATCGCAGGACGAAGGCGCTCTGCCGTGATTGATTTGGGCGATGCAGGTGACGTTTCAAGGCTGGAAGCTCTTGTCACAGCTCCCGTGTCGATGTCGTTGCGGGCTAGAAGTGCATTTCAGTTGGTCGATCCTGATAAGAAATGCCAGATACCGGAAGAATATGCTGAGCTAATAACACAACTCTTACAAGATAACCCTCAACAACTAAAACTTAGGAAAGAGTGGATTTGCGATATTGAGCCTACAGAGATCGAAAATAACCTTCAACATCGCGACGAAGCACGCCAATACGGTGGTGCCTCAAGCTTGATGGCCATGCCTAAAGCAGAGAGAATGATTTTAATTGACGAAATTAAAGAAAAATTATGGAGTGATTACGTTACGCACTATTACCTAACCGCCGTCGTCAGTCTTCAGGGTTTGGAAGAACGAAGCGATCTAATCAGGCTTGCCTTAGCCGAAACAATCCCTCAGTACACCAAGTCCCGCATTGCAGCTGCATGGGGGTGCCTCCGCTTAGGCCTTGTGGACCAAAAGCCTCTTCTGGAGGAGCTTTCGGCCAATGCCTTCTGGCTACCACTGAAATGGACCTGCCAACGCGTCCTTAAACAGTTGTCATAAAAAGACGAGCAATAAATAAGGTGAACTGTCGGACATTGGTTGACGACACGGCCTTACTGATTTCGCCTTTGTCAACTTGTGTGTCCTGACGTCCTCCTTCGGGAAGACGACCTGGGAAGCAGGGGTAGTGTCATTCGTGATGCGGAATGCATCTCCCCAAACAACGTATTCCACAACCCCATGCTCGACGCATTCTCCCGGGCTGCTGTCTCGGCCGATTCCAGCGGCTCCTTCATTGGTGGCGGCGAACTGGCTTCCCTGAAGTCCTTCATTGCTGATGGCAACAAGCGCCTGGACGCTGTGAACGCCATCACCTCTAACGCCAGCTGCATCGTGTCTGACGCCGTCGCCGGCATCTGCTGCGAGAACACCGGCCTGACCGCCCCCAACGGTGGTGTGTACACCAACCGCAAGATGGCTGCTTGCCTGCGTGATGGCGAGATCGTTCTGCGTTACGTCTCCTACGCACTGCTCGCCGGCGACGCTTCCGTGCTGCAGGACCGCTGCCTGAACGGTCTCCGCGAGACCTATGCCGCTCTGGGCGTTCCCACCGGTTCCGCCGCCCGTGCTGTTGCCATCATGAAGGCCGCTGCTAGTGCCCTGATCACCAACACCAACAGCCAGCCCAAGAAGATGGCTCTGACCTCTGGCGATTGCGCCAGCCTGTCTGGTGAAGCTGCTAGCTACTTCGACATGGTGATCAGCGCCATCAGCTGAGCCAGGTATCGATTTTCTGCACACCTGAAAACCCTTCTTCTTAATCATGAAGTCCGTTATCACCACCGTCGTCGGCGCAGCCGACAGCGCATCCCGCTTCCCCACCGCCTCCGACATGGAGTCCGTCCAGGGCTCCATCCAACGCGCCTCTGCTCGTTTGGAAGCTGCTGAAAAGCTGGCCAGCAACTACGACCAAGTTGCCCAGGAAGCTGTTGATGCTGTCTACGCCCAGTACCCCAACGGTGCCACCGGCCGTCAGCCCCGTAAGTGCGCCACCGAAGGCAAAGAGAAGTGCAAGCGTGACTTCGTTCACTACCTGCGTCTGATCAACTACTGCCTGGTCACCGGCGGCACCGGCCCTCTGGATGAGCTGGCCATCAACGGTCAGAAAGAGGTCTACAAGGCCCTCAGCATCGACGCTGGCACCTACGTGGCTGGTTTCTCCCACCTGCGTTCCCGCGGTTGCGCGCCTCGCGACATGAGCGCTCAGGCCCTGACCGCTTACAACCAGCTGCTCGACTACGTGATCAACTCCCTCGGCTGATCAACAGTCAAACTGAGTGATTTTTTGATCTAACCAAGGGGTGGGCCAAAAGCCCACCCCTTTTTGTTTTCAAAATCAAAAAACACAACTTCTTGACAATCGAGAGTAATTAATTCTGGAATAACCCAGAAAAATGTGGCCAATCAACAAACGATTTAGCCACAATTGCAGACGCATTGCTTACTCAAGGTGACATTCAGTGGAATATATGAGCCAAATTAATGCTCACATTTCACAAAAAACCTTTATCAAGCCTACGAGCAACAACAATTTGTTGCCTTAAGCATTAGGGAATAGTCACCGCAATCCACCACCCCTCACTAACCCCATGCTCAGTACACAAACAAGCCCGGCTGGAATGGCTGCTGCTAGCCGCACCAAACCAGCGTCTTACGCGATACCCAGCAAAGCTGGCAAAAACACCGTCCATCGGACTGTTGCTGGAGCCATCGCTGAATTTAAGCGCAACACCTGTTCCCAAATGGGACTTGGCATTGGCCCAAGGCTGCATAGTGAATGTCCCTTTGCGGTGACTTTCGACGAATATCACCCAAGCAGCAGTGCAGCACTAGAGCGGACAATCATTTCCGCCTACAGGCAGGTGTACGGGAACCTACCTCCCACTGAAAACGAGCGTTGCACATCCCTTGAGGCTCGCTTGATGAACGGAGAAATTACAGTTCGCGACTTTGTGAACGGCCTGGCAAAATCTCCTTTCTACAAGGAAAATTATTTCCATAGTGTCGCCCCTCAACGTGGGATTGAACTGAACTTCAAACACCTGCTTGGACGGGCACCCCTCACTCAAGAAGAAGTTCAAAACAGCATCAAACTTCAAGCAGAGGAGGGATTTGATGCTCTGATCGACAGCCTCACAGATTGCGCAGAATATGCCGAGGTGTTTGGGTCAGACATCGTTCCTTACATGCGAGCAGGCGATTCCTACGCAGGAATGATGACCAGCTCCTTCAACATGATGCGGGAGCTTGCCGGCACAAAGGTTGCCGTTAGTGACAACGCACAAGGACGTCGGAGTCGCACGACGACGCAACTGGCTGCGGCAGCGATCAGCATGATGAAGCCGATCTTCAAGGGCGCACCAACGCTGCCCCAACAAAAGTACGGCGGACATCAGCCTCCCAGGAGCACCGGCGCTGCTCACTTCCGTCCCTTCGGCGTTAAGCCATTGCCATATTGATGAAGATGAGTTTGGCACCGAAATGCCATCACTTCTGCCCCCTTTCCAGGAAGGGGGCATTTTTGTGTCCTGCAGCGACACTGCAAAGCCCCACAAGCCGGTAGGTGCCTGATCAGAGTCGCTTAGATTGCGACTCAGCGAAGTTGGACGTCCACTGTGCTCCAGGATTTCACCGATATCTCATCAATCAGCGAAAGCCAACTCACGGAAGAAGAAGCTCTGCAACTCGCTGATGAGCTCAGTGCAAAATTAAGCGAAGGTGAGATCCCAAGATCTGATGCCGAGTCACTTAATCGTATGGTCGCCGGACTTGGGGATGCGAGAGGCGCTTTACGACTCACCTTTGCTAAAAGTCTTGGGGCGATAGGTGATGAAGCTCTACCCATTCTGTGTAAAGCACTTCGCCAGCACCAAAATGTGATCGTAAGACGAGCATCAGCCAAAACACTAAATTTGATTGGCAACAAGGACGCATTGCCTTATCTGCTTGAAGCCTTTTTAGAAGATGATGACCCAGTTGTTCTCGGTTCATCTGCTGGAGCGATGGCAACCATTGGGCCGGATGCCATGGATTCACTGCTTGGAATCCTTAAAAATCCAGACTGCACACCATTTCAGGTTGGCTTGGTCAACCTTGCGCTAAGTTTCATCGGCGCCAAAGCACCGGAGGCATTGCTCGAGGCTGCGGATTCAGACGTGGCTGAAGTTCGTGTTGCCGCAATTTCAGCCTTGGGAGATCAAATACAGAAGAGTGATGATCTGCGGGCAAAAAACAGAGTATTTCAAGCGCTCGATGACAGCTCAGCAGAGGTCAGAGCAGAAGCAGTAACCCTTATCGGAAAATCATGTGATGCCGAAGATGTTGAAAATATGCTGAGCAGAAAGCTAGTCGATCAAGACACACAGGTGCGCAAAAATACAGCAATGGCACTAATGAAGCTTGAAGCATTTAACACCATAGAAAGCATAGAAGCAGCAAAATCAACAGAAAAAGATAAGTCGGTTCAAGCGGTATTCAGTGTTGCCATTAACATACTAAGTAGAGATTTAGAGGAGAAGCAGGAAAGCGAATAGGGCTTTTAGGAAAACAGCTCAGAAGAATACTCAGACGAGCAAATCATGTCTCGGCTTTAACACAAAGTCAAGGAAGGTCAGGCGACATGATAGGAAGTGGATAGCAAAAAAATAAAAATCAATAATTCAGAAAAATGTTAAGCTTCTTACACACAATCGACGAAAAACAATAAAGTATAGAAATACGCAGAAGAAGTTTGCGAAAAAAACGATCGCGCAATTATATTTTTTCGGACACGCTCGAGATGGAAGAGTTTTGCAGGGCACATTTTGAAGAATATCACTCAACATCTAGCTTCGGATGCAATGTAACTCAGTTAAGCACCGGCCTTCTCGAAACGAAGACCACTTGCTCACCAATTCAAGATGTGCATCTTGAAATTTTTAAATCGAACCAAACTCTGCTCTACGAGGAAGAAGCCAACACGAAATCAGTATCATTCTGCTGGCTAGACACATTACCGAAAAATGATACGGAGGCACAGACAATCATTAGCGGCCACCAAATGACAAGAAATAGCATTGCTGGCTTCAATCGGATCAACAAAACAGGAGGAAATATCTGGGACATTGTTGGAGCAAACGAAGAGCTGTGCTGCATGAGCCTGAAATGGAATAAATTACAAGAAAGAATCAACAAATTGAATGCATTTAATGCCTATGGGAGGCTTGAGGAATGCATTGGAATTGACTCGCATGATCATGCAAGTGCTCAGCTCAAAAAATTATTTAACCGACATTTTAATGGCCATCCATCAACAAAACCAAATTCATTTTACGATCTAGCAATCATATTCCTAGACAACGAAAATAATGAATCAACCTATGATGCACATCGATGCGAGTCAACTGATCTAATAGAAGACATGGTTAAACTAATTCACGAAGATAGGGCTGGAATGCCACCAATAACACTTGACGAAATTACTGAATACTTGAATTCAAAAACAGAGTCTCTCAATACTATATGCCGAAAGATCTTTAATATGGATGTAATTGAGCTTGTAAGAAGAGTACGCCTGGAACAGACCCGCAAGGCTTTTTTAACTCCACATTCCTCAACAGGTCTCAAAGAGTTTACAAAAAAGAGAACAGCACTTTACTACGGTTTTAAGAACTGGAAAAAATTTGAAGCCTCCTACTCCACATATTTTGGAGAATCACCCAGCCAAACAATAGATAGATCCAATAAGAATTTATATTCATTTAGTGCATGGCAGGGAGAGTGATATATGAAAACTTCTATTGAATATCGTGATCCACTTGAGCTCTCTGAAGAGCTTGCAAAACTCGGGCAGCTTACAAAAATAACGCAACTGGAAGGTGGCAGTGGTTTCTATACTATGCAAGCAGCAAATGCTAATAAAGTCACACTCGCAGAAATATCTGCAAGCAAAACATTATTATACGAGGGTTGGGGCAATGGTATAACTATTGATTTTAATTGGATTACGCCAAAAGCGAATACTCAAGGAGTCTTTGGCTATTGCGATGGATTTAAGATGACAAAAAATAGCCTGGCTGGATTTGGCACGATTAATTCAGTACCAGGAAATGCATGGGGAAAATATAATAACGAATGCTCTAGCACTGGTTGCATGCTTGAAAAGCAGCTCCTATTTGAATTACTCGAAAATTGCAAAGCATATGATGGACTTGAACGACTCACGGGTGATCAAGGGATTTTTTGCAATAATAAAGCTCTAAATCAACTTAAGAGATTAGCTGCCAGAGAAGTAGCTACTGGAATTCAGAGCCCAGAAAAATATTTTGATCTTGTAATCGCATGCCTAGAAGAGCCAATGACTGAGCAAAACAGTCAAGATCCAAAACATATCGATCAATTAAGAGAAATCATTGATCTTGCACATAGTGAGAAGACCATGGAATCCCCTCTGTCACTGCTTGAAGTTTGCAAGTATATAAATACAAGTCAAGCATCATTATATCGTATATGTCAGGATTACTTTGGAATGGGAATCATTGAATTGATGACACAAATTAGACTTGAGGAATCCAGAAGAATTATGCTTAACCAAGACGCTCGTCGGAAATTAAATCTATATTCAATTCGAGATATTGCAATTAAATATGGGTTTAAACATCAAGGAAGATATGCACGGCGCTATTACACTGCATTCGGAGAACTTCCAAGTCAGACCATCGAAAAGTCGAGAAGATATAAATTAACTATGTAAACAAACGAATGGCAAAGAGAAATAGTCTTTACAACTTACGCAAAACCTCTGCACATGTCCATCGAAGGGGCTCCCAAGTAGATGTCATCAACAAATTCTCAATGTCAGCACGACATTCCAACAAACCCAAGTTCAAACATCCCCAAGTCGCTGCAATTTTTGATTTTGCATATTGCGGAGCTGGCTCCAATAATGATTCCTTGATTATGTAAGACAATTCTGTTAAGCCGAGTTGAGACACCAAACAATTTACTTGATAGTGAACACCATAATCAGAGCCATGATTGTCCCAAATAGTCTTAATTGCGTCAGAAACAGTTGAAGCTGGCCAACTGAATAAGGCCTTAGCACCAAAGTACTGGCGCTCCTCATCTCTATGCTTAAGGAAATCGCAAACTTTTTCTAAATCATTTGGTGCATCAAATTTCTGTGTAAAATATAAATGACGAGAATCATCCTTCAACATTTGATTGATTAGTGTTCTTTGTGATTTGGTTTTAATTTTAGAAGTCATCTTGAACGCACTTTTAGCTCTCAAAGGCATTGACACCGCTGCTTTCGAAATACTTGACAAAAGAGAAGGGTCTCCAGCATCACCAATATCAATGACGGATGAACGTCTATGTATGACATTCAAATCGTTGAGGTGATTTTCAAGAATATGCAATTTACGCTTGTCATCTTCAACCCTTATTGAATAAGCGATTGATGCGCCATTAACCAATATATTTGGATTGCTCTCTTGCTCACGAATGATGCCATTAAACTCATGCATCTCCAAACGCGTGAAACATTGAATGGCAACACGCTTGAGTACATCGGAGCCATTTTGAATAATCTTCAAAAGAGATGATTTAAACTGAGCATCAAGAGGTATGCCAAAATGAATTAGCGTATCTACTGAATTCACAATCGTCTGCTCATCACTGCTATGCATAGCTTCATAAATGGTTGGCAGAGTACTAAGGTCGCGTCGACGCCCTAGCGCTTCAATAGACTTACGACGCGTAATGGAATCGAAGATATTGTCTCTATCCCCAGTGGCCGCTACAACTAATGCATCTAGAGAGTCTCTTGAAGAACAAGCTCCCAACCGTGTTGCAGCTATATATTTGATGCCAGGATTATCAAGAGTACTAACATTTTGCGAAAGCAACTCAATTGCTTGCTGTTCACCCATCCATGAAAACAAATTATCAAATCGCTGTGAACTTGGCACCATGCAATATGCGTATATTCAATTTTTACAGAAAAATTGATCGGCAAATCTGATTTGATAAGAAATGACCCGCACGGCAGAGAGATTGATAATTAGTGGACATCTATTTTAAGAACAATAAACCACTACAACTAATCAAGAGTTAACAAGTAGTCGTTGATTAAATTCGAACAAATGACGATTTATCCAATCATCAAATTGTGACCGGTTCAATTCTTTATCCACATAAGATCAGCGCAGGAAAAGTACGCTGCCATATAAAATTATTGGTGGCCTACTCAGACATAAATAAGTAAAAAGACGCTGATAAGAAGCGGATAGTTGCTGATAAAATATGGATATGCCGCTGGTTTATCATGTCACGTGCTGAATTCATACGCTTTCTTCAGGTTCTAGAAGAAGACCTGTCGTTCAGATCCCTGTTCAAAGAAGCTGAGCCCGAGGAGATCCTCAAGCTCGCTGATCAACATGGATTTATCTTTTCTGATGAAATAAAAGGGCGTTTTCTTAATCGATGGGCAGGGGTGTACTTCTGCCCATTTGCCAATGATGTCGGAAGACTATGCCCCAAAATGGTGCCGGAAGGATTCAGCACACTGCTACATTATTCGCAGACGACTTGTGCTAAAGAAGACAAAGTAGAACGTTTTGACTTCCGCGCTGGAGGTTATTACGAAGGAGTAGAAACTGTACCTCGATGAAGGAACATCTAACTCTTTGAGTTGAGTAGATTCTGAAGTCGTGCCAATGCAGACTGTGCAGCCTCCTGAATCAAGGGATCATCATTATTGTTCTGTAGTGAACGTAAAGCGTTTTCTGCCAAAGGATTGGGAATATCGGCAAGAGCCTGAGATGCACTGAAGATTAAAGCAACATTTTGGCTGCTGAGAGACTTGGCCAAAATTTGGATTGCCTCTTCAGACTTAAATTGTTGCTTGCCGATCTGACCAAGACACATCAACGCACCTTGTACGACAACCATATCTGAATCGTCGATTCCTTGCTCCAACATTTGCATGACTGAATCAGGAAACGGCTGATCTGGGAAGTTTTTGAACACCTGCACAAAGGCCTTAGGGCAGCAACGTCTTGCAGTTTGATTCTCTGTTGTTGCATAAAGTTCGATCAAGGGATCAAACGCAGAGCTCCCAAAAAAACCAACACCTTTAACAGCCGCTCTATAGACTTTAGGATCATGATGACAAAACAGGTCTAACAATCTTGGCAATGCTTCTTCCCGATAGTTCTCAGAAAGAATCAAACAAGCTTCTTCTTGAATCCTAGGGTTGGGATGCATCAGGTCTTCAAACAATGCATCAACAGAAGGGATAGTCGAATCGCCGTTCACTTCAGAAATAATGACCTGTACTTAATACTAGCATTGTTGACTAAGGCCATTTGGGTTCAAGCTTAGTTCTTATCTACGATCCAGAATGCTTTTCGCTTTGAGCTTCACCAAATTATCAACATCAGCATTGACAAGCTTTTGCAATTGACATTGATATTGATTTTTGAGATGGTCGCTCTGATCGGATTGGATCACAAGGAGGCCGACATAATGCATATCCCAACTAAGCTTATTATCACCAGACAAACAATGATCCAGGAAGCACATGCATTGCTCAGGAAACAGCCGAGCATAAGAAAGCAAAGCAGCTGGAGGTGATTTTCTAAATTGAGGACGCTTATCTGTAATAGCATCTGAGAGAATTTTGCGAATATCAAGCAATGCTTCGTCTGTCCAACCTCCAACAAGGCCAAACAATCGCATCAAAAAATAGTGTGCACCATAGTCATTGTGGGCTTTATCTTGCCAGCAATTCTCAATAGCTCTCCAAATCTCTTGGGCATCACGTTTTATTAGTGCCTGCATCGCAAGATAGCAACGACTAAAATCGGGATGGAACAATCCGTCAATCAGTAGCTTTGTAGGCAAAGGATCGCCGTAATGATGAAGGACAGTGATCAAACGAGGATCGTCAAGCAAAACTTGATCTACCGCTGATAGTGAATCATTGTCTGAGAATTTATTGGAAGGGTTATTCAAGAGAGATCTCACAGCTCGCATCCGGAACGCAGGCGAGATTGGTGCTTGCATCAAATCAGACAAAAGCTCAACAGCATTCGCATCTATCACATCCTGCACTGCCGACTGGCGATCCATTTGATTGGCGTCATACAAATGATCTGAAAGATCAGCCAGATGGGATTGATCACCAGATAAATGAATAATGGCAGCGATGGCAGCACCACGGACCGAAGTCTTTTCATGGGCTGTGTGTACTGAAATAGTCGAAATTGCTGCTTTAACAGAAAGCTTTGAGAGACTTTGAATTAGGACTCTTTGATTCTGGCTAGCATCATCTAACAAATCGATCATATGTTGGTGCACTTCAGGATCTTGACAGTTCAAATGAGACAATGCCCAAGCAGCATTCTCAACCATATACACATCAGAGCTACTTAAAAAACTTGCAATTTTGGACGTAGCCTCTGCAACCCCTAATCGCGCAAGAACTTCTACAGCCTTTCGTTGTGCAAGACCTACAGGTACATCCGCAGAACACTTATCCAGAAATGCCAATAAAGCTTGGGTTGTTTTTGAGCCAGGAAAATTAATCAAATGAGAAATAGCCATATAATAATCACTCTCACTCTCCAGAATACCAACTTCTTTAGACAAGATATCAATTGCTCCCTGTTGATCCAAGCCAGCATGAATATTATCGAAAAGACCAGTCATCGGCAACGGTCAACATTCGGATAATTCTACTTGAGGTGCGTAATCCAATGGGGCCTGTTGGAATAAGAAAGTAATAGCAAGCTTGCCATCAGACGATACCGGAGGCAAAATTCTTCTGAGTCACTACAAAAAATATGGGACCTTTCCCCGGACGATTGATCCATGTTTCCACTGGTGTGATGGACGGCTGCAGGCCCTCAACTTCCCACACAGTTTGCGTGGACACCCGGTTCATGGCGCAATGGATGAAATCCTTTAGAAGTTGCAATACACCGATAACATCTATTGGCTGGAGCGCAGCGGACCAGCCTTTAATACCAGCACCTAAAAAGCAACCGTCTACATCCAAGGTTCGAAAACTAGTAGAGAAATTAACACCCCAAAAAGAAACCAGTTCTAATAAGAAAGAAAAAGCAGACTCAGACAAGCCAGAGGCCAACAAACGTAAAAATACCTCTAGCCGCCGTAGGAATCGTCGGAAACAAGCCTGATCAAGATCTATGAGGCTCTCGAAGAGACTTCAAAAATCGCATCTTCGGGTCGTCCAGCCTTAAGAGCTTCCCAGTTGATCGCTTGAAGAAAAGTGCTTTCATCAGGCGTTTCAACCAAATCAACACCCCAATATCCCTCCTGGAGTGGAGCTCCAGGAGAAGCTTGGGAATCTTTCCTTCCACCAAGTGCCAGGACAACGTGGTTCATGTCGTGTCCGAGTTGACGACGGTGTTCAGACCAAGTTTGCACCAAATCAACAGCCATATCTTGCGGAGACAAATCAGATGATATAGAGAGTTTCCAATGAGGATGATTTAAAACTACCGTTGAAGAAATATTCTTCGAAAGAGATTTAAGTTCTTGAGCAAGTAGTTCAAAATTCAATGCTGGTACGAGATCTGATTGAACCTGTAAGTTATGAGATAGAACAAACGTCGTCATCAAAAAAAATACACCTCTGACTAACCTAATGGAATTTCAGCTTGTCTGTGATGGATGATCGATGATCAGTGGTCTTCCATCTGGCTGACACAAAAAAGGGGGGAGCAACTGCTCCCCCCTTTCCCTATAATCTCGAATTGATCAAGACAGAGCGTTGATCGCGTAATCAAGATAGCTCTTGAACTCGTTAAGAGCCTGAGGACTCATATCGCGAGGGGCGCAAGCACGATCGCGAGTGTAAGTCAGAGCTTCGATGTATGCGTTGGTGGGCAGACCCAAGGTGCGATACACCTCACGTGCTCCTGCAATACCCCACTCATCGAGAGGACCAGTACCACCCACGATGAGGCAGTAGTTGATCAAGCGCAGGTAGTGACCGAGGTCGCGGTAGCACTTGTCGACCTTCACTTGGCTATCACCGGCTTCACCGGGTTGCCGCAGATAGGCGTACTTATTGAAGCAAGCATCACCTGCTTCGCGGGTGACATTGTCCAGACCGGCGGCAAGCTTTTCGGCAGCTTCCAGACGTGCAGCTGCACGCTGGATGTTGCCCTGAACAGCCTCCAGATCGTTCTGGGAAGGGAAGCGACCGGCTGCATCAGCTGCGGTCACAACAGTGGTGACGACGGATTTCATTTGAGATCCTTAGGTAAAAGGTGCTGAAAAGGTAAGGAGAGAAGACTTGATCGTCCGGAGATCAGCTGATTGCGCCAATCACACGATCGAAGTAAGAACCTGCTTCAGCCACCAGTGCAGAGCAGTCGCCCGGCGTGGTTTCCATCTTGCGGTACTTAGCACCACCGCTGGCAGGAGAGTTGGTCTGACCAATCAGAGCCGTAGCAGCGGATTTCATGATCGCGACCGCACGGGCAGCAGACTGAGTAGGAACACCTAGAGCGATATAGGTTTCCTTGAGGCCATTCAGGCAACGGTCATCCAGCACGGAAGCGTCGCCAGCCAGCAGTGCATAGCTGATGTAGCGAAGCACAATCTCACCATCGCGAAGGCAAGCAGCCATCCGACGGGTGGGATAGCAGTTGCCGCCAGCCTGGATCAGACCTGTGTTTTCGCAGATCATGCCGGTGACTGCATCAGAGACGATGCAGTAGGCGTTGGAAGTAATGGCATTCACAGCGTCCAAACGCTTGTTGCCATCTTGCACATAGGAGCGGAGGCTAGCGAGATCGCTACCACCAACAGGTGCAGTTTTGGCGTCAGCGCTGACGACTGTGCGGGAGAATGCGTCGAGCATTGGGGGCCAGACAGTTTTGGGGATGCAGTGCTTCGGAAACCGCCGGGTGAACAGGCCTTAAAGCCCGGAAACCCAAGGGTGGTGGAAGCGCTGACTCAGGCTAAACTCAGTTGTGGGCAGGGTTCGTGAAACACCCCCCTTACGCAAAAGTTTGTCACCTTGGGCCAATCGCCCCGGTTGACGTCCTGGGAATTAGGCCGATCCGAGAGCAATCTCTCCTTTATTGACGCAACCCCGAGTAAAGGTTCACAAAAGCCTTGGTCAGGCGTCTGACAGGCTTAGGATCTTCGGGCTCAATCAGAACTTCATGGACAACGCAGCGTCCGATTTACCTACCCTTGAAGAGTTGCAAGAGTCCATCGATGAATTAGCTGCCTACAGGGAAAGACTTTTTCAGGATGTAGTTGGCTTGGGTAAAAAACTGCGCTTATCACAAAAGAAAATTGACGCCACTGTTGCAGCACACCCAGAACTTCAAAGACTCGACGAAGTGATGTCACAGCTGGTTGCACAGAGAAATGCACAGCAGAGCAAGTCTTGAATTGCATAAAATTTTACCGGCTCGCCTGTATTAATCAATCCTCTACAAAGCACAAACCAATGGTGCAGACACCTCACCCGCCGATGACGATGGCGGATTTCTTCGAAGCCAGCCGAGGGACTTGGTTAAACAGGCGCGCTGTTCATCACCACGACTATCAAGATGACGAAGCTGCGGATTCCAATCTAGTCATTGAACCATTTAGTGCTGATGACCCGGTCGTCACCAAGATCTGCAATTCTTTGAACATTAAAACCGAAGATAGCTCAGGCGGAGCACGATTTTGGTGGGAAAGCAATATCAAGAAGGGCGTTCGCAACGATGATTACGCTGCAGTGGTTATCGACGTTCCTGATCATGAAGATCACCGAAAGGGATTTCTACTTCGAGATGTTGGATATGTTGAAAAGCAATCTGTTTTAAGCACTTATAACTTCGCTGACGACGGCGTCGTAACGATCACGACGCGATACGACACCAATATCGGCATTGAACGCTGTTGGTTTGTGACCGATCAGATCAGAATGAGAGTGAGTTCTGTTCAGTGCTTGGATGGCGTTGCAATGACCACATACTGCACCGAGTTTCGGTGCCCTACTGATGCCGAAATTTCAGATATCACCCAGCGGGCACAACAACTGGCCATGGCATCTTCAATAGGTAACAACTGATCACCATGTTTGATCCATTTCTTGAGGAATTGATTGCAGGAATCAAAGCCCGGGGAGCAGTACCAGTTGAGGTTCCTCATGGACTTGAGCACAATCAATCATCCAAACGCTCTAGCACCATCAAGAGCTGGCTTTGGGACGTGCCTGGCTTTCGGAGGTGGCGCGTTACCCGGTTGGATGCTGGTGACAGCTTGCAGGTCCTTAATTCTGTTGCCTATCCCGACTACACCTACGACCATCCATTAATGGGAGTTGATCTGCTGTGGTTCGGTGCCAAGCAGAAGTTGGTTGCTGTTCTTGATTTCCAACCACTTGTTCAAGACAAGGATTATTTGGAGCGCTACTTCGATGGACTGAAGTCACTCAACGCTCAATTTCCGGATCTCAATGGTGAAGAGACCATGCGTTCCTTTGACCCAAATCAATACTTTTCCTCATGGCTACTGTTCTGCCGGGGCGGAGCAGAACAGGCGACATCATCACTACCCCCAGCTTTCAGCGCTTTTCTAAAATCCTACTGGGATTTACACGACGAGGCCGTTAAAATCCCTTCTTCCATTAATCCCATCGAAGTGGAACAACTTCAGAAAAATTATGATATTTACAGTGCAGAGAGAGATCCTGCACACGGCCTATTTACCAGCCATTTCGGAAGTGAATGGTCTGATCGTTTCCTGCACGAATTTCTCTTCCCCGCCAGCCAGCCCAAATGACCCTCCCTCTCCGCACGACGAGTCTTGATCCTGTCCAGATCCCCGGATGGCGCTGGCAGCCTTTTCTCGACACCGCCGTTGCGGCACTGAGCCCTCTGCAGCCGAATCCTTATCCAATTGCGGAACGTTTTCTACAAAAAGAGGGCAGCACAGGATCCAAGGCAAAACCAGTGCCGGTCAGCACTGCAACCTGGGCCTGTTCAACAGAAAAGCTGCGCCAAGTGCGCTGTGCCTGCGTTGAGGCTGGTGCGGCTGCATCGGTGCTCAACTTCGTGATCAACCCCAGCAGTCGTTTTGATCTTCCTTTCTTCGGAGCCGATCTGGTAACGCTGCCCAACGGGCACCTGCTCGCTCTGGATTTGCAACCTGTCGACAAGACAGATCCCGAGCACACGGACCCGGTTTGGCAGCGGCTGATGCCGCTTTTCGAGCGCTGGCGCGCCGAACTGCCCGATGGGGGACCCATTCCTGACGAAGCACAGCCCTATTTCTCACCTGCCTTTCTATGGACCAGGATCCCTCTTGGGGAGGAAGGCGATGCGCTGATTGACCGCGTGATCCGTCCGGCTTTTGCGGACTACCTTCAGCTCTACCTGGCGTTGGTGGAGGAGGCACAGCCCGTTGACCATGAGCGTGCTGCACACCTGCTCTCGGGCCAGAAGCGCTACACGGCATACCGCGCCGAGAAAGATCCAGCCCGCGGCATGTTGACGCGCTTTTATGGCAGTGAATGGACGGAGTCGTACATCCACGGCGTGCTGTTTGACCTCGAAGAAGCCACCGCCACTTCCTTGTCGCCGCAAGGGAGTTAAGCATTATGAACAGCTTTCGGGACGCTCCCGAGCTGTTGGCCAGAATCGCGGGCGACGGGATGGAGGCAATAGCCTTCAACCATCCCTTTCAAGTCTGAGATTCCCGCTCCAGACGTAGTTCACAGGAACAACAACCATGTTCGACGCCTTCACCAAGGTTGTCGCCCAGGCCGATGCCCGGGGACAATTCATCAGCACCAGCGAGATCGACGCCCTCGCTGCCATGGTTTCCGACAGCAACAAGCGTCTGGATGCCGTTAACCGCATCTCCAGCAACGCCTCCAGCATCGTTGCTTCGGCCGCTCGCCAGCTGTTTGCCCAACAGCCTTCTTTGATTTCCCCCGGTGGTAACGCCTACACCTCCCGTCGTATGGCTGCTTGCCTTCGCGACATGGAGATCATCCTGCGTTACGTCACCTACTCCGCTTTCACCGGCGATTCTTCCGTGATGGAAGACCGCTGCCTGAACGGCCTTCGCGAGACCTACCTGGCCCTCGGCACTCCCGGTGCTTCGGTTGCAGCTGGAGTCAACCTGATGAAGGAAGCCGCTTTAGCACTCGTCAACGACAAAGCTGGCATCTCAGCTGGTGACTGCGCCTCCCTGAGCAGCGAAATCGGCACCTACTTCGACAAAGCCGCAGCTTCCGTCGCCTGATCGACGCGTTGATTCGACGTCTTACTTCTCCTAAACAATGAAAACCCCTCTCACCGAAGCTGTTGCAGCAGCTGATTCTCAGGGACGTTTCCTGAGCAACACCGAAGTTCAAGCTGCCTCCGGTCGTTTCAACCGCGCCAAGGCCAGCCTCGAAGCTGCTAAGGCTCTTACCAGCAAGGCTGATTCCCTGGTGAACGGCGCTGCCCAGGCCGTGTACACCAAGTTCCCCTACACCACCCAGATGGCTGGGCCGAACTATTCAGCCACCCCCGAAGGCAAAGCCAAGTGCTCCCGTGACGTGGGCTACTACCTGCGCATGATCACCTACTGCCTCGTGGCAGGTGGTACCGGCCCCATGGACGACTACCTGATCGCCGGTCTCGACGAGATCAACCGCACCTTCGAGCTCTCCCCCTCCTGGTATGTGGAAGCTCTGAAGCACATCAAGGCCAACCACGGCCTCAGCGGCGACGCTGCTACCGAAGCCAACAGCTACATCGATTACGCCATCAACGCCCTGATCTGATTGGTTGACGTTGTCTTCCAAGCCCCCCTCGGGGGGCTTTTTTTATTGTTCTTTTTCGGCCCCATCAGAGCGCTGTGATCACCCCAAACGTTCGGCGTTTTCTCAACCTGCTCTGCGGCGAATACAGCAACCAGCAGCAAGCCTTCGACAATCCACCCCTCTATGCCCACATCTTTCTGAGGTATCGCCCGCTCATACAGCTCCATCCAGGGTCGATTCTGCTCGAACAGACCTATGCCGTTGATCCCAAGCATCCCTATCGGTTGCGCATGATCCGCGCTGAAGAGCAAGCCTCCGGCGCCATCAAGCTCTGGAATCACACCTTCCGTGATCCGGAACGCTTCGCCGGAGCCACGTTTGATCCACAACTGCGCCTTGCCATTCAGGACAGCGACCTGATCAGCCTGGATCAGTGCCACTACCAAGTGCTCGAACAGTCAGACGGCTACCACGGCGCCATGGAACCAGGCTGCAAATGCATCGTGCAACGGAATGGCAAGGACACCGTGCTGGTGAGCAGCTTTCATTTGCAGGGAGACTCCCTTGCGACCCTCGATCGCGGTCATGACCCGGAAACCAATGAGCGTTGCTGGGGCTCGGTGGCGGGACCGTTCCGGTTCAAACGAACTGAAAGCTGGACAGCCGACATGGCATCGGCCTGGGTGTGATGGAACCGCTGAGTGAAACGCAGGTGATCCAAAACCTCCGCCAGACGGAGGACCCTTCGGCGCAGTACTACGCCGCCTGGTGGCTCGGAAAAATGCGCAGCCAGCATCCCGATGCCATCCCTCTTCTGCTCAGGGCTCTTGAAGCACTGGATGCCACGCCGATTGATCCAGAGCAGCGCGGTATCGCTCTCAACGCAATCCGTGCCCTCGGTCTGCTCAGGGACATGAGAGCGGAACAACCTCTTCTGGCGCTGCTGCACTCCAACGATTACACCGTGCGAGAGGAGGTGGTCCGCACGCTTGGTGCCATGGGCAGCTGTGGGGCTGTTGAGGGCATCCGGGCCTTGCTTGCCAGTGGATTGGAGGGAGCAGGAGCTGAGCAACCCTCATCCCCCTTGCTCAATGAACCCTGTGAAGCGTTGCTGGAAGCCCTGGGTGACATCGGTGATGGCAGCAGCAGCAATCTCGCTGTGATTCAGCCGTTCACGGAGCACCCTCGGCCCTTGATCCGTTCTGCGGCCTGCCGAGCATTGCTGCAGCTGACCGGACTTGATCAATGGGGGATGGAACTGAAAAAGCTGCTGAACCATCCAGAACCCCTGGTGCGCCGTGGCGCGCTGCTCGACCTTGGCGCCACCGGCTGGCTCGACGCCGTGCCCTCGATCCGCTCGGCTGCAGTGGAACCCAGCCTCAAGCTGGTTGCACTCCGAGAGGTAGCGGAACGCAACGACGACCCCGATGACGTTCTCGACGCAATGGACGGACTGCTCTGATGACCACAACAGCATTGGACCAGGCTCTTCAGACGCTCGAGCGGGCCACCAGCACCCCAGAGCTGGTCAAAGCAACGCAAGCCCTTTGTGCACTGAACGACCTTGAGGCCGCCAAACCGCTCGTAAAGGTGCTGGGGTTCAACAATCCAGCGGTGGCAGCCGTGGCAACACAGGGGCTGATTCAACTGGGACGGGACACCATTCCCATCCTTCTGGTGAGCCTGGATGCCCGCAATTACGGCGCACGGGCATGGGTGGTGAAGGTGATTGCCGCCCTGCGGGATCCACGGGGTCTTGACCTCCTGGAGCATGCCCTTCAGGCCGACATCGCTCCGAGCGTGCGGCGCTCCGCAACCCGTGGCCTGGCGGACTTGGAGTTCAGTGAAGACGCAGCGCACGATCAGCTTGTGCGCTCTTTCGAGGGACTGCTCAAAGCCGTGCGAGACGACGAGTGGGTGGTGCGTTATGCAGCGGCCTACGGACTCGAGCAACGCTTGAACAGCGCAGCTGTGTCAGCGCACCTCGCCGAACAGGGCCTGGCCGCACTGAACCAGCTCGCATCCGATGCGGAAGGTGTCAGGGTGGTGCAGCTGCGGGCTCTGAAAGCCCTCCAACGCCTCAACGCCGGATGACCCAGAAACTGTTGTTCGTCTGCCTCGGCAACATCTGCCGCTCACCGGCAGCCGAAGGCGTCTTCCTGCATCTGCTTGAAGAGCGTGGCCTCAGTGATCAGTTCGTGGTGGATTCCGCCGGAACGGGCGGATGGCATGTGGGCAACCCGGCAGACCGACGCATGCAGGCTGCCGCCAACCGCCGAGGCATCAAACTCCCCAGCCGAGCAAGGCAGATCAGCCTCGACGATTTCTCGAGTTTCGATCTGGTGCTGACCATGGACGACGACAATCTCGCGGCCGTCCAGGGACTGGCTCGCGAAGCCGGGCCCCAAGCAACGGCCAGCATCAAGCCCATGCTCAGCTACGCCGGCCGGTTCTCTGAAACGGAAGTACCGGATCCCTATTACGGGGGCGAGGCGGGCTTCGAGCATGTGCTCGACCTGCTCGAGGATGCCTGCACCAACCTGCTCGACGAGCTCAGCCCGCCGGCGTAGGCCAGGCTTCTTCAGCCACCCGAGACCGGAACTGCCCCACCAGGGCATCGATCACAGCCTCGATGCTCATGCCATCGGTCACGAGCTGAACGGCATCGTCCGCCTGCACCAGAGGAGCCTCCTCACGGGTGCTGTCGAGGTGATCCCGTTCGGCGATCTGTGCTTCAAGCTCAGATCGCTCAGGCACCGGGAAGCCCCGCTGCTCCAGATCCAGAGCCCGGCGCCGGGCCCGTTCGCCCACCGTGGCCGTAAGGAACACCTTCAGATCCGCATCCGGGAAAACAGCGGTGCCGATGTCGCGGCCTTCTGCCACCAAACCACCCTTGGCACCCATCGCTTTCTGTTGAGCGGTCAGCGCTTGCCTGACGCAACGGTGGGCGGCCACGGCCGAAACCGACGCGGTGACCTCCGGCGAGCGAATCGCGTCACTCACGTCCTGCCCATTCACCAACACCTGCTGGCCACCACCGGGCAGCGACCGCAGCTGAAGGTCGAGGTCGTTCAACAGCGGTGCAATCGACGCCGCATCCTGCGGGTCCACACCGTTCTGTTGCACCAACCAGGTCACCGACCGATACATCGCACCGGTGTCGAGGTAAACGAGCCCCATCCGCTCAGCAAAGGCCCGGGTCACGGTGCTTTTGCCAGCACCGGCAGGGCCATCGATGGCAACAAGAGGCTGACGGGTCATCAGGAAGACGTGATCAATCAAACGGGTCGTCCCGCAACGCACCGCCGCGGCCAACAGTGAGATGGCCGTTTCAGCGCCACAGGGCTGAAGGGTGCGGGGATCGACCCTCTCTACATACTCCACTTCAAGTCCTGCTTCAGCGAGGCTCTGTCGCACCGAAGTCTCAGGATCATTGGGATCGGCACGACGCAGTGCCGCCGGCAGAGCAGCGGCTCGAGCCCGATCAACAGAAGAGAGGTATTGGTTACGGGAACTCAACGCCAAACCATCGGATTCACGAACGGTGGGAACGCCCTGCACCGCCACGCCCAGATCAAGATCGGCCACGAGCCGGCGCAGGATCACCAGCTGCTGCCAGTCCTTCTCACCCAGCCAAAGGCAGGACGGCTCCACCAGCTGCAGCAGTCGGGCCACGACAGTGACCACCCCATCAAAGTGACCGGGACGGGAGGCTCCACAAAGATGAGTCTGCAGGTCTACCGGTGCTGAACGCGACACCGCCGACTGAGGTCCACCGGGATAGACCGTGTCGACCGCCGGAGCCCAAAGGGCATGGGCGCCACAACGTTCGGCTAAATCGCGATCCGCTTCGAGGGTTCGCGGGTAGCGATCAAAGTCTTCAGCTGGCCCGAATTGGAGTGGGTTAACGAACACACTCACGAGCACAGGACCCCGTCCTGCAGCGAGGCGGATCAGCTCACCGTGACCCTGGTGCAACCCCCCCATGGTGGGCACGAATTGCAGAGGTCCATCGAGGTTGGCCCGGAAGCGTTCCAGCTCGGCCTGGGTGGAGAGAACGACGCAGCTCAGCGGAGCACCTCAAGCTTGACCTGGGCAATTCCAGAGGCAGTCA
This sequence comes from Synechococcus sp. MU1651, assembly GCF_023630635.1. Classification (NCBI taxonomy): domain Bacteria; kingdom Bacillati; phylum Cyanobacteriota; class Cyanophyceae; order Synechococcales; family Synechococcaceae; genus Synechococcus; species Synechococcus sp. MU1651. The sequence goes on from NZ_JAKUHJ010000023.1 coordinate 52,562, forward strand.
GTCCCAGGTCAGAGGCGGCGCCGTGGCCCAGGTCGATCACCCGGTGATCAATGAAAGGTCCACGATCGTTGATGCGGATCACGGCCGTGCGCCCGTTCCAGAGGTTGGTGACGCGCACTTTTGTTCCAAAGGGAAGCGTGCGGTGAGCCGCCGTCATCGTGTCGCGCTTGTAAACCTCACCGTTGGCCGTGAGGTTGCCGTAAAAACCGGGGCCGTACCAACTGGCCTCACCAGTGATGACCTTCACCACCTCGGGCACGACCTTCAGCTTCGGCTTGGGGAGCTCAGGGGAAGGAGGTGCAAGAACCGGTTTGACCTCCGCCGGAGAAAGCGTTGCCTGCAGCCCAGAGGCCTGGGGCTCGACCACCAGATCCAGAGGGTCAAGGGGCTCTGCACCGTTGACCGAAAGGAAATCACTGGCCACGACCGGCAGGAGGGCCGCACTGCCTGTGATCGCTCCGGAGAGCGTCGCCAACGTCAGGAGGACTCGCATGCAGAACGGCGTGGCCAAGGTCTTGGAACTGAGCGCGCAGTTCTCGGCCGTTGGCAGGCCTCACAAAAAATAATGTTGTGAACTTAAAAAGGGTGCTCTTGGAAAGAAACTGGGCGCCATCAGAGCGATCGGCACAGCCACCCAGGCCCGCCTCTTTCGCTAATCCGCGTGCCGACTGGCAGATCAACGCCGGAACGCAAGCCCCCGGCCATAAGCCAAGAGAGAACAGTCGATAAGCACAGCTAATCAGCTGCTGTGCCGACAAGCCAATCAGCACAGGTTCCGTGGCATTGCAGGATCAATGCATCGGATTCGTTCCATGGATTACAAGAGCGCTGGAGTTGACGTTGAGGCCGGGCGCGCGTTCGTGCAACGCATCAAGGCGTCTGTGGAAGCCACCCACCGACCGGAGGTCATCGGCGGCCTTGGCGGTTTTGGCGGGCTGATGCGACTTCCAGCCGGATTGCGCAAGCCCCTTCTGGTCTCAGGCACCGATGGCGTCGGAACCAAACTGGAGCTGGCCCAGGAGCATGGCAGCCATCACGGCGTGGGCATCGACCTAGTGGCGATGTGCGTCAACGACGTGATCACCTCAGGAGCCGCGCCGCTCTTCTTCCTGGATTACATGGCCACCGGGGCCTTAGCGCCATCGGCAATGGCCGAGGTCGTTGAAGGAATAGCCGATGGCTGCAGGCAGAGCGGCTGCGCCCTACTCGGCGGCGAAACGGCAGAGATGCCGGGCTTTTACCCGAAGGGGCGCTATGACCTCGCCGGCTTTTGTGTGGCCGTCGTCGAAGAAGATGAGCTCATTGACGGCCAGCGCATCCAACCTGGCGACAGCGTGATCGGTGTGGCCAGCAGCGGCGTGCACAGCAACGGCTTCAGCCTGGTGCGCAAGGTGCTGGAGAAGGCCAACACCAATGCGAACAGCTTGTATGGCGACGACCAGCGCCCTCTCATCGACGACCTGCTGGCGCCGACAACCCTGTATGCCGAGCTGGTGCAGCACCTGCTGCAGAGCGGATGCAAGCTCCACGGCATGGCCCATATCACCGGCGGAGGACTCCCGGAAAACCTGCCGCGCTGCCTGCCGGATGGCTGCTCTGCGCGCATCGATGCCTCCAGCTGGACAAGACCACCCCTGTTCCGATGGCTGCAGGAGGCCGGAGACATTCCCGAAAGAGACCTTTGGCACACGTTCAACCTCGGCATCGGTTTCTGCCTGGTGGTGCCGGCGGGGAGCGAAACCGCTGTGATCGAGCATTGCCGCGGCAAGAACCATCGGGCTTGGGTGATTGGCAACGTGACGTCCAACACCCCAGGCTGCGCCGCTATTCTGGACGGTGTTCCCGCCTGATTACGTCAGTTTCAGACAGGTTTAAAGCAGTCGACCACTCCCCAGAAGGGATCGAATAGGCTGACCTGAAGCACATCGGAACCTTTTCCGATAGCGGCGTCAATACATCTTTTTCAATGCCTCTTGATAAGCCCCAGCGCATTACGCGCCGTCGATCGTCTGCAGGTCCTGTTCCTCCGAGGCGTCCTTTGCCTTCAGGCCAGGACAGGCAACAGGGCTACAGACAGGGGCCACGACCAACTTTTCTCACGCTCCGGGATCACGGCAAGGTGTTCGTGGCCGACATGCCCCACCTTTCGGATGGGCAATTGGCTCACATCGGCAAGGAAGCCCAGGAGGTTTTGGAAAGCCTCGAACGGCGGATTCAAGACATGGAGCAGGAGCTCAGTCATGGTCCTCAGGAGCGCGACACCCTGATCAAGGCGTCCACCAAGCGCGATGTCACACGCAGGTTCATCCGGGCAATTCAGGACGAGCAGGAACATCGCCAGAACAACCCCGCTCTGAGGAGCGCTGCTGGCGAATCGCTTCCGCGCACCTTTCTGGAGGTCGCCCGGCATCGACTGCCTGGGGCAACCTTTGATTCCTTGCTGCAGGAAGCCCTCGCCGCCTGTGCCCAGCAACAGCACACTGCCCCAGCCCCCACTCGTCTGGAACCCTCGCAGGACAAAGTCGTTCCGATTCGCAATGACGGCGACAGCCTCCCGGTGGTGGTAAGTCCAGCCCCTGAATCCGCCTCGGAGGCCTGAGCACAACACTCAGCGACTCTGGAAGGGATTGGCGGGCATCCGCTCGCTGCAATGGAGCCGGGCCGCATCCAACCGCTGAAACTCCTGCGGTGACAATGACCACTGCAGCGCAGCGGCGACATCCCTGGCCTGCTCTGGAGTTCGCAGCCCCGGGATCGGCGTTGTGCCGAGAGATCTGCACCAGTTCAAAGCGACTTGAACCATCGATGCCCCGCGATCGATCGCGATGGCCTGCATCGCACTGCGTAACTCAAGACTTGCCGGAAGCAGGCGCTGGAACAGGCGTTGTCTCAACCAGGTGACAGGACGCCTCTCCTCAGACCCGGGAGCACAACCCAGCACGCCGAAAGCCAGAGGGCTGTAGGCCAACACCTCCACGCCAAGCTCCCTGCTGACGGCAATCAACTCGCGCAGCCGATCATCCGCAGGTGCCAAGAGCGAGCACTGCACCTGAACGCTGCGTAGGGAAACGCCCCGCTCCAACAGACGGCGATGGATCAACAGCAGGCGTTGGGGGCCCAGGTTGGACAGGCCCAACTCCTCAACCCGGCCAGACAGAACAAGATCAGCCAAGCCATCAAGAAGGCCTGTCTCCTGCCAGGGCGCGTAGCGCGCTGTGCTCCAGTGCAGCTGCACCCGCCGAAGCTGCCCCTTGAGCCGCGTTCGACTGGCCTCAAAGGCGGCATCAAAGCCCCGACGCCCCCATCGCCAGGGGAATGGGGCCAACTTCGTGGCCACCGTCAACTGGGATCGACGCAGGGCTGGCAACTCGGCCATGAAGTCGCCAAGCAACGCTTCACTGCGTCCACTCAGGCTCCCCGTTCCATAAGAATCCGCCGTGTCGATCAAGTTGAGCCCAGAGCTGAGGGCCTGACGAAACGTGGCACGAAGGCGAGCGTCGTCCCGCTGGGCGTCGTATCCCCAAACCGCCTTGTTGCCCCAGGCCCAGGTGCCGAAACCGATGCCGTTCAACGGGGCGATGCTGCTGCCAGCCATGATCGCCACCAGCCCGTCCCGTTGCGTCATGACCGCATCCCCCGCGCAGGAACCTGCGCGATCGACCGATCAAGCCGTGGAGGGATCGACTGCAGACGCGGAACGCATCCTCTGCAACCACTGCCGCAGAACCGCCAGCAATGGCATTCGCTGCCTGGGCATGTGCGTTGCCGACAGCGATTACTGATGATTCATCTCTGGATGGCGCCACTGCTGCTTGCCGTGCCAGCAACGGTCAATCCAGCCCAGGCTTTTGGCCGTCTGGAGCACAGGCCTGCGCATTGCCGCATCGTCGTCGGTGGGCGTTCTTTGACCTGCGAGCGCCTGCAGATCAGCGCGAACGGGAGCCGTGGCCTGCGGCTTCGATTCATCGGAGACGATCAAGAAACGGGGGGCAGCTACCAGTTGAGCTTCGTCAGCCTGGATGGAGATCAAGGCAGTCCGCTCAGCTGCGACAACTCAGGCTGCAGCGTGGATTCACGCCGCTGGAGCGCAACCCTGCTCAGCACGTCATGGGTTCACTTTGATGCCAGAGGCCTCCCCAAAGGCCTTCCTGCAACCCGTATGGCCCAGGGGCGTTGCTGGATTGATGCGAACACCTTGAGCTGCGAGAGTCACTCACGCAACGTTGCCGGCATGAGCGCGGAGGCTCAACTGTGATGAGGATTGAAAGGCGGCACCCAGATTCAAACTGGGGTTGAACACATAAAAACCCGATAAACACTGGGGTCTAGTCGAAGAGAATCGACAACTTACCTACCACTTACCTACCAGAAACGGCAAAGTGGGTCAGTGTTCAGAACTGGGCGACAGACCCAGGTAGGTAAGCGAGGTGGGCAAAGCATCACTCCCCGAGGACTGGACGACCCTGAACGTGTCGAAGGTCTTTGAAGTGCGTGGTTCGTACCCGCAGAACCTCAGGATCAAGCGACAGACCCATACACGGGTTCTGTACGCGGAGTGGTTACCAGACCCCAGCGATGACCCAAGACCCCATCAGGGGCGATCCAAGGGCGGTCTGGGGAAGCGTCTGACCATCCAGAGGACCACGAGGACAGAAGACCCTTACGAGGCGGCAAAGAGGTCGGTTAACCTGTTCCAGCATTGGCAGGACGAGATCAAGGCAGTCCTGGACCTACAGGAAGAACAAAACAAGAACTCACTTGGCGAGTACTGGGAGCGGTACTTCACGTCTGAATCCCAAACCCGAGAGACCCAACGCAATTTCAAGCGGTGGAAGCGAGAGGAGTACCTGAAGTGGGACGCAAGTGAATACGGCATCCGTCACCAACCTTGGGCGTCCAGAAGCGTTGACCTGATTACGAGTCAGGACTTCAAGGACTACTTCTCCCTTCTGGAGAGACGTGCACGTGGAAGCAGCGGATCCAATGGCAGTGGGATGAAGGGTCAGCAGAAAACCCTGATCAACAAACTCCTGGTTCTGGCAGAGGACGACTTTCCTGGGCATGCATTTCCAAGATTCCCTGCGATCAGCAAGCAGACCAAACAGGTTCAGCATCTGACTCAGAAGCAGTGGGACCATCTCCTGGCAGCAGTGGTGGACTTGTCTCTCGACTCAGCGAGACAACTCCTCGATCCAGACGAGTACAGGGAGTTGGAGTGGAGCAAGAGCAATCGACTGAACCAACGAAACTGGGTCGATCTCTATGACGCACTTCTCTTGGAGTGGTTCTTCTACCTGCGGGCAGAAGACATGTACCGAATCAAGAGCGAGTGGTTCAGGGACCAGGGGCACCAGACAGTCGTCTGCAATTTGGAGACGACCAAAAAAGATCGTCCGATTCATCAGACGACCCACTACAGAAACGATGTATACAGATTCTGGGAACTACTCAAAAGGAGAAAACCATCTGGTTATCTAGTTCTTCCCCAGATCGAAAGACCATCAGGAAATCCAGCAGACAGTCACGTCCTGAAAACCCTGAACTTTCTCTTGAAGCATGTTATAGAACAAACCTTTGGGAATGAGTTCCCTTCAGCAGGAAGGAATTGGACGACTATTCGGCATACAGCATTCCGACTGACTCTTGAAGAAGATCCATCATTGGCAATTCCTCCAAAGATCAATTCGTTCGCAGAGAATGGTCATACCAGTCCAGATCAACTCAGAAATACTTATCTCAGGTACATCGACGCAAAAAGGGCTGCAAGAGAGCCTCGTCAGACGATTAGAGAGGGCAAGTGGACAATGGTCAAAAGAGCAGGAGAGACCTGAGGTTCAGAACCGCCTGCAACAACTGCGATACGAGCATCCAGTACGTCCAAGAGCGCTGCTTCCACTACGACGCGAGGAGAGCGACAGGAGCACCGAAAATAAAATGGAATATCGTCCAAGGATTATGTGCAGGATCTAAAACCTATTGCAACCCAGTAAGGAGTGGAAGCACTAAAGCGGATAGATTCAAGTCCACTTTCCTTCATCATGCTTCGAATCTCATCTTTAGTGAACCTCTGCTCCAATCGCGTCCCAAACCTATCAAGGGCATCCGTCAACATGAAATAGAATGTTTTATCCTTATAATCTGACAAAGGCACATTACGAGAATCTATTCCAATCACTTCCAGAAATAAAGAAATCCTCGCTAGGGGAAAATAAATTATCGCAGCAATCGCTTTTGTAAGAGGGAGTTTTAGGCGAAAAGGCATGCGACAGATGAATCTTCTGATGACATCTGACGCGAACCAGACTACCTTGAAGACAAAAGGTTTATTATCAAATCTATAGTATAAATAAATCAGGAATGGTGAACCTGGTTTCAATTTTTTTACGCATTCTTTCATTGCACCAAGAGTATCTGGGATATGATGAAGTACTCCAAGACAGTAACCGAAGTCTTGCGAACAGTCTTTGAGAGAACATTCTTCTACGACAGATCGCTCAAAATTGCAATTATCAAATTCTGACAGATTTTCTTTTGCAACATTCAACGCCTTTTCGGATGGATCCACGCAGTTGAGTCTTCCAACGTAAGGTGCAACAAACCTCGCCCATCTTCCACTTCCACATCCCATGTCAAATCCCTCAGAGTCTTTATCTATTAAATCCCAAGGGAAAATAGAGAAATACTGGTTAAATGCGGTTTTAAGTTCGCCAGTATTTCCCTGTCTGTATGCATCCCATTCTTCGCCAAATCCTTTTACAGTAAGATCGTCAGAATTTATGGGCGCCACCGTCGAATCAGAAACTAATTTATTTTAGCATCATTAGCGTCCAGATACACTAGTTCCGTAGTCATGCCTTAGATCGATTAAGACTTTTGCTGGAATTCCTTTTTCATACCTCTTGTCCTTCTTCTGAAGTTCCTTGAGCATCTCATATTCAACCTTGGTCAGTCGGATGGTGATATTCATCTGACCACTTCACTACAGTTACACTGGGACCATTCATAGTGAGTGATCAAGTAATCCAGTGTTCCTGTCCTGGATCGTCTGAGTTGATGGGATAAAGAGTCAAACTTCTGCAGAGTGGACTGATTCCTTTTCCCAAAAAATAGATTAATGTTCCTTTGATCTGATTTGGCAAGGGTTTTCATGGAGATGTCTCTGATGGGGACATCTCTATTTATTCTGTTTAGAACACCAGATCTGAATTCTGATAATCCAAAACCAAGTCAGAATCCTGGTGGTATCTGTAAGCGTAGTAGTCCTTCAGGTTGTAGAACACATGGTGCTCCCAGTTCCATGGCTTGATCACCACACCCCTGTTCCCCTCTGAAGTGGTCTTGAGGAGTTTCTGGACTCTTGCAGTGACCTTCTGTTGTATCAGGTAGTCCAGATACCAGAGATGGTTCAGAGGGTCAGGTAGAGCACCCAGATGGAGATGGGTGTGGAATGCAGTGATCTGTCGTCCTCTGGTGATCACTGATTTGCGTTCATGAAAGAACACCAGATGGGGTCTAAGGGGTGGTTCAGGAAGTTTCTTGAGGGGTTGGTTCAACAGCGAGGTCAAGAACACATTCCTGAAGTGTCTGGAGTGACTGGTGACGGTTTCAGATCGAGTCGGGAGATCGTTCCATAGCAGTGTGATGAACCACTGGGGGTGGACATTGTTCTCCCATTGATCTCTGATGAGTTCCTGGAGGACCTTGGGATGAGATCTAGTCTTTTGATGGATCCGTTGGAGTTTCTGATTCAGGAGCATCCTTGAGGATCTTGACTGATTCACTCCCGTTGGTCGTGAATGAACCTCTCTTCGATCGGTTCTTCTCTGGTGATTTGTTTTGGTTGATTTGGGGTAACTCATTGTTATCACTAGTTTTACGCGATCTTATGGAGATTTAAGGAATATCTCTGGGTACACCGAGTCACTTGGGGAAACCGACCGATTCCAGAGACTTTTAAAGCAAAATTCGACGATCTCTACCTCTGCAGAGGGTCCAAATATCTTTGACTTTGTGTTCAATGATTATACAGAGATTATTTATACAGGTTAAGCAGTTTTGCGTATTTGCAGGGTCAGACCACAAGAGACACAGAAGACGGCAATATTTTTAAACCAATTTCGACAAATAGGATCTCTATGCACCTTTTATAGATTAACTCTTGTGTTTTTCTCTCAAGGTTCAATCAAGTCCAGAAGAGTTCCGTCTTGATCCACCAGTCGATGACGTTTCCCTGTGGATCGTGCGCGGTTAGCAGCAGAGCGATAGGCATCACCTTCGTTGTGTTTGGTCTGGAGGTGTCTCCATTTCCCGAACTGATCCTGGTACTGGATATCGATCTTGGTCATGACGCGACCTCCTGGTTCTGGAGGATCCGTTGAATCGTGGAGACAGAGACACCCGTCTGATCACGAATCGACCTGTAGGACTCCCCCTCACCCCTCAGACGCAGCACCAGACGTTCTTTCTTCTCTGAGGTCCTAGGTCTCCCACCAAGGTTTCCACCCGTCTTCCTTCGATGTTCAACGGACTCTCTGGTGCGTTCCTGAATTAAGGACCTCTCCACCTCGGCAAGTCCCGTCAGTAGTCCAATGACCAAAGGGGCGAGTCGTCCCAGTCCTCTGGTGTTGATCAGTCCATCGAGGGTCCTGATGTGGATTCCCTTCTCCTGCAGGTCAGCAAGACGGTTGATCACCTCCACCTGGGACCGTCCCAAGCGGTCGAGTTTGGAGACCACTAGTTCATCTCCCTTCTGCAGGGTCTCCAGGCAGGCACGCAACTGGTGTCGTTTCTCCAGAGGTGCACGGGAGGAGACCTTCTCGGCGAACACCTCCACGCATCCAGCACCCTTCAGTTCATCGGTCTGAGCAGCGGTGTCTTGATGCGTGGTGGAACAGCGGGCGTACCCGATTGATCGAGACATGGTCAAAACCCACTGGGTTTTCAGCACAGATCAACCGTACAGAGTTTTGAACACGGCAAAACCCCAGTTGTGACGGCAGTTTTTGGCGTCCTGGCAACTCTTGGGTTTCCGAACACCGCCAACTCTTCAGATTTCCCTCTTGACCCAACTCCTCAAACCAGGAGTAGAACGTGCGTACTACTCATAAGGAGGGTTCGATGTCGGAAGAGGAATGGGACTTTGTGGATGGTCTGAAGCAGACCAGATCCTCTTGCGTCTGTATGACGTGCCAGCACTTCTCTTACTTCTGCGACCAGCACTGCCACACGTTGCTGACCTGCGGTCTTCAGCGTCGCCAGGTTCCACATGGCGAGCATCTGACGAAGAGGTGCCGCAACTGGATGGTCCGCAGAGAGACGGAAATGGGTTGGTGCCCGGAGGTGGCGTGATGCGAGAGGGGTGGTTGATTGACGGCGATGACCGTTGGATATGGCGCTTCTGGCGTGATGAGAGCGCCTGGGTTCGCGACCCGAAGATGTTTTTGGACCGTGGTCGCTTGCTGCCTGATGGACCTCCTTTGCTGAAGGAGCGTCGGTATCTGCGGAAGGACGCAGCAGAGCAGTTATGGAAGTCCCTTCAAACGCAGGGATGGAAACCTCTCAAGGAACCTGCTTGGGGTGCTGCTGCTGACGTTTAAGACGTTCGGCAAACCGTAAGCACAAATACTCAACAGGCGGTGTTAGACCAGTCGTATCGCATGAGAGCGAGGAACCCAGGAGGTCAAACACCCCTGGGTCTTTTCTTGGAAAACGCTCACAGCACCCACGGCAGTCCCGCCTCATCGGTGAAGGTGGTGTTCGCTTGGCGTCGTCCCGCCCGGCGGCACTTTCAGTTTCCGAGGGAGCGATAGGGATACCGCTCCTTTTTTTGTGCCCTTGAGGAGTAGTTCCGCTCATGCCTTGGCGCTCTGAAGCGCCTTAGAACGGGAATGAGGTCAGAGACCGCTGAAGCAGTAACCAGGTCTCAACGACCTTTAGGGGGGTGCCGCTTACCCCCCTTCTCAATGGGCGCTTCTACGGATGGCGGCGCGTCTGTTGCGTCGCGAATATCTGTTCATCCCTCGTAAGGGGGGATGGATGCGTCATGAGGGGAGCGGGTGGGACCGCTCCTTTTTTGTGCTCTACCGATACAGAAAGCGGTAGTTCCGCTCATGCCTCACTGCTCTGACCCGCCTTAAAACAGGGATGAGGTCAGAGACCGAACAGGTCGGAAACCAGGTCTCAACGACCTTCAGGGGGGTGTCTGCTCACCCCCCTTCTTAATGAGCGGTTCTACCGATGGTGGAAGGGTTTGTAACGGAGCGAACATAAAAGAGCATCATCCGTAAGAGATGAATGCGTCGAACACAGGCAGAGGGTGGGACCTCTGCTTTTTCTTGGGTTGCTGACCCCAGTAGTCGTTTGGTTGTAACGGCGACGACCAGTAGGTGAACCCCGAGTGATCCTTCAGTTGCTCCTTCGATGAAGGGGCAATGCGTCGAACTGGGAGGGGGTGGGACCCCTCTTTTTTTTTGCCGTTTCGTAAAGAGTGCTCTCGCCTTTGCCTTTGGAGCGGTGATGCTGTCTACGGACCTACTCCCTTGGTTCGACGCATTACCTCCCTTCTTTGGCGGCACTCCCTGCCGCCTTTTTTATTGCTTGTGGGCAACCGAACCAGGAACGGTCGTCACTACCTGTTCTGACGGTTCTCCCACTCCTCACGGGAAAACACCAGGAGGAAGGTGAATGGGTCGAGAAGACGAGGGTTCAGACCTCTGGGAGTGGGAGACACCCAGAGGTCTTTTTTTGCACTCTGCGGAAGAGAAGCACCCCGCAGTGAGTGCCAGGTATCGCAAAACCGCATGCGTGCAGACCCCCCTCTCAGCAGGGGTGAAGTAGGTAACTTCTCGGACGTTTGGGAGACTGGAGGGAACCAGACGGTTACCTACCGTTTACCTACCTGTGTCGTCGCAGAAGAAATCCCTGAGAATGCAGTTATCATCAGCACTCTCAGGGATTTTCTCAAAGGCGGCACCCAGATTCGAACTGGGGATAAAGGATTTGCAATCCTCTGCCTTACCACTTGGCCATGCCGCCGCCCGGGAACAGCTGTCCCCATCAGGGGATCGTATCAGCCATGCCCCTGGCTCTCTGCTGTTTCTCTGCAACGGCCACGGCGAAGACCTGATCACCCTGCGGATCATCCAGGCCGTGCATCGGCGCGCACCGCGACGCCCCCTGACCGTGCTTCCTCTGGTGGGTGCCGGACGAGTGTTTGATGCTGCTGTTCAGCAGGGATGGTTGACACGCCTGGGGCCAAAAGCGGCCTTGCCCAGCGGTGGCTTCAGCAACCAAAGCCTGAGAGGTCTGCTGGCAGACGTCAGGGCTGGACTCCCCAGCCTGAGCTGGAGTCAATGGCAGTTGGTACGCCGCCTGGGACATGAGCGCCAACCCATCGTTGCCGTGGGTGATTTGCTGCCGCTGCTGATGGCCTGGAGCAGTGGTGCCCCCTTCGGCTTCATCGGCACTCCCAAAAGCGACTACACCTGGCTCAGCGGTCCCGGACGGGCCAAGAGCGACTGCTACCACCGGCTTAAAGGCAGTGAGTGGGACCCATGGGAATGGCGCCTGATGCGCTCGCGCCGTTGTCAGCTGGTGGCCATGCGTGATCGGCTCACGGCCCGAGGCTTGCAACGCAAGGGCGTGGGCGCCCTTGCGCCGGGCAATCCGATGATGGATGGCCTGCAAGTCCAACCGCTGCCATCGGCCCTGGACCGCTGCCGCCGAGTGCTCCTGCTCTGCGGAAGTCGCATGCCGGAGGCCCAGCGAAACCTGCAGCGGTTGGTTCGCAGTGCCATGGCGCTGCCCGGCCGCGTGCCGATGGCACTGCTGGTGGCCGTGGGCGCCCAACCCGATGCAGAGGCCCTGAGCAACAGTCTTGAACAACTGGGGTTTCGACGCAGCCTTCCGCCTTCAGACCAACTGGGTGCCGAAGCCTGCTGGGTGAAAGGAGCCTGCCTGGTGCTGATCGGGCGAGGTTGCTTTGACCAATGGGCTGGCTGGGCAGAAGCCGGCATCGCCACTGCCGGAACGGCGACGGAACAACTGGTGGGGCTGGGCATTCCGGCCCTGTCCCTGCCGGGACCAGGACCGCAGTTCAAGCCTGGCTTCGCTCGCCGTCAGAGCCGCCTGCTGGGGGGAGCGGTTCGTCCCTGCTCTGATGAATCCGAGCTCACTAGACGGCTGGAATTCCTCCTGGACGACCCGACACTCCGCTCCCACCTGGGACGAATCGGCACGCAGCGGATGGGGCCGGCAGGGGGAAGCGATCAGCTGGCACGCCTGATCCTGGATCGCTTCAACGGATACTGAAGATCTTCGGTTGGTTGCGATGGCCGCGATTCAAGACCCCACCCTCGTCAAACTTTGTGCCCAGTTGGCGAGTCGACTGAGCATCAGCCTCGCCAGTGCCCGGCGCCAGGTGGAACAAGCCGCGGCCCGAGAAGGACATCGCGATGTCGAGGGACGGCGAGCAATGGCTGAATCCATGCTGGCCGCCCTCGACAAGGACAACGGTGACCATGCCCGTCAGCTGGACGCGTTGCTCGAGAACAGCGAAGGCGACGGCAATTTCATGCTGGAAGACTGAGCCCCAACCTCAGTGCTCAAAGATCTGGTGAAAACGCAGCCGATCCAGCTCGGCTACCACCGGAACGCACTGGAAGCAGCGTTGCGCCAGATCCCAGCGCCCTTCCCGCCGCAACATCTGCTCCAGGCGCTCACGGGCTGGCAGCAGATAGCGCACATCGTTGGCGGCGTAGGCCAGCTGGGCATCCGTGAGTTCGTCCACCCGGCCCCAGTCACTGCTCTGGGCGCCCTTGTCCAGCTCGACGCCGACCAATTCCATCACCAGATCCTTGAGGCCATGGCGGGGGGTGTATGTGCGGCCGAGCCGACTGCCGACCTTGGTGCAGAACACGGGGTTCACTTCGATCCCCAAACCGACAGCAAGCGCAGCCACATCAAAACGGGCGAAGTGAAACACCTTCTCCACCGTGGGCGCCTCAAACAGGCGCTTGAGATTCGGCGCCTCGGTCTGGCCCAGGCCAATGCGGACGCAGGCCACACGGTCCTCGGCGTCGGCGATCTGAACAAGGCAAAGCCGATCACGCCCATGGATCAGCCCCATCGCTTCGGTATCAACGGCAAGCCGCGGGGACTGCAGATAGCGCTCCGTCCAAGCTGCATCGAGGTCGCGATCAAAGACGGCGAATTCCGCTGGGGATGACGACTTCTCAGCCATGACTTCAGGAAGGGATAGGGCCAGTGTGGCCAATCGCCTCCACAGCAAGTCTCAAGACTCTCCTCTTGAATCTCGAAATGAGATCGTTTTTGATTAGTGAAGTCGTCCCGCGCCTGTGTTCTCTCGCAGAAAGCCTTCGCGCACCTGTCTGGCAGACATCGAGCAGTACTTCCATCAGCCGCCGCCGCAGTTCCTCGATCTCGAGCTGGCTGTCTGCTGGATCCTCGAGTGCTTGCTCAAAGACGACAACTACCCCTCCGGACTCCTGCAAAAACTGATCCGGGAGGAGCCCCAACTGCGGCTTTCTGAAACCGTGCTGCAACAGGCCCTGGAGTTCCTTGAGCAACAGGGCTCGATCAGCAGTTACACCCAACGCTGCCCGAGCCGCGGACGGCCGCGGCGCATGCTGCACCTTGAATCCGATGCACGCGGCGAAGCCGAGCGACTGATGCAGCCCTGGCGCAGCTGGCTGGACTCCCACCGGTTCGCCTTGAACTAAGCGATTCAGCCGGCGCAAGGCTTAAAAAGGTTGAACATCACCGGGATGCCATGCCTGCAGGATTTCAATCCACCCTCCTGCTGACTGTTCTGCTGGCGATTGGTCTGGTCTTCTTTCTTCGTGCAGCCAGCAAAGACCGAACCACAGTGGTGGACGTGATGTCCCCCCAACCCCCCATCACCGTGCTTGACGGGCTCAGCACTTGGCTGGAAGAGCGCGGCTGGAGCCGGGATGGCGGCGATGCTGAGCGCCAGGTGCTCCGCTTCAAGGGGAAAGTGGCCTCCAGCCAACCCCTTGCCGTATTGCTGTCAGTGCTGGCGGCCATTGGCTCCGCCTGCTTCGGTCTGGTCCTGCGTCAGCTGGCACCGCAACTGCACTGGTGGCCTCTGCTGCTGATCGGCCTCGGCCCTCTGGCAGGAGCTGTCTACACACGGCGGGCCGCTCGCACAGAAGCCCTTGAACTGCAACTCCTTCCTGCTCCCGAGGGAGACGGCAGCGCCATTCGTCTGCGGGCTCATCGGGACGAATTGATCGCCATCGAACTGGAACTGGCTGAGACCCTGCAACTCGCCAGTGACGGATCCCTGCTCTCCTCGCCCATCTGAACCATGGGTCTGCCGGCCTGGATGCGACGGCGTCGCTTTGCCTCAGGACTTGCCATCGCAGGCCTGTCACTGGCAACCCTGGCGATGACCAAGGCTGCGGAAAAGCACAACTGGCTTGGCACAGCCGAGCCCAGCAAAAAAACAGCACCGAAACAGCCAGCCCCCTGTCCTGAGCCCGCCACGCCAGATCCCCTGCTCGGCCCACGCACAAAGAAGCCCGGGAGCTGGGTTGGCAGAAGCCCTGTGCAGAGCAACCTGCCAATCGTCGTCATGGCAGGACACGCCGACTCCCAGGGCACTGCCAGTCCAGGAACCCCTGGATTTGCCGTGGATCAGCAGAAGCGAGCGCCGATGCAACCGGGCATTCGCGATGAGCTGTTCTGGAACCGCGAAGTTCAGGCCGCTGTGGTGAGACAAGGCCAAGCCCGTGGCTTGAACATCCGCGCTTACACCCCGCCGTCAATCAGCGTCGCGAACGATGACGACCCCAGCACCAACTGGTCGAAGGCCAAGGTCTTTTCAGAGCGTGGTGAATATGTCCTGGAGATCCATTTCGATGCCTACCGGCCCCATGGCTTCGGCTCCGGCCTGATTCCGGTGCTCCCAAATGTGCGCGAACTGAATGTCGTCGATGAAAGCCTGGCCCAGGCATTTGGGCGCTACCCACGCCTGTTCCGCGGAGGCCTTGGCGGTCCGCGGCGCGGGATCGGAATTCTTGAAATCGCCATGCTTGAGCCCCCTCTCGAGACGAAACTGAGGGATCCACGCTCCAGAGAGCACACGGTGAATTGCCTGGCCGAGCGCGTGGTGAACGCGCTCGTTCAAGGCGTCAGTTAGTTGATCGCTCCATGGGGGCGGCAGCGCTCATCCAGCGAGGCATCACCGAGCCAGTCCTGCGGCTTGGTGAACAGTTCGGTCAGCAGGGCTTCCCTTGATCCGGCCTCGGCGGTGTAGCCGTACTCCCAACGCACCAAGGGGGGCAGAGACATCAGGATCGACTCCGTGCGTCCATTGGTCTGCAGGCCGAAGATCGTGCCGCGATCCCACACCAGGTTGAACTCCACATAACGTCCCCGGCGATAGAGCTGAAAGTCCCTTTCGCGATCGCCGTAGGCCATCGGGTGGCGCTTCTCCACGATGGGGGCATAGGCGGGTAGGAAGGCTCTGCCATTGGCCTGCCCCAAGGAGAACAGCTGCTCCCAGCTCAACGGCCGAGCTCCCAAGCGAGCCGACACCTGAGCAGCAGGCCCGGAGGGATCCTGACCCTTGTAGAGGGTGCCGTTGGCGTCTTGGTAGTCGTAAAAGATGCCGCCAACGCCGCGGGTTTCACCACGGTGCTTCAAATAGAAGTATTCATCGCACCAGGGCTTGAACACCTTGTGCAGATCCGGGTGAACTGAATCACAGGCCGCCTGGTGGGTGCGATGGAAATGACGGGCGTCCTCGAGGAACGGGTAGTAGGGCGTGAGGTCGGCACCGCCGCCGAACCACCACACCGGGCCAGCCTCGAAATAGCGGTAATTGAGGTGAACGGTCGGGATGTAGGGGTTGCGGGGATGCAGCACCATCGAGGTTCCCGTGGCGAACCAGGGATGCCCCTTGGCCTCAGGACGCTGCTTGAGGATCGACGGGGGCAGTTCTTCGCCTTGAACCTCGGAGAAATTCACGCCGCCCTGTTCAAAGACGCGCCCCTCACGCATCACCCGGGAGCGCCCACCACCCCCTTCAGGCCTGACCCAACTCTCCTCAACGAAGCGACCTTCACCGTCGAGGGCTTCCAGGCCCGCACAGATTTCGTCCTGCAGCCCCATCACCATCGCCCGAGCCCGCTCTCTGGAATCGCTGGGGGGCAGCTCAAGGGGAGCCTTGCTGACACCCACGTCCTGGCGTCCGAGGACGCGGCGAATCAGGGAGCGGACCATGTGTCAGAGACTGAAGACATCGAAACCTAACCAGGTCACCCCAGGCCTGGACAAGCATCCGTCAGGGACTGTCACGGGCGGCGCCCCTAGGATCCGGCTTGCCTTGATGAAACGGATGACCCCGGTCGAGCAGGCCAACCAAGCCCTCCAGCAAGTCAAAGATGCCGGCAGTGGCAAAACGGCCCTGGAGCTCGGCTGGATCGAACAGATCCGCATCACCCCGCCGCGGGCTGTGTTTCGCCTCAGCCTTCCAGGCTTTGCCCAAAGCCAGCGAGACCGCATCGTGGCCGAAGCACGGGGCGCTCTGATGGCGCTCGATGGCATTGACGACGTGCAGATCGAGATCGGCCAACCGCCAAGCCAAGGGGGCATTGGCCAGGCCGGCCATGGTCAGCCGGCGGAACGCCAGTCGATCCCCGGCGTCCGCCAGGTGATTGCCGTGAGCAGCGGCAAGGGCGGCGTCGGCAAAAGCACCGTCGCGGTCAATCTGGCCTGCGCCCTCGCCCAGACAGGCCTGCGGGTCGGACTTCTGGACGCCGATATTTACGGGCCGAACGCACCCACCATGCTGGGCGTCGCTGACCAAACACCTGAGGTGCAGGGCAGCGGTGATCAGCAACGGATTGTCCCGATCGAGACCTGCGGCATCGCCATGGTGTCGATGGGTCTGCTGATCGACGATCACCAGCCTGTGATCTGGCGCGGCCCGATGCTCAACGGCATCATTCGGCAGTTCCTGTATCAGGCCGAATGGGGTGAGCGGGACGTTCTCATCGTTGATCTGCCGCCGGGCACCGGTGATGCACAGCTCTCCCTGGCCCAGGCAGTGCCGATGGCGGGCGTTGTGATCGTGACCACCCCACAACAGGTGTCGCTGCAGGATGCGCGACGGGGGCTCGCCATGTTCCGGCAGATGGGCATTCCCGTTCTGGGGGTGGTGGAGAACATGAGCGCCTTCATTCCTCCGGACCGTCCCGACTGCCGCTACGCCCTCTTCGGCAGTGGCGGCGGCGCCCAACTCGCTGCGGATTACGACGTACCCCTGCTGGCTCAGATCCCCATGGAAATGCCCGTGCAGGAAGGCGGTGACACGGGGCGACCGATCGTGATCAACCGCAGCGACTCCGCCAGCGCCGCTGAGTTCAAGGGCCTTGCGACAGCGGTGCTCAAGGCCGTCACCCAGCCCGTCTGACGATGTTCAGCCGACGTGACCGCCGCAGATCGCACCGGGAGTGGGTGCTCTGGGGTGTTCCGCTCGGAATGATCACCATCGCCGGGGTGCTGATCGCCAGCACCCAACGCCAGGCGGACTATGCCGACTGGTATCACCACTGGATCACCGCGGCCTTCGGAGTGCTGCTGGCGCTGGGACTGGAACGGCTGCCGTTGCAGCGTCTCCGGCCTCTGTTGGTTCCCGTCTACGCCCTCACCGTGATCAGCCTGGTGGCGGTGCGCGTGATTGGAACCACAGCGCTGGGCGCCCAACGCTGGATCAGCATTGGCGGGGTTCATGTTCAGCCATCGGAGTTCGCCAAGATCGCGGCGATCCTGCTCGTGGCAGCAGTCCTGTCGCGACACCCGGTGGAACGACCGGTTGATCTGATGCGCCCGCTCGGGGTGATTGCAGTGCCGTGGCTGTTGGTGTTCATCCAGCCTGATCTCGGCACATCGCTTGTGTTCGGCGCCCTGATGCTCACGATGCTCTATTGGTCGGGGATGCCGGTCGAGTGGGTGATTCTGTTGTTGTCACCGCTGGTGACGGCCCTGCTCTCAGGCTTTCTCCCCTGGGCCATGGCCCTCTGGATCCCGCTGATGGGAGTTCTCGCATACCGCTCCTTGCCCTGGAAACGTCTGGCAGCCACAGCAACCCTGGCCATCCACGGCGCCATGGCTGCTGTGACGCCATGGCTCTGGATGCATGGTTTGAAGGACTATCAACGGGACCGTTTGGTGCTGTTCCTCGACCCCAGTCAGGATCCATTGGGCGGGGGCTATCACCTGCTCCAGAGCACCGTTGGCATCGGTTCAGGCGGCGTCTTGGGCACAGGTCTTCTTCAAGGACAACTGACCAAGCTTCGTTTCATCCCTGAACAGCACACCGATTTCATCTTCAGCGCCCTGGGTGAGGAAACCGGCTTTCTTGGCTGCCTTCTGGTGGTTCTTGGCTTTGCCGCGTTGATGGCACGGTTGCTCCAGATCGCACGCAATGCCCGCACCGACTTCGAATCACTCGTGGTGATCGGTATCGGCACGATGCTGATGTTCCAGGTGGTGGTCAACATCTTCATGACCATCGGCTTGGGCCCTGTCACAGGAATCCCCCTGCCCTTCCTCAGCTATGGGCGCTCAGCCATGGTGGTGAACTTCATCGCGCTCGGCCTCTGCCTGTCGGTGGTCCGGCAAAGCCGACGCTCCTTGGCGCACCTCCGTTGACCGGCCCCTCCTTCACCGACCTGCGGCAACGGCTGGCACAGGACGTGCCCCAGGGTCGCTGCGATGAGATTGGTGTGCGGCGGCTTTGGTGGGCTGCTCTTGAAACCCTGCAACAGGACCTGCTTGAGCGGGGCCTGGAACGCGGCATCTGGCTGGCTGCCCCCCTGCCAGCCCTCTACGAACCTGAATTACTGAAACATCTGCAGGGATGGGTGTGGGCTCCAGATCAACTGGATCAACTGAGTCCGCATCCAACAGCACTGCCGGGACGGTCCAGCAGCGATGAGTCCGGTTTCCTGCGGGGATTCCAACGCTTGTCCCTAGGCCCCGACGACGGTGATGACCCACTGCTGCTGGTGATCACACCCGAGGTCCAGGTGGCCCTAGCCCTGCATGGGCCAGCCCAGAAGCGTCAGCTGCTGATGCGATGCGACCCGGCAACGCTCAGTGATGTGCTGGTGCAGCTGGGAGGACGGCTGGAGCACCAGTCACCAGCGCAGGCCGAGCAGCTGCGCAAAGCGCTCGAATCGATCGGCTCCCTGCGGAGCAATGCAGCCTGGTCAGAACAGTTCTGGCCACGGCTCACGGAGCGGCTCACCGGCACAGCCCCTGGGCTGATGCTGCAACCCATCCAGGCTGAGCGCCCACCGGAAGCACCCAGCCATGGAGATCTGAATTTGCTGGAAGCGATCACCCATGAGGTGCGAACCCCACTGGCCACGATCCGAACACTGATCCGCTCTCTGCTGCGGCGAAAGGATCTGGCTGATGTCGTTGTGAATCGCCTGCGGCAGATCGATGTGGAGTGCAGCGAGCAGATCGATCGATTTGGCCTGATCTTCCATGCCGCCGAACTGCAACGGGAGCCCAACGAGGCCAATCTGGCCCGCACGGATTTGCAGGCCATGCTGAGCGCCCTTGCACCCAGCTGGACGGAGCAGCTGGACCGTCGCGGAATCGCCCTGGAACTGGATCTCAGCGCTGACCTGCCGGCGATCCTCAGTGACTCACGGCGACTGGAACCGATGCTGGGGGGTCTGATCGACCGCAGCACCAGGGGGCTCCCCTCCGGCAGTCAGCTCACGCTTCACCTCCAGGCAGCCGGTCAGCGGGTGAAGCTTCAGCTGCATGTGGAGCATCCCGGCAGGAGCCAGGCCGCGGAGGCCGGCCCGTCTCCCCAGCGCGAGGACGTGGGGACCGTCCTGAGCTGGGATCCCAGCACCGGGAGCCTGCAGTTAAGCCAGGATGCGACCCGCCAGATGATGGCCAGCCTGGGAGGCCGCTATCAGCCCAGGCGCGACCGAGACATCACCGTTTTTTTCCCGGTGCATACGCCCGGAGAGTGACGGGTTTGTTGACGGGTGTGAAGCTTGCTTTCGGAGCTCAAAACAGGCCCCAATGACGGTGCTACTTTCCAGCCATAACGGCTCTTGTGGATTCTTTCAGCCATGGCAGCAACGGCGTTGAACGGTCAACTTCCCCAGCACATCGCCAGCACTGGCGGCCTTCTGAATTCAGCGGAGACTGAAGAGAAATACGCAATCACCTGGACCAGCAAGACAGAGCAAGCTTTTGAGCTGCCCACCGGTGGCGCCGCTCTGATGAACTCAGGCGAGAACCTGATGTATTTCGCTCGCAAGGAACAGTGCCTCGCCCTCGGCACCCAGCTGCGCACGAAATTCAAGCCCCGGATCGAGGACTACAAGATCTACCGGATCTACCCCGGTGGTGAAACCGAGTTCCTGCATCCCAAGGATGGTGTGTTCTCCGAAAAGGTGAACGAAGGTCGTCCCATGGTGGGCCACAACCCCCGTCGCATAGGCCAGAACGTCAACCCGGCCAACATCAAGTTCAGCGGCCGCAACACCTTCGACGCCTGATCTCTCAAAACCGAAGCCCGGAGGTCATGATCTCCGGGTCTCGGCTGCGATGATCAGGTCATGTTCAGTCCCGATCGCGACGCCTTTCATCAGGCTGTTTGCAGTGGTGCCAACCTGATTCCTCTGGCTCAGAGTTGGCCCGCAGATCTTGAAACACCCCTCACCACCTGGATCAAGGTGGGTGACGGAAGGCCTCCAGGCGTGCTGCTGGAGTCTGTTGAGGGTGGTGAAACCTTGGGGCGTTGGAGCGTGATCGCCTGCGATCCGCTTTGGACGGCGTCAGCGCGCAACGATCGTCTGACGCGCACCTGGCGAGATGGTCGCGAAGAAATCCTCAACGGGAATCCATTCGAATCCCTGCGCGACTGCCTGGAGCCGTACTCCTGCGTCAACCTGCCGGGCCTCCCTCCCCTTGGGCAGCTCTATGGCGTTTGGGGTTACGAACTCATCCAGTGGATCGAACCCACCGTCGGCGTTCATCCCCGCGCCGCTGCCGATCCCCCGGATGGGATCTGGATGTTGATGGACGCGATCCTGATCTTTGATCAGGTGAAACGCCAGATCACCGCTGTCGCCTTCGGCGACCTCTCCAACGGAGCGGATGAGGAGCAAGCCTGGCAAACCGCAATCGGACGGATTGAGGCCCTGCGCCAGCGGATGGACGCACCTCTGCCGGCCGTCAAACCACTCACCTGGGACGCGAGAAGCAAAGAACTTCCCGCGGTGCGCTCCAACCGCAGCCGCGATGAATTCGAAGCCGCCGTCGACACCGCCAAGGAACACATCGCAGCCGGCGATGTGTTCCAACTGGTGATCAGTCAGCGCCTGGAAACCGAGGTGCCTCAATCGCCCCTGGAGCTATACCGCAGTTTGCGGATGGTGAATCCTTCCCCATATATGGCGTTCTTCGACTTTGGGGACTGGCAACTGATTGGCTCCAGTCCGGAGGTGATGGTTCAAGCCGAACCCGCTGCCGATGGCATCCACGCCAGCCTTCGACCCATTGCCGGAACTCGGCCCCGCGGCGCCACGCCCCTGGAAGACCGCGAACTAGAAGCGGACCTGCTGGCCGACCCCAAGGAAAGGGCTGAGCACGTGATGCTGGTGGATCTGGGCCGCAATGACCTCGGCAGGGTCTGTCAGCCCGGAAGCGTGGCCGTGCAAGACCTGATGGTGATCGAGCGCTACTCCCACGTGATGCACATCGTCAGCCAAGTCGAAGGACGCCTCGGCCCAACGCACGACGTGTGGGATCTGCTGATGGCGGCGTTCCCCGCCGGCACCGTCAGCGGCGCACCGAAAATCCGGGCGATGCAACTCATCCACGAGCTGGAGCCCGATGCCCGCGGGCCCTATTCGGGGGTGTACGGATCCGTTGATCTGGCCGGAGCCCTCAACACGGCGATCACGATCCGCACCATGGTGGTGCAACCCCGTGATGGAGGGGGATGCCGGGTGAAAGTGCAGGCCGGAGCCGGCGTTGTGGCCGATTCACAACCGACGGCGGAGTTTGAGGAGACCCTCAACAAAGCCCGGGGAATGCTGACAGCACTGGCGTGCCTGAATCCGCCGGGATGACAGCGCACCCCCTTCTGCTGAAAGGCTTCGAGGTTGAACTGTTCACCGGTCGAGGCAACGGAGCCAACGTGGGCGTCGCCCCCGAGGTGGCCAGGGAGCTGCCTGGCTTCGTGACGGAACCGGACCGTCGCAACCTCGAATACATCACCGAGCCGATCCGGGATTACGCCGAACTGCCCGAGGCGCTGCTCGCTCCCCGGCGGACGCTGCGGGAGTGGCTGCAGAAGCGGGAGCTGACGCTTCTCCCCGGCAGCACCATGAGCCTGGGTAACAGCAGGCGATTCGAACGCTCCGACCCCAAGAACGCCTATCACGCGCTGATTGAACAGCTGTACGGCACCAGGGTCGTGACAGCCAGCATCCACATCAACCTTGGGATCACCGATCTCAACTGGTTGTTTGCAGCGGTCCGGCTCGTGCGCTGCGAAGCGGCTCTGCTGCTTGCTCTGAGTGCCAGTTCTCCCTTCCTGGATGGGCAGAGCACAAGCCACCACTCCCAGCGATGGCATCAATTCCCGCTCACGCCCGCTGCAGTTCCTCTCTTTCGGGATCACCTGCACTACATCGAGTGGGTGGAGGAGCAGCTGTCCACGGGTGCCATGCGCAACGAGCGTCACCTGTGGACGTCGGTTCGGCCCAATGGTCCGCGGCGCCCCTACGACCTCAACCGGTTGGAATTAAGGATCTGTGATCTGGTCACCAATCCCGATCAGCTGCTGGCGATCACCTGTCTGCTGGAGCTGCGGCTGCTGGCCCTCAAAAACAACATCGAAAGCCTC
Organism: Synechococcus sp. MU1651; assembly: GCF_023630635.1. NCBI lineage: Bacteria > Bacillati > Cyanobacteriota > Cyanophyceae > Synechococcales > Synechococcaceae > Synechococcus > Synechococcus sp. MU1651. The sequence continues at coordinate 75,498 of NZ_JAKUHJ010000023.1, forward strand.
GATCCACTCCGCAGCAGTTCGCTGAGCGCCGCTGAACTGGTCCAGCTCGCCGACAGCAACGACGCCGCCGTGGCCCGATCCAGCCTGAATGCTGAACTCAGGCATTGGCAGGACGGCCATGTCATCAACTGCAAAGACTGGCTGCTGGAGCTGATTGATCAGCTCACTCCCCTGGCCGAATCGCTCCAGCTCAGCGCCTGCTTGAAGCCCTTGGATTCCCTGCTTGTTGATGGCAACCAGGCCATGCGCTGGGAAGCGGCCCATGGCCAGGGGCAATCCATCGAAAACCTGCTGCAGGAAGGTATCCAGCGAATGGAGGAGGAGGAACGGATCTCCACCGGGGAAGCCTGTTTGGGATGATCATGTCGAGTTCGTCGCAGCGTGGAGACTTCATGCCCGAGTCCACCACCCCTGTCTCCGAGCAAGAGACTGCACGCTTGAGCGGTGGCGGATCCGGCGCAGGACAGCTTCTTCAGCACCGCCTGGACCTGATTGAAGACCTCTGGAAGTCGGTGCTGCGCAGCGAGTGCCCACCGGAGCAGAGCGAACGCCTGCTGAGGCTCAAACAACTCAGCGACCCCGTCTCGATGGGAGGGCGAGATGGTGACAGCACGAGCGAGGCGATCGTCGAGCTGATCAAGGCCATGGACCTTTCGGAGGCCATCTCGGCCGCCCGTGCCTTTTCGCTGTATTTCCAGCTCATCAACATCCTTGAGCAACGGATCGAGGAAGATAGTTATCTCGACAGCCTGAGACCCAATTCCAGTGCTGACGCGGCCCAACGGGATGCCTTTGATCCCTTCGCCCCGCCCCTCGCCAACCAGACCGATCCAGCCACCTTTGGAGAGGTGTTCGAGCGGCTGCGGCGGATGAACGTTCCCCCCGCGCAGGTGGAACAACTGCTGCGGGAACTGGACATCCGGCTGGTCTTCACCGCGCACCCGACGGAGATCGTGCGGCACACGGTGCGGCACAAACAGAGGCGGGTGGCCAACCTGCTCCAGCAACTTCAATCCGACGCCCCCCTGGCGACTCAGCTGCGGGAGGACTGCCGCGACCAACTGGAGGAGGAAATCCGCCTGTGGTGGCGCACCGATGAACTCCACCAGTTCAAGCCCACCGTCATCGACGAGGTGGATTCAACCCTGCACTACTTCCAGCAGGTGTTGTTTGACGCGATGCCGCAACTGCGCCGAAGGCTGATCTCCGCCCTGCATCGCCACTATCCCGATGTCCAGGTGCCCCAGGCGTCGTTCTGCACCTTCGGCTCCTGGGTGGGTTCCGATCGGGACGGCAATCCTTCGGTCACACCTGAGATCACCTGGCGAACCGCCTGTTACCAGCGACAGCTGATGCTGGAGCTCTACATCAGTTCTGTGCAGTCGCTCCGCCAGCAGCTGAGCATCTCCATGCAGTGGAGTCAGGTGGCTCCATCACTGTTGGAGTCGCTCGAAATGGATCGGCTCCGCTTCCCTGAGATCTACGAGCGCAGAGCAGCGCGATACCGACTGGAGCCTTACCGGCTGAAGCTCTGCTATGTCCTCGAAAAACTAGAGCGAACCCTCGCCCGCAACAACCAACTGTCGGAAGCGGGCTGGCAGATGCCCTGTGAGGCGCTGGCCGATCCCAAGGATGGGCTCGGTAACGCTGAGGTTCTCCACTACACCTCGGTGGACCAGTTCCGCAGTGATCTGGAGTTGGTGCGCAACAGCCTCGTTAGCACCGAACTGAGCTGCGAACAGCTCGACACCCTGCTGCACCAGGTGCACATCTTCGGGTTCTCACTGGCCAGCCTGGACATCCGTCAGGAGAGCACCCGCCACAGCGATGCCATCGACGAGCTCACCCGCAGCCTTGAACTGCCCCAGGCCTATGGGGACATGGACGAGACGGAGCGGATGGCATGGCTCCTGCAGGAGTTGCAGACCCGTCGACCCCTGATCCCGCCTGCCGCCAGCTGGTCGGCAGCGACGGCCGAGACGCTGGCGGTGTTCCGAATGCTGCAGCGCCTCCAGGAGGAGTTCGGTCCGCGGATCTGCAACTCCTACGTGATCTCCATGAGCCACACGGCATCGGATCTCTTGGAGGTCCTGCTGCTGGCCAAGGAGGCGGGTCTTGTCGACCCGCCCAACAAACGGGCCTCCCTGTTGGTGGTGCCGCTGTTCGAAACCGTGGAGGATCTCCAACGGGCCCCTGAGGTGATGAAGGGGCTGTTCAAGACGCCGCTCTACCGCGAACTCCTCCCCGTTGTGGGGCAGCAGAAGCAGCCGCTGCAGGAGCTGATGCTGGGCTACTCCGACAGCAACAAGGATTCCGGCTTCCTCTCCAGCAACTGGGAGATTCATCAGGCTCAGATCGCCCTTCAGGAACTCGCCAGCCGCCAGGATGTGGCACTTCGCCTATTCCACGGCCGCGGTGGATCCGTCAGTCGTGGCGGCGGGCCGGCCTATCAGGCGATCCTGGCCCAACCCAGCGGCACGCTGCAGGGCCGGATCAAAATCACCGAACAGGGTGAAGTGCTGGCCTCCAAATACAGCCTGCCTGAGTTGGCGCTCTACAACCTGGAGACCGTCACCACGGCCGTGGTGCAGAACAGCCTGGTGACCAACCAGCTTGATGCGACACCCAGCTGGAACCAGCTGATGAGTCGCCTTGCCACCCGCTCACGGGATCATTACCGGGCTCTGGTTCACGACAATCCTGATCTGGTGGCGTTTTTCCAGCAGGTCACGCCGATCGAGGAAATCAGCAAGTTGCAGATCTCCAGTCGACCAGCCCGACGCAAAACCGGTGCCAAGGACCTCTCCAGCCTCCGGGCCATTCCCTGGGTCTTCGGTTGGACCCAGAGCCGGTTCCTTTTGCCGAGCTGGTTTGGCTTCGGCACGGCGCTCTCGGAAGAAGTGGGCGGCGACTCCGAACAGCTCGACCTGCTGCGGCGCCTCCATCAACGTTGGCCGTTCTTCCGGATGCTCATTTCCAAGGTGGAAATGACCCTCTCCAAGGTGGATCTCGACCTGGCCCATCACTACATGAACAGCCTGGGGCACCCGGAACAGCGGGAGGCCTTTGAAGCGATCTTCGAGGTGATCGCCAAGGAATACGAACTCACCAGAAAACTGGTTCTTGAAATCACGGGCCAAAACAGACTGCTGGGCGCTGATCAAGGGCTGCAGCTGTCAGTTGATCTGCGCAACCGCACCATCGTTCCCCTGGGCTTCCTGCAGGTTGCGCTGCTGAAGCGACTGCGGGATCAGAACAGGCAACCGCCCATGAGTGAGACGCCAGGTGCCCCCGAGGACACCCGCACCTACAGCCGCAGTGAACTGCTGCGGGGGGCCTTGCTCACCCTCAACGGCATTGCAGCCGGCATGCGCAACACCGGCTGATCCACAGTGCTGTCGTTCCTTCAACAACCCTCGATTCCACCCTTGCCCGAGGGAACGCGACTCGAAACATCGATCCCTCCCACCTCCCAGCAGCTCAACACGTTGTTGATGTCCTGCGGGGAATCAATCCACCCTGAGGAACGCTGGGAGCTCGCCCTTCAGCGCAGCCTGTGGCAGATCAGCATCCTGGAGGAATCAACAGGGGAACTGGTCGGATTTGTGCGGGCCACCAGTGATCTGGCCCTCAACGCCAATCTTTGGAACCTCGCCGCCAAACCAGGGCCGAACCAAGGGGCCCTTTTCGCCGTTCTGGTGCACCGAGCGCTGCAGATTCTGCGCCGGGATCTGCCGGGCTGCAGTCTCTCGATCTCGGCCCCTGCGGATGCGCTGGAAGCTCTCAAACAGCAGGGTTTCCTGATTGATCCCAATGGCATTCGCGCCATGGGCCTCAGCCTGAGCTGAGACATTGAGTTCAAACACGAGCATGGAGGGACTCGAACCCCCGACCCTCAGAACCGGAATCTGATGCTCTATCCAACTGAGCTACATGCCCACTGATCGGCCTTAAGCCGCAGTGATATCGAGCGGCAACCGTCCCGATACAGGTACCTTACTCACTGGTCGCCCCAGCACCCATCCGGCTCCACAGGCTCCAACTGCAGGGCTTCCGGAACCACACCGTTCTGCAGCTGGAACTGACGCAGCCACGCCTTTTGGTGATCGGGCCCAATGGCATTGGCAAGTCCAACCTGCTCGAGGCGGTTGAGCTGCTGGGCAGCCTGCGCTCCCATCGCTGCAGCAATGATCGCGATCTGATCCAGTGGGACGCTCCACAGGCCCTGATCCGGGGCGACGTGGGGGATGGGGATAGTCTGGAGCTGGAACTGCGCCGCCAGGGTGGCCGTCAGGCCAAAAGGAACGGCAAGCTGCTGGATCGGCAGCTGGACCTGATTGGTCCGCTGCGTTGCATCGGCTTCAGCGCCCTGGATCTTGATCTGGTGCGGGGCGAACCCGCCCTACGACGCCAGTGGCTGGACCGCGTCGTGCTGCAGCTCGAACCGGTGTATGCCGATCTGATGGCACGGCTGAACCGGTTGTTGCGGCAGCGCAGCCAGCTCTGGCGCCAGCGGCAGGTCTCCAGTGGCGAACGCCATGCACTGCTTGATGCCTTTGACGTTCAGATGGCGCTGGTGAGCACCCGAATTCACCGGCGACGGCAACGGATCCTGCATCGGCTGGAACCGATCGCCCAACGCTGGCAGGCCCACCTCAGCGGGGGCACAGAAGCCCTGGAACTGCACTACAAACCCGGCAGCAAGCTCGACGGGGAGGATGCCGAAGAACCCTGGCGACTGGCCATCGAGGAGCAACTGCGCCAGCAGCGGGGAGAGGAGGAACGGCTCGGCAGCTGCCGCGTGGGCCCGCACCGCGATGAGATCGCCCTGCTGCTGGGGGGCAGCCCGGCACGACGGTTTGGCTCCGCAGGCCAGCAGAGGTCGCTGGTGCTGGGCCTGAAGCTCGCCGAACTGGAGCTGGTGACTCAGCTCTGTGGGGAGCCACCCCTGCTGCTTCTTGATGATGTGCTCGCCGAACTGGATCCAACCCGGCAGCAGCTTCTGCTTGAGGCCGTGGGCGAATCGCATCAATGCCTGGTGAGCGCCACCCACCTCGAGGGCTTTGGCGGCGGGTGGCAGCAGCAGGCCCAAATTCTCGGCGCAAGAGACCTGAGACCCGACCTGAAGATCGGATAGGGTGGCGGACCTGTTTTTCTCTCATCGCCTGATGGAGCAGACCCTCTCTGAACTGCATCCCAACCCGGGATGGGGGGCACCTGAGATTCATGCCACCGACATGGTCGGCAAACACTGCATTCTCGAGCTCTACGACTGCGATCCGAGCCGGCTCGACGACGAAGCATTCATCCGCACAACGATCACCTCAGCAGCCAAAGGCGCTGGTGCGACGCTGCTGAACCTGATCACCCATCAATTTCAACCCCAGGGCGTCACAGGCCTGGCCCTGCTGGCGGAATCCCACATTTCCATCCACACCTGGCCGGAATCCGGCTACGCGGCGATCGATGTGTTCACTTGTGGTGACCACACCATGCCGGAGCAAGCCTGCGCGATTCTCTGCAGTGAGCTCCAAGCGAAACGGCACGCCCTGAAGAGCTTTCTTCGTGAAACACCTGCGGCCATTGCCACTGGGGTGAGAGAACCTGTTGAAACGCCAAGCCAGCTCCCCAGCTGATCCGGCCCAGACGAAATCAGCGGCGGTTCAACTTGCCGCTGACCAGACCTTCAAGATCCAGGTTGACGGAGGTAAACCCAAGGGAGCGAAAAGCCTCCACCAGAGGCTCGCTCTCCGCCAGCGCGAGCACAGCGCGGATCTGCTCGCTGGGCACCTCGATCCGTGCTGCGAGACCATGGGATCGCACACGGACGGAGCTGAATCCCCTGGCGATCAACCAGGCTTCCGCCTGACCCACCCGCTTCAACCGCTCGGCGCTGATGCTTTCGCCATAGGGGAAGCGGGAGGCCAGGCAGGGCTGCGCCGGTTTGTCCCACCAGGGAAAACCAAGGGCCCGGGACAGGGCACGGATCGCTGCTTTGTCAATCGACAATTCCGCCAGGGGGGAGCGAACCCCCGCCTGTCGAGCCGCTTCAATGCCGGGCCGGTGATCACCGAGGTCATCAAGGTTGACCCCATCAATCACCAACGCATCTCCAGCCGCCGCAGCAATGGGCTGAAGATGCTGGTGCAGTTCACGCTTGCAGGCAAAGCAGCGATCCACGGGGTTGCTGCTGTAGTCCGGGTCGTTCAACTCGGCCGTCGCACACTCCCGATGCGGGATGCCGATCCAGGAGGCCTGATCACGCGCTTCCCGCAACAGATGCGGCGCCAGGGCCGGGGAGACACCCGTTACAGCCAGAGCGGCATCGCCCTGGGCTTCGTAGGCCATCGCCGCCACCAGGGTGCTGTCGACACCACCGGAGTACGCCACACACAGGGCTGACTGTGCCGCCATCCAGTGCCGCAGGTCCGACAGCAGCTGCTGCTCTCGATCCGCCAAAGGCTCCTGCAACCGAAACATCAGCGGGGAAAACCAGTTGAGCTAGGTAGGCTCCAACGGTAAGAGCTGTCCCCATGCCTCGAAGCATCGGCATCGTCACCGCAGCGGACAGCCGCGAGCGCAGCCATGGACAGCTGCACATCTATGACGGCGAGGGCAAGGGCAAAAGCCAGGCAGCCCTTGGAGTTGTGCTGCGCACCATCGGCCTCGGCATCTGCGAGCAGCGGCAGACCCGGGTGCTGCTGCTTCGCTTTCTCAAGGGCCCCGGTCGGGCCTACGACGAGGATGCGGCCATTGAAGCTCTGCAACAGGGCTTTCCCCATCTGATCGATCATCTACGCACCGGACGGGCCGATCACTTCACCGCTGATGAAGCCACGCGATTCGACCGCGACGAAGCCCAGCGGGGCTGGGTGATCGCCAAGGGCGCGATCGCCAGCGCCCTCTACTCGGTGGTGGTTCTGGACGAGCTGAATCCTGTGCTGGATCTCGGCCTGCTGGACCTGGAGGACGTGGTCCGCACCCTCAGCAACCGGCCGGAGGGGATGGAGATCATCGTCACCGGTCGCGCCGCACCGGCCCCCTTGGTGCGTGAGGCCGACCTCCACTCCGAGATGCGCGCCCACCGCCGCCCGGGCATGCACGACAACCGGGTGGTGCCCCTCAATGTGAGCAGCGGCATCGAGATCTACACCGGTGAAGGCAAAGGCAAATCAACCAGTGCGCTGGGCAAAGCGCTGCAGGCCATCGGGCGGGGCATCAGCCAGGACAAGAGCCATCGGGTCTTGATCCTGCAGTGGCTCAAAGGCGGCAGCGGTTACACCGAAGATGCAGCCATCGCTGCCCTTCGCGAGAGCTATCCCCATTTGGTGGACCACCTCCGCTCCGGCCGCGATGCCATCGTCTGGCGGGGCCAGCAGGAGCCGATTGACTACGTGGAAGCCGAGCGGGCCTGGGAGATCGCACGGGCCGCCATCTCCAGCGGGCTCTACAAGACCGTGATCCTCGATGAATTGAACCCCACAGTCGACCTAGAACTGCTACCCGTCGAACCAATCCTGCAGACCCTGCTGCGCAAACCGGCGGAAACCGAGGTGATCATCACGGGACGCTGCAAAAACCCGCCCGCCTACTTCGATTTGGCCAGCATCCATTCCGAAATGGTGTGCCACAAGCACTACGCCGAACAGGGCGTCGACCTGAAGCGAGGGGTGGATTACTAACCCTCAGGTTCAGTAGCGAGGGATTGCAGGATCCACCTGCTGAGACCAGGCATCAATTCCACCGGTCACATTCGTTGCCGCGATGCCCTGCTGAGCCAACAGCTCAACGGCCCTGGCAGAGCGCCCCCCGAGCTTGCAGTGCACCAAAAGGCGCCGTCCCTCTGCCAATGCACGAATGCGATCGATCGCCTCACCACTCTCCAGCGAAGCCAACGGCACCAAGTGGCTTCCTTCAATCGAAGCCACCTCTGCTTCAGCAGGATTGCGCACATCAACCAGCGCAATCTCGTCTGGAGCGGAGTCGAGCAGGGCCTTCAGCTCCATGACAGTGATGGCTTCCATCTCCGATGACACCGGACGGCAGTACTGGCGGTAGTCAATCAGGCTCTCGACCTTTGGTCGGTCGGGATCAACGCGGAGGGTGAGTTCGCGAAATCGCATCGCCAGGGCGTCGACCACCAACAGCCGACCGTCCAGGCAATCCCCGATCCCGGTGATCAGTTTGATCGCCTCGGTGGCCTGAAGCAGACCGATCAACCCCGGCACTACACCCATCACCCCAGCCTCCGAGCAAGACGGAACAGCGTCCGGCGGAGGGGGTTCCGGCAGCAGATCGCGGTAATTGGGGCTCGTCGGCGTGCGGTTGAACACGCTGACCTGGCCGTCAAAGCGCTGAACAGAGCCGTAGACGAGGGGCTTGCCGAGCAACACACAGGCGTCGTTGATCAGATACCGGCTGGGGAAGTTGTCGGTGCCATCACAGACCAGGTCATAGGCACCGATGAGATCCAAAGCATTGCCCACATCCAGCATGTGTTCATGCACCTCCACCTGGCAGTGGGGATTGAGGTCGTGAATCCGCGCTGCGGCTGAGCGGGCCTTGGAGCCGCCAACCCCGCTGGAGCTGTGGATCACCTGCCGCTGGAGATTGGACAGCTCCACCACATCTCCATCCACGATTCCAATACGACCAACCCCTGCCGCGGCCATATACAGCAACAGAGGAGATCCCAGCCCACCGCTGCCAACACAGAGCACAGAAGCAGACTTCAACCGGAGCTGACCGGCAGCACCAACCTCGGGAAGGATCAGATGGCGGGCGTAGCGCCCTCGCTCATCAGCACTCAGCATCGCGTGGTCATGCATGGTTTTGAGTGTCCCAGAGCTGAATCGGGATTTCATCCACACTGCGGTCCCCATGCAGCCACCAGGACCGCAGACCAAGCGAGGCAGAGAGGATCAACATCAGACTCTCCGTTTGTCCCAAGCGCCGATCCTGGGGCGAGGGAACGGGCGCGGACGCCGGATGAGAATGGGCCACCCCAAGGCAACGTTGATTGCGATCCCGCGCCCATCGCTGGGCTGCCAACTGCTCCCTCGGATCCACCAGAAACCTGCTGCGACGGTCGTGGACAGGCTGCTGACCGGATGCCCCCCGTCCCCAGACATTGCAACAGGGCCAGGTCGTGGTCAGCCTCAAACAGCCTGAATTCGTCCGTTGTCCCAGCAGCAAGGCGCACCCTTCTTCGGGGTGGGGCGCCAACAAAATCCGGGCCAGATCCGTGTGGCATCGGTGATCAATTTGCAGCACGGATGGCGTAGACCCCGTCGCACCGATACGCTCAGCTGAAATTGTGAAGGATTTAGTCGTTCTCATGAGTGACGCCACCACTGAAGTTAAGGATGCCGCCACAACCGTGACGACACCGCTCGAAACCCCTGAGCAGGAGGACACCACCTCCTTCGCTGAGCGCTACAGCGACGTACTGGGCAAGGTGAACGACACGCTCGATCAGGTCGACTGGAGCCAGATGGGACGCATCGGCAAGATCGTCGGCATCTTTGCTGCCGTGATCATTGCCCAGATCCTGATCAAGGGAATCCTCGACACGATCAACCTGTTGCCGATCGTTCCGGGCCTGCTGGAACTGCTCGGCGTGGTCGTGGTGGGCCAATGGAGCTGGAAGAACCTCACCACCAGCGACAAGCGCAATGCACTTGTTCAGCGTGTTCAAACCCTCCGGAAGGAGTACCTGGGCTGACCCTCAAAGCCGCCGAGCCAGATCTTTGAGACTGGCTCGGCATTGGCTCAGATAACTCCCCCCAAACAAATTGGCGTGGTTGAGCAGGTGGTACAAGTTGTAGATCTCCACCCGACCGTCAGCGCCTGAAGCCTCGGGAATCACCTCCCGATAACCCGAGCGGAAGGCTTCACCGAAGCCGCCGAATAGCCGGGTCATGGCCAGATCAACTTCCCGATCAGCCCACCAGCTGGCGGGATCAAAAATGCTCCCCCGTCCATCGCTGAGGCTGGCAGCATTCCCACCCCAGAGATCGCCGTGCACCAACGCAGGACACGGTTGATGCTCGTTCAAGTGCTCGGCGAGGCGCAGCAACAACGGATTGAGGTCCATTGAATCCTGCTGCAACCCATCAAGGATGTCGAGCTGCGGGCGCAGCCTGAGCTCCACGAAGGCCGATCCCCAGTCATCACGCCACCCACCGGGTTGAGACCCAGCGCCGATGAAGCCATCCCGGTGCCAGCCGAAACGAGCTGGGCTGGAGGCCATCGACGACTGGTGCAGCAAGGCCAAACCCCGGCCAAGGGCTGTTTGGTCGCTGCCACCAAAATCCAGCCAAGGCAACAGCAGCACCGCACCGTGGGACAGTGCTGCCAGAGCGATGGGCTGCGGCACAACCAGGAACGAGGCATCAGCTTGGGCATGCAGGGCCTCGAGGGCCTCCGCCTCCACCTCAAACAGGGGTAGGGCGCTGGCGCCACCAGTTTTGGCAAACAACACCTGGCCATCACGGAGGCGAAGTTTCCAGGCCTGATGGATGCAGCCCCCACCAACGGGGGAGACGTCTGTGATCACAGCCCCCGCCAATGGCCCATCCTTCGCGGTGAGATCCCGGCGCAGTTCGCTGTTCATCCTCAGCAGGCCCCCTGTCTTGCCAGCATGGCCCGATTCTTCAGGGCGTCGTGAGCGATTCCAGCGTGATCGTGGTGGGCGGTGGGATCGCTGGCTTAACCGCAGCGGCACTCCTAGCCCGCGATGGCGTCAAGGTCACGCTGCTGGAAGCGCATCAACAACCGGGGGGATGTGCCGGAACCTTCCGGCGTGGTCCATGGGTGTTCGATGTTGGGGCGACCCAGGTGGCTGGGTTGGAGCCCGGAGGCAGTCATGCACGACTGCTGAAGCATCTGGACATGCCTCTGCCCAGTGCAAAGCTTCTGGACCCAGGTTGTGTGGTCGACCTGGGCGATGGCTCCCCTCCCATTTCGCTATGGCATGACCCGGACGCCTGGGCCGCCGAGCGTGAGCGTCAATTCCCTGGCAGCCAGCGCTTCTGGAGCCTTTGCCATCAGTTGCATTCCAGCAACTGGCAGTTCGCCAGCCAGGACCCTGTGGTGACGCCGCGCTCCCTCTGGGATCTCGGCACATTGCTGCGGGCCCTTCGGCCCGCAACGCTGGCATCAGGACTGTTCACAGGTCTGACCATCGCCGATCTGTTGCAGCTGTGCGGGTGCGGTGGCGATCAACGGCTGCGGCGCTTTCTCGACCTCCAGCTGAAGCTGTACTCCCAAGAACCAGCCAATCGCACGGCGGCGCTGTACGGCGCAACCGTCCTGCACATGGCCCAAGCACCGCTCGGGCTCTGGCATCTGGAGGGATCGATGCAAGTGTTGAGCAATCAGCTGGTGGCGGCCATTGAGCGCGACGGCGGCACGGTGCTGATGAAGCATCGGGTGACCAAGCTGCAGCCCCGCTCATCCGGTTGGCAGGTGACGATCAGCACCGGCAAGGGCACGGAACACCAACGCAGCAGCCGTGATGTGGTCTGCAGCCTGCCGCCCCAGTGCCTGCAGGAGTTGATCGAACCGGATCAACTGCCCCAGGGGTACCGCAAGCGACTGGACAACCTGCATGAACCGAGTGGTGCACTGGTGCTTTACGGAGCGGTGCGGCGTGATGCACTGCCAGATTCCTGCCCAGGCCATCTCCAGCGGGGCTGCACATCCCCAGGGCCTCTGTTCGTTTCCATCAGCCGCGAGGGCGATGGGCGTGCGCCCCAGGGGCAGGCCACCTTGATTGCCAGCGTGTTCACCCCAACAGGTGACTGGTGCCGCTTGCCGGAGCCGGAGTACCAGCAGCGCAAAACAGAGATGCTGAAGCTGATCCAAGCCGAATTGAACCGCTGGCTCTCGCTCGAAGACGACGCCTGGTTGCACGCTGAACTGGCAACACCACGGGGCTTCGCCGGCTGGACGGGCCGTCCCAACGGCATGGTCGGGGGCCTTGGACAGCATCCAAGCCGGTTCGGCCCCTTCGGCCTGGCAGGACGAACGCCCATGCCGGGGCTTTGGCTCTGCGGCGACAGCCTCCATCCGGGCGAGGGCACAGCGGGGGTGAGCCTGTCAGCCCTCAATGCCTGCCGGCAGCTCAGGGCCGAACGGGGTCAACCGCTCAGTTTTCGGAGCTGACCTCCCCAGGCGCCTTCAAAAAATCCGGGCGCAGGGTCTGCGTTCGGCGCAGTTCCAACGCGAGCTGAGACCAGTTTTGCTGGAGCACGGCATCTTCGAGCTGCTCCAGGCTCCAGCGGTAGGCCGCCAAGCCACGCAACACCGCATCCCGATTGGTGGAGGCCATCGCCACCCCCAGCTCGGGATTCCCGCCACCCACACGACTGGTGTCGGCGAAGCCACTGGACGCCAGCACCATGGCCAACTGCCGGATCTCCGGATCCCGTTCATCGCCCACTGCCCGCAGCAGTGCAGCACTCACCAGCACCGGCATGTGGGAAATCAGAGCCACAGCCTGGTCGTGCTGGGACGCGGTGGCCGTCAGCCAATGGCCGCCCACGCTGACGGCCAGATCACGAACCTGGGCCAGGGCAGCAGGGTCTGTTGTTTGATCCGGAGTCGCGATCCAAGGGCGACCGCGGAACAGATCCACCACCCCGGCCTCAACGCCCGCCTGAGCGGTGCCTGCCATGGGGTGACTGGCCACAAAGCGGGGATGCCGCTGGCGCCAAGCCTCCAACACAGGCTGTTTGACCGAACCAACATCGGTGATCACCGCTGCTTCAGGCAGGGCCGCAATGAGCTCATCCGGTGGGTTCAGCAGCAAGGGAATGGGCAACGCCAGGATCACCAGGTCGCAACCCGAGAGGCAGCTGGGATCGGTCGACACCGAACCAACCAGCCCTCGGGCCATGGCGCGATCCGCCGTGGCCTGACGATTCACAAGGCCCTGCACCGACCAGCCCCGCGCCTGCAGATCCAGACCAAGGGATCCCCCGATCAAGCCAAGGCCAACGATCCCCACACGTCCCGGTTGCACCGCCATCTCTCCCGCAGGGTCGTGAAGCCATGTTGATGGATGGATTGCCATGAACCAATCGCCAGGGGAACCCTGCTTAGGGTTTGACGATGTTGGAAGCCCAGGCCCACCACCAGATCAAAACCCTGCTCCGTCAGGAGGAATCGGACTGGCCCCACCACCTGACCCTGAGCCGGCTGGTGGCACGAAGCCTGAGGCGTCGCGACACAACACTCGTTCAGCTCCCCCCCAGCAGCAGCGAACGCTGGTGGCTCGGTCTGCTGGTGCCGCTGTGCCTGGCACCCGAAGCGGGGGCACTGGTGCTGACACCCCCCCAGCGCCGGCGTCTGCTCCAGCTGGAATTGCCCCGTCTCCGTAACCAGGGCCTGAGGCTCCCCTGCTGGCAGGGACCGACCCCTCCGGAGGGTCCACAGCTCTGGCTGATGGATGTTGGCGAGCTGATTCAGGCCCATCGCGACGGGCACTTGGGCCAACGGCAACTGCTGATCCCGGAGATGGATCAGTTGAGCCGGCGCATGCGCAACGCTCTCACCTTGGAGATCGAGCATCAGCACTGGGATGAGCTGCGCCAGGCCTGTCCCCAGGCGGAATCCGGATTGCTGGAATTGCATGACCGGATGAGCCGGCAGCTGTTCGCTGATGCCACGAGGCCCGATGGCGCCGTGCGACTCGAGGGCTCAGCCGGGCAGGCCCTGCGTGACCTGCTCCAGCTGATGCCAGCCAGCCCTGAACCGTGGAACAGCCTCCGCAGCATCAACCCGACTGAGTGGAGTCAATGGGCTGAACTGGATCACCGGCTGCTCCAGTGGCGCTGGAAGCTGGCCCCCCTCGAACCAATCCAACTGCTGCGGGGAGTTCTGCTGGATCACCCCTGCCTGATGTTCAGCAGCAATGGAGACAACGCCAGGCTTGATCTGGAATTTGAACAGGCCGGCGTTGTCCCCGACGTGCGGGCAACACTGCGGGAACGGGAGCTGAATGAACCGCTCCCCGTCTATGCCCCGCGTCGCCAGCCGCTGCCGAACACCCGGATCTACGCCCAACATCTTCTGGAGGAGAGCAGAAGGCTCATCCTTGGCCAGGCGGGGCTCACCCTTGTTCTGATCAATGACGACCAGCTGCGTCGGCAGCTGACCAGTTCCCTGGCTGCGGAATTCGGACGCCGTGTGGTGCATGAGTCGACAGCACCCGAAAGCAATGGCGTGGTGACCTGCAACTGGGACTGGTGGCTGGAGCATCAGGAGCAGCTGCCGGCCCCAGCACAGCTGATTGTCGGCATGCTCCCCATCGCCAGCCTGGACAATCCACTCACCTCGGCTCGAGTGGAGCGGTTGAAACAGCAGGGAGAGGACTGGTTCCGCACCCTGCTGCTGCCGGAAGCCCTGAGCCTGATCCCCGCCGCCATTGCGCCGCTGCGCCGCAGTGGTGGTCGTCTGGCCATTCTCGATGGCCGCCTGCGAGGGCGCAGCTGGGGTGATCAGGTGCTGAATCGACTGGAACCTTGGATTCCATTGCAGCGACTGCTGCCGGAGTGAACAACGCCTAACCTCCCTGCAACGCTCAGAAGTGCATGGGAGAAGCACGCCGCCGGGCTGCCCAGGGCTTACCCCCTCGTCAACCCAAGGCCAGCACCAAAACTGTGGACACCTCCCCACGGGTCGTGTCCTGGCTTCCGCTCACCCGCAATCAGACGCAGCAGTTCATGGCGGTGACCACCCGCGGCGCCTGGATTGGAATCGGAGGGATGGTGGTGCTTTGGGTGACGGTGCGCTTCATCGGCCCAGCGGCCGGTTGGTGGACGCTTGCGGATACCCCCTGAGCAACCGGCTCAACCAACAAACGAAAACAAAAGAAAACCTTTAGACTGGGTCTCATTGGAGACTCAATTATGTTTCCGCGCCTCGCAGAGCACTATCGATCCGTTGTTGAAGACCTGGTGATGAGCCTGCAGGCCCTCGCCAGCAGCCTTCAAAGCGCGGGCTTCACAGCCACTTGCTATTCCTGTGGCGACGGCCGCGATGGCCATGGAGCTTCGTTTGTGGCTGACATCGGCGATGGCCACATGGTGCGCTTTCTTGTCTCCGACTTCGGCATCAGCTGGGTGGAATCCCGCAACGGCCGAGAACTGGTGAAGCTGGAGGGAGCAGAAGCCATCCAGGAATTGCAGCGGATGGCTGACTTGGCCCAGGAAGGCCAGGTCCGCGCCATGCAGTCCCTGGCCCAGGCCGCCTGAGATCAGGCGGCGGCTTCCGGAGCCTTTGCCACAACGGGCTTGTCAGCAGCCGCCTTCGCAGCGGCGGCCAAAGGCCGCATCGAATTCGACTTCACCTCAGAGCCCTCCGTCAGCTTTTGACGCACCAGCGTTTCGATGGTGGCTGTTGCATCCGGGTTCTCCTCCATCCAGGTGATGGTGTTGTCGCGACCCTGACCGATGTTGTCTCCCTCGTAGCTGTACCAGGCGCCCTTACGGACAACAACGCCTGTCTCTTCGGCGAGATCCAGCAGACAACCCAAGGTGCTGATGCCGCGGCCAAAGAGAATGTCGAATTCGGCAATGCGGAAGGGTGGCGCCACCTTGTTTTTCGCCACTTTCACCTTGGCCCTGATGCCGAATTCCTCTGTTCCCTTCTTGAGGGTCTGAATCCGACGGATGTCGAGGCGAACCGAGGCATAGAACTTGAGCGCGTTGCCTCCAGTGGTGGTCTCTGGATTGCCGTAGGTCACACCAATCTTGAGACGCAGCTGGTTGAGGAAGATGACGGTGCAACCCGACTTGCCGATGTTGCCGGTGATCTTCCGCATCGCCTGACTCATCAGACGCGCCTGGGCGCCAACCGCCAGATCTCCCATCTCACCTTCGATCTCAGCGCGGGGGGTGAGGGCAGCCACCGAGTCGACAACGACCAGATCCACCGCCGCCGATCGCACCAGTTGATCAACGATCTCCAGCGCCATCTCGCCGGTGTCGGGCTGAGAGACCAGCAGGTTCTCCACATCAACGCCCAGCGAAGCGGCATAAACGGGATCCAGAGCATGCTCCGCATCCACGAAGGCCGCCACACCACCACGCTTCTGCACTTCAGCGATCGCGTGCAGCGTGAGCGTGGTTTTACCGGAACTTTCCGGGCCGTAGATCTCCACCACGCGGCCCTTCGGGTATCCACCACCCAAAGCGAGATCAAGGGTCAGCGCACCGGTGGAAATCGTCTCCACCCGCATGCGGGAGGCATCGCCCAGCCGCATGATCGATCCCTTGCCGAAGTTGCGCTCGATCTGACCCAGCACCAGATTCAGCGCCTTGTCCCTCTCGCCGGAGGAACGGGGATCGGAAGCGCCGGATTTCATATCTGCAGGCATGAAAAGGACCTGAAACTAAGGAACGAGAGATCCAATGCCACAGAAGCGCCGAATCGTCTCAGGTAGTACAAGCGTACCGTAACGAATCAGGGCCATTGCGCCAGGGGGGCCCGAAAGCGATCCGGATGGAGCAACGCAATCCCAGGCGGAAGACCGCTCTGATCCTGCGGGCGAAGATAGCCCCAACTCACCAGAAAACAGGGCAACTTTTCTAACCCTGGGGTTGAGCGCACCGCCTCCAGCGTCGCCCGGCGGTCTTCCACGAAGCCACACAGCCTTCGCTGCTGCTGAAGCTGAAGCAGCACCTGAGGCTTGGCGCCAGCCTCACGGCCATCCAGGCGCCAAGGGTGCAGGCCAAGGCTGTTCAGCAGTTCAGCTGTGAAGGTCTGGGTTTTGGTGGTCAGAACAGACCAGTCCACCCCCTCAGCCTCCAACTGCTGCAGCCGCTCCACCAGACCGGGGAAAGGTCGATGCAGCGCCAACCAAGCCGAACGGCTCTGCCGAACGGCTTGATCCCTGGCGTCATCGAGGGCCGCCTGCAGCTGCTCCGGCCGCCATCCACGCCGTTGCAGTGCCGAGGCCTGCGCGTCCCCATAGGACTCCAGCCAAACCTGAAGGTTCAGCACCGGCAGCTCTGCGGCCAGCAGAACCATCTCCCAACCGTGATGCACCCACGGCCGCAGCTGTCGGAAGGCGTCAGGGACCTGATCAGGCGTCAAGCCCTCTGGAGCAGCCTCAAGACGACGACAGGCATGCCAGGCACTCCACCAGTACTCCGCCATGCCATCAACGATGACCCCGTCGAAGTCGAAGACCAGGAGGGGGCGATCATTCATGGACGAAAACTGGGCCGCTAGGATTCGAACCTAGGAATGGCGGGACCAAAACCCGCTGCCTTACCACTTGGCGACGGCCCATTGATCCGTTTGAACCGCGACCTGCGGATCACCGGAGTACACATAGTTACCCACAGCAGCCAACCCTTCGTCAATCCACCGGGCGAACCAACCGACGGCCGATCAGCGGGGGAAAACCCTCAGGCGTGACATTTCAGCCTCACCGAAGACATCACTGCGCAATCGGTAACGGCGCACAAGGTCGGCCTGCATCCGGAGAACACGCTCACTGCGAGGCAGCAACTCCACCGGCCTGCCTTGCGGCATCACCACCTGTTCCACCGCAAGCCGGCATTCCTCGAGAGCAGCCAATTCATCATCCTGAGACGCCCGATCCGGCGGAGTGACCTCTGCGGCTGTTTCGGTGGCCTGACGGCGCAGAAGACGTGCCATGGCACGGGTCACCTGGGGCAGGGTGTCGGACTTGATCACCAGGATCGGGATCCCCAGATCCCTGACCTGACGGCGCAGTGATGGTTGACGACTAAGGCCCAGCCGAACGCTCAACACCACATCAGCCTCACTCAAGTCCTCCACCACCCGCGCCTTCCAACCGTGGGAACGGATGGCCTCTTCCACAACACGAGGTGGAACCCCGCAACAGAGAACCTGCAGATGCTCGGAGCTGGTCTCCTGCGGAGGTGGTTCCTCTGCCGCACTGGCCCCTTGGGCACTGGCTGCAGGCATGGGCACGGGAGCGGAGACCGGCTGATCCGCAAACGACCGTTGAGACGGAGGCCGCAGCAAACCGGAAGCCTGAGGCGGGTCCACCAACTGAACGCCCCCCTCAGGCGTCAGCTCGCGCTCCTGAACCCTTGGCTTCAGGCCCCGGAGCAGTTGATCCACGGTGGCGGCAACGTCGGTGTGAACGGCCCAGCGCTGCCGGCTGTGCATTTCAACCGCCACCGGAAACGTTGGTTCGGCGGCGCGCTCCAACACCGTTTTCTGACTGCGCCGCCGCCGGGCCTCCTCATCCCCGAGGGTGACCGCCTGAATCCCCCCCACCAGATCGCTGAGGGTGGGGTTCTTGATCAGGTTGGCCAAAGCATTGCCGTGGGCTGTGGCGACGAGAACCACACCACGTTCAGCGATGGTGCGCGCGGCCTGCGCCTCCAGCTCCGTGCCGATCTCATCGATCACGATGACTTCGGGCATGTGGTTTTCCACCGCCTCGATCATGGTTTGGTGCTGCAGCTCAGGCCTGGCCACCTGCATGCGGCGGGCCCGACCGATCGCGGGGTGCGGGATGTCGCCATCACCGGCGATCTCATTGCTCGTGTCGATCACAACAACGCGCCGCTCCAGCTCATCGGCAAGCACCCGGGCGATCTCGCGCAACGCCGTTGTCTTGCCCACACCCGGGCGCCCCAACAACAACAGGGACTGCCCTCCATCCAGGAGGTCCCGCACCATGGCAACGGTGCCGAACACGGCTCGGCCCACACGACAGGTCAAACCGACCACCTCACCCTGACGGTTGCGGATCGCGCTGATCCGGTGAAGCGTTCGTTCGATTCCCGCCCGGTTGTCGCCACCGAACTGACCGAGCCTGGCCACCACAGCCGTTAGATCCTCGCGGGACAAAGGCGTGGAACCCAACGCCAGGGCACGGCCCGGATAACGGGCTTCTGGAACCCGACCCAGATCGAGCACCACCTCAAGCAACTGCTCTCGCGCTTCTTCCGGCCGCAACTGCTCCTGCACGGCATCCGGCAGGAGCTCGAGAAGGCGATCCAGATCGTCGGTGACCCGTTGCGTGCCCATGGGATCTGCGCGTTTCAGCCTTCTAGCAAGAGCGCTGCAGCCATGGCGCAACCAATGGACGCGCGAGGGAGAGGGCACGCTTCCAACCCTCGGGCCATTGCCACAGGGCAAGGCCACGGGTTTGCGCCTCATCCAGCACAGGCATCAGCAAGCGACGGGCCACACCGCCAAAGGCGATGCCAGCCGGCCGCTCCGTCGGACGCAAGAACTCCAGCGTTGCGGCGTTGGTACCACCGGCCAGCTGCAGCGGGCCCGGCGGGGCCAGACTTCGCATGGCACGCCAGAGCTGAACTGCAGCCCGCGCGGTGCCAGCCCCCACATCGCCGCTCATCGGACGCCCATCCAGCTGCCAGAGGGGTCTGTAACCGCCTTGCCGCAGGCGGGAGTAGCGACGCCAAAGCAAATCAGCCAACTGATCAGCCTTCACGCCGTGGCCCTCCAAGCCGGAGCTCACAGCCAAGCGCCGCAAGGAAACCTTGTGCTGCTGAAGGCTTTGGATCAGCGTTGCGAAGCCCTCGTCATGCCCAGATGCGGTGTGAATCTCCACAGCATCGGGCTGAATCGATTGGAGCAGGGAGATCACCTGTTCGGGCGCCAAGCGGTGGTCGCGCTCCTCAATCAGCCCATGGGGGCAAGCCGGCAGGCAGCGGCCGCAGCCATAGCAACGCTGCTGGTCGATGCCAGCAGCGGGCGGAATCGCTGACGCCGGACAAATCCTTTCGCAGGGCCGCGGACAGTCCACAGGGCAGCGGCCAGGATCGAACCAGGCCTTGCGGAAGTGAGCATCGGTGCCATCGCTGAGGCTCACCATCAGCCAGGGGCGACGCCCTGTTTGCGCCTCAACCCAGTCCAGGCCGCGACGCGCTGCCAGGGCAACTGCTGGATCGGCAGCCACATCAACGCAATGAACACCAACAGCCGCAAAGACTGCGGTCAGGTCGGCAATGGCCGGCAGATCCTGGTTGCTTGCTCCACAGATCAGCTTGACCCAGCGGCCCTGTAAGAGGGCATCGTCAGGCGTCAGGCCTTCAGATATGTGGTCATCGGTTCCCACTTCAGGCTGCGAGCACCACCCATCTCCACGATGATGCGTAAACGCGGTTCGCGCTTGCACAGATCGCAGAGAGAAAGAAGTTCAGAGCGCGAGAGCACCTGGCCTTCCAGCAGCCAGAGAGCCACGGGAGCATCACCTTCAAACAGGTCGCCGAGCTGGGGAGCCACCTCCTGCACTTCTCCCAAAGCAGCTCCACGACCAACACTTTGATGGCCGAGATGGGGCGGACGGATGCCGTGCTTCTGGGTGAGAAACACCTCCGGATCACCAAGACCACGGGCCGATGTCATGCGAGTGCTGTAACCAGCGCCGCGCAGACGTCTTAATAGACGGGTTTCTGCACCGCCTTCAAGCGGAGCCTGCACCGCCAGGCAGCCATTGGCTTCGAGATCACGGCGAAATGCCTGACCGGTGAGAAGCAGAGGCATGGCAGCTACAGGGATTGGAGGAGATTCTGGCAGCAGGCAGAGGGATCAGGGGAGAGGGAAGGTCGGTGTTGTAGTTTCGTTGTTTGTTCTGTGTTTCTGTGCCCGTCCGCTAGCCGGGCCTCCAGTCGGCAGAACAGATTCGACGATTGCGTCGAATCCCCAGGCCAGTACGGAAGCTTTCTTCGGAGATCTCCGTCGGGAAACTGCAACAGCACATCGTGCAGATGCAAGTCCCAGCCTCGCTGAATCGTTCGCTAGCCCATTCGAATCCACTCCTTCGGGAGTTCCGCTTCGAACCACGTCTGCGTCCAATCGATCAGCACCTGACCCCATGCGGTTCTCCGCCTGGTGGTTGTCCACGCTGGCGCTTCCTCCCCATCCATGTCCATCGGCATCCTCGGGAAGAAGCTGGGTATGTCCCAGTTCTTCGACGAGCAGGGCAGAGCTGTTCCGGTCACCTTGATCGAAGCCGGCCCCTGCCGCATCACCCAACTCAAAAACGACGACACTGACGGTTATTCCGCAGTGCAGATCGGCTTTGGCGAAACCCGCGAGAAGCTGATCAACAAGCCCGCCCAGGGTCACCTCAACAAATCCGGTGAGGGCCTTCTGCGTCATCTGCGCGAATACCGCGTCGACAGCGTTGAAGGTCTCGAACTCGGTGGCGCCATCACCGTCGGCGATTTCGAAGCCGGCCAGAAGGTGGACGTCAGCGGTGACACCGTCGGCCGCGGCTTCGCTGGCTACCAGAAGCGCCACGGCTTCAGCCGGGGTCCGATGACCCACGGTTCGAAGAACCACCGCGAGCCCGGTTCGACCGGTGCCGGTACGACCCCGGGCCGCATCTATCCCGGAAAGCGGATGGCCGGTCGCTACGGCGGCAAGAAAATCACCACCCGCGGCCTGACCATCCTCAAGGTGGACAGCGAGCACAACCTGCTGGTGGTGAAGGGATCCGTGCCCGGCAAGCCTGGTGCGCTGCTCAACATCCGCCCGGCCTTGCGCGTGGGCGCCAAGCCCGCCAAAGGAGGTAAGTGATGGCCAATTGTGTCGTTCGTGATTGGCAGGGCAAGGAAGCCGGCAAGGCAACCCTGGACCTGAAGGTGGCCAAAGAGACCACCGCCGTTGACCTGATGCATCGGGCCGTTCTGCGTCAGCAGGCCCATGCACGCCAAGGAACCGCCAGCACCCTCACCCGCTCAGAAGTGCGCGGTGGTGGTCGCAAGCCCTACAAGCAGAAAGGAACTGGTCGGGCCCGTCAGGGATCGATCCGCACTCCTCTGAAACCCGGCGGCGGCATCATCTTTGGACCCAAGCCCCGCACGTACAACCTTGCGATGAACCGCAAGGAGCGTCGTCTGGCCCTGCGCACCGCGCTGATGGCCCGCATTGACGATGTGACCGTCGTGAAGGACTTCGGTGCTTCGCTGGAGGCCCCCAAGACCCGTGAGATCACAGATGCTCTGGGTCGCCTCGGTGTTGCTGCCGGCTCCAAGGTGCTCATCGTTCTGACGAACCCCTCCGATGTTGTGCGCCGTTCCGTGCGCAACCTGGAGAAAGTCAAGTTGATCTCCGCAGATCAGCTGAACGTCTTCGACCTGCTCCACGCCAATGCTCTGGTGCTGGGCGAGGAAGCTCTCGCAACCATCCAGGAGGTCTACGGCGATGACTGAACGTTTCCAAGGACGCCTGGCGGATGTGATCCGCCGTCCCCTGATCACCGAGAAGGCCACCCGCGCCCTCGAAATCAACCAGTACACCTTCGAGGTGGACCACCGCGCCGCAAAGCCCGACATCAAGGCCGCCATTGAGCAGCTCTTCGATGTGAAGGTCACCGGCATCAGCACCATGAATCCCCCGCGACGCTCCCGTCGCATGGGTCGCTTCGCCGGCAAACGTGCCCAGGTGAAGAAAGCCGTGGTGCGCCTGGCGGAGGGCAACTCGATCCAACTCTTCCCTGAGTCCTGAGGGGTCTGAATCGTCATGGCAATCCGTAATTTCCGCCCCTACACCCCCGGTACCCGCACCCGGGTGGTCACTGATTTCAGTGAGATCACCAGCCGCAAGCCGGAGCGGACCCTGGTGGTGGCCAAACACCGCCGCAAGGGCCGCAACAACCGCGGTGTGATCACCTGCCGCCACCGCGGTGGTGGCCACAAGCGCCTCTATCGCGTGGTGGATTTCCGTCGCAACAAGCACGGTGTCCCCGCCAAGGTGGCCGCGATTCACTACGACCCGCACCGCAACGCGCGTCTGGCACTGCTCTTCTACGCCGATGGCGAGAAGCGCTACATCCTTGCTCCTGCAGGAATTCAGGTGGGCCAGACCGTGGTCTCCGGCCCTGATGCCCCGATCGAAAACGGCAATGCCATGCCGTTGTCCTCGGTGCCCCTCGGTTCGGCGGTTCACTGCGTTGAGCTCTACGCCGGTCGTGGTGGCCAAATGGTCCGTACCGCCGGTGCCAGTGCCCAGGTGATGGCGAAAGAAGGCGACTACGTCGCTCTGAAGCTGCCCTCCACCGAGGTTCGCTTGGTTCGCCGCGAGTGCTACGCCACCCTCGGCGAGGTCGGTAACTCCGAGATGCGCAACACCAGCCTGGGTAAGGCCGGTCGTCGCCGCTGGCTCGGTCGCCGTCCTCAGGTTCGAGGCAGTGTGATGAACCCCTGCGATCACCCCCACGGTGGTGGTGAGGGTCGTGCACCGATCGGCCGTTCCGGCCCGGTGACCCCCTGGGGCAAACCCGCCCTCGGTCTCAAGACCCGCAAGCGGAACAAACCCAGCAACCAATACGTGCTCCGGAAGCGTCGCAAGACCTCCAAGCGGAGCCGTGGCGGACGCGATTCCTGATGCAAACCATCACTTATCCGCTTGCTTAAACCGTTATGGGACGTTCACTCAAAAAAGGTCCGTTTATTGCCGACAGCCTGCTTCGCAAGGTTGAAAAGCAGAACGACAACGACGACAAGTCTGTGATCAAGACCTGGTCACGGGCCTCCACGATCCTGCCGATGATGATCGGCCACACGATCGCGGTTCACAACGGCCGCACCCATGTGCCGGTGTTCATCACCGAGCAGATGGTGGGCCACAAGCTGGGAGAGTTCGCTCCCACCCGCACCTTCAAGGGCCACATCAGAGACAAGAAAGGAGGCCGCTAAACCATGACATCGTCAACCCAAACGGCACCCACCGCCCAGGCTCACGGTCGCTTCATCCGAGGCTCCGTGTCGAAGGTGCGCCGTGTGCTCGACCAAATCCGTGGCCGCACCTATCGCGACGCGCTGATCATGCTCGAGTTCATGCCCTACCGCTCCACCGGCCCGATCACCAAGGTGCTCCGGTCTGCGGTGGCCAACGCTGAGCACAACCTCGGTCTCGACCCCTCATCTCTGGTGATCTCGAGCGCGACCGCTGACATGGGCCCCTCCATGAAGCGCTATCGCCCCCGCGCCCAGGGCCGGGCTTACCAGATCAAGAAACAGACCTGCCACATCAGCATTGCTGTGGCGGCTCAGACCGATTCCTGACCCCCGAGGACTCTGACCCAATGGGACACAAAATCAACCCAACCGGTCTGCGCCTGGGGATCACCCAGGAACACCGGTCACGCTGGTACGCCTCCAGCAAGAACTATCCGGCCCTCCTCCAGGAGGACGACCGGATTCGCAAGTTCATCCACAAGAAGTACGGCTCCGCCGGCATCAGCGATGTGCTGATCGCCCGTAAGGCCGATCAACTGGAAGTTGAACTCAAGACCGCACGCCCCGGCGTGCTGGTCGGCCGTCAAGGCAGCGGCATCGAAGAGCTTCGCTCCGGCATTCAGAAGACCATCGGCGACTCCAGTCGTCAGGTGCGGATCAATGTTGTCGAGGTCGAACGCGTCGACGGTGATGCCTTCCTCCTTGCCGAGTACATCGCCCAGCAGCTGGAGAAGCGTGTGGCCTTCCGCCGCACCATTCGCATGGCTGTGCAGCGCGCTCAGCGTGCCGGGGTTCTGGGTCTGAAGATCCAGGTGTCCGGTCGCCTGAACGGTGCTGAGATCGCCCGGACGGAATGGACCCGCGAGGGTCGGGTGCCCCTGCACACCCTGCGTGCCGACATCGACTACGCCACCAAGGTGGCCAGCACGACCTACGGCGTGCTCGGCATCAAGGTTTGGGTGTTCAAGGGCGAAGTGCTGAGCGAACAGGCTCAGCCCATGCCGGTGGGTGCTGCCCCCCGGCGCCGGGCCAGCCGTCGGCCCCAACAGTTCGAAGACCGCTCAAACGAGGGTTGAACAGGAGGCCTGAACCATGCTGAGTCCAAAACGCGTCAAATTCCGTAAGCAGCAGCGAGGCCGCATGCGCGGCGTCGCCACCCGGGGCAACACCATTGCCTTCGGACAATTCGCGCTGCAGGCACAGGAATGTGGCTGGATTACCTCGCGCCAGATCGAGGCCAGCCGTCGTGCCATGACCCGCTACGTCAAGCGTGGCGGAAAAATCTGGATCCGGATCTTCCCCGACAAGCCGGTCACCATGCGCGCTGCCGAAACCCGGATGGGTTCCGGTAAGGGCAACCCAGAATTCTGGGTGGCGGTGATCAAGCCCGGTCGGATCCTGTTCGAGATGGGTGGTGATGAAATCACCCCCGAAATCGCCAAGGAAGCCATGCGCCTCGCGCAGTACAAGCTTCCCGTGAAGACCAAGTTCATCCAACTGGATGAGCAGGAGAAGTCAGCTGGTGCCAAGGCTCCGGCAGCTTCTGAAGCCGTCACCGTGGAGTCCTGACCATGGCCCGTCCCAACGCCGCCGATGTGCGCAGCCTGTCCGATTCGGACATCAACGAACAGATCGACGGCCTGCGCCGCGAGCTGTTCCAACTCCGTTTCCAGCAGGCCACGCGCCAGCTCGCTAACACGCACCGTTTCAAAGAGGTCCGCATCAAGCTGGCCCAGCTGCTGACGGTGCAGTCGGAGCGCCAGCGCTCCACCGCCTCCTGATCCCCCACTCCGTAACCATGGCAGTCAAGGAAAGGATCGGCACCGTCGTCAGCGACAAGATGGAAAAAACGGTGGTGGTCGCGGTGGAAAGCCGCTTCCCACACCCCATCTATCAAAAGACGGTCAGCCGTACCACCCGTTACAAGGCTCACGACGAAGACAACACCTGTCGCGTCGGTGACCGCGTTCGCATCACTGAAACCCGTCCGATGAGCCGCCAAAAGCGGTGGGCCATCGCCGAGGTTCTCAGCCACAGCCCGAAAGCTGCAGCTGAGGAAGCCAACAAGGCTGAAGCTCAGGAGGTGAAGCAGTGATCCAGCAGGAGTCCTATCTCACCGTTGCCGACAACAGCGGCGCCAAGCGCATTCAGTGCATTCGCGTCCTCGGCACCAACCGTCGCTATGCCCACGTGGGCGACGTGATCGTTGCCGCCGTGAAGGATGCCGCCCCCAACATGGGCGTCAAAAAGTCCGACGTGGTGAAGGCCGTTGTGGTGCGCACCAAAGCCACCATGCGTCGTGAAACCGGAAACTCGATCCGTTTCGACGACAACGCCGCCGTCATCATCAACGACGACAAAAACCCGAAAGGCACCCGCGTCTTCGGACCGGTGGCCCGTGAGCTGCGTGACCGCAGCTTCACCAAAATCGTGTCCCTCGCTCCGGAGGTGATCTGACCATGGCGACTGCAACCACCAAGGCCAAGGCCACCGAGCGCATCAAGATGCGCATCCGCAAGGGCGACACCGTTCAGGTGATCGCCGGCAAGGACAAGGGCAAAACCGGTGCCGTTCTGCGCACCCTGCCCAACGAAAACCGTGTCGTCGTGGAGGGCGTGAACATGCGCACCCGCCACGAAAAGCCCACCCAGGAGGGCGAGACCGGCCGCATCGTGACGGAGGAAGCTTCCCTGCATGCCTCCAACGTGATGCTGTATTCCACCGACAAAAAGGTGGCCAGCCGCGTTGAAATCGTCGTCGAGAAGGACGGCACCAAGAAGCGCCGGCTGAAGAAAACCGGTGAAGTCCTCGACTGATCCCGACTTCTGACCACGCCCAGAAGCACCCCAACCCGTTATGTCACTCAAGAAGCGCTACCGGGAGACCATCCAGCCCAAGCTGCAGAAGGATCTCTCCCTCACCAACATCCATGAAGTCCCCAAGGTGGTGAAAGTCACCGTCAACCGGGGTCTCGGCGAAGCCGCCGCCAATGCCAAGTCCCTCGAGGCTTCGGTGAATGAGCTGGCGCAGATCACCGGCCAGAAGGTCGTTGTGACCCGTGCCAAAAAAGCCATCGCCGGCTTCAAGATTCGGCAGGGCATGCCGATCGGCTGTGCCGTCACCCTCCGTGGTGATCGGATGTATGCCTTCCTCGAGCGCCTGATCAACCTGGCGCTGCCCCGCATCCGCGACTTCCGCGGGGTCAGCCCAAAGAGTTTCGATGGCCGCGGCAACTACACCCTTGGGGTGCGCGAACAGATCATTTTCCCTGAGATCTCCTTCGACAAGATCGATGCGATCCGGGGCATGGACATCACCATCGTGACCACTGCCCGTTCGGACGAAGAGGGCCGGGCCCTCCTCCGCGAGATGGGAATGCCGTTCCAGAGCAACTGAGCCCTCCCCGTCGACACCTATGGCCAACCACGACCCCATTTCCGACATGCTCACCCGCATTCGCAATGCGAGTGAGAAACGTCACGAAACCACCAAGATCCCCGCTTCGCGGATGACCCGCAGCATCGCCAAGGTGCTGCAGCAGGAGGGCTTCATCTCCGAGATCAGCGAGCAGGGTGAAGGCGTTCGCACCGAACTGGTGCTCGCCCTCAAGTACAGCGGCAAGCACAGGCTGCCCACCATCCGCTCCATGCAGCGGGTCAGCAAGCCCGGTCTCCGCATCTACAAGAACACTCGCGGCCTGCCCAAAGTCCTCGGAGGACTGGGCGTGGCGATCATCTCCACCTCCAAAGGTGTGATGAGCGACCGCGACGCCCGTCGTGAGGGCGTCGGTGGCGAAGTGCTCTGTTACGTCTACTGATCCGGAGCTGAACCATGTCACGAATCGGCAAAAACCCTGTTCCCGTCCCTGAAAAGGTCACGGTTTCCCTCGACGGTCTCACTGTCAAGGTGAAAGGACCCAAAGGCGAACTGGAGCGCACCCTTCCTGAAGGCGTCAGCGTCAGCCAGGACAACAACACCATCGTGGTCTCCCCCACGAGCACCAAGCGCATCTCCCGCGAGCGCCACGGCCTGAGCCGCACCCTCGTCGCCAACATGATCGAGGGTGTCAGCAACGGCTACAGCAAAGCCTTGGAGATCGTTGGTGTGGGCTCCCGTGCCCAGGTCAAAGGCAAAACTCTCGTGGTGAGTGCTGGCTACAGCCACCCCGTCGAGATGGAAGCCCCTGAAGGCATCACCTTCAAGGTGGAGAACAACACCAAGGTGATCGTCTCCGGCATCGACAAGGAGCTGGTGGGCAACGAAGCCGCCAAGGTCCGCGCCATCCGTCCGCCCGAGCCCTACAAGGGCAAAGGCATCAAGTACGAGGGCGAGCGCATCCTGCGCAAGGCAGGCAAGTCCGGCAAGAAATAAGCCTTGTCCTGACGTTCCTTCCCTTCACCCACCATGTCCCAACTGTCCCGCAAACAGCAGACGCAAAAACGCCACCGGCGTCTGCGTCGTCACATCACCGGAACCTCAGACCGTCCGCGTCTGGCCGTGTTCCGCTCCAACAACCACATCTACGCCCAGGTCATCGACGACGCGGCCCAGAGCACACTCTGCTCCGCCTCCACCGTTGACAAGGAGCTGCGCGCCGGCCTCAAGGCTCCGGCTGGCAGCTGCGACGCCTCTGTCGCCGTCGGCGAACTGGTCGCCAAGCGCGCCATCGCCAAAGGCATCCAGCAGGTGGTGTTCGACCGCGGCGGAAATCTGTACCACGGCCGGATTAAAGCCCTCGCCGATGCCGCCCGGGAAGCGGGCCTTCAGTTCTGATTCCTGCTCAACCCATGACAGATTCCTCCCCCCAATCCAATCCCAACGCCGTGCCGGGTGCGGCCGACGTTCCAGCGGCAGCCGAAGGGCAGCAGCAACAGGAACAGCGCCGCGGCCGTGGTGACCGTGATGGTCGTCGTGGCGACCGGCGTGGTGGCCGTCGCGGCCAGGAACGCGATTCCGAATGGCAAGAGCGCGTGGTTCAGATCCGCCGCGTCTCCAAGACCGTGAAAGGCGGTAAGAAGATGAGCTTCCGGGCCATCGTGGTTGTCGGCAACGAGAAAGGCCAGGTCGGCGTTGGTGTCGGCAAGGCCGGTGATGTGATCGGTGCCGTCCGCAAGGGTGTTGCCGATGGCAAGAAGCACCTCGTCAAAGTGCCGTTGACCCGCCACAACTCCATCCCGACCCTCTCCAATGGTCGTGATGGTGCTGCCAGCGTGCTCATCCGCCCTGCAGCCCCTGGTACCGGTGTGATCGCTGGCGGTTCCATCCGCACAGTGCTCGAACTCGCCGGCATCAAGAATGTCCTGGCCAAGCGCCTGGGCAGCAAGACCCCCCTGAACAATGCACGGGCTGCCATGGTGGCCCTGTCGCTTCTCCGCACCCACAAGGAGACGGCGAAGGAACGGGGAATCTCCCTCGAACAGATCTATTCCTGATTCGCGATGACTCTCCGACTCGATTCCCTCAAATCCAACAAGGGCGCTCGTCGCCGCAAATTGCGCAAGGGCCGCGGCATCGCCGCCGGTCAGGGTGCCAGCTGCGGCTTCGGTATGCGCGGCCAGAAATCCCGTTCGGGTCGCCCCACGCGCCCCGGCTTCGAGGGTGGCCAAATGCCTCTGTACCGCCGGGTGCCGAAGCTGAAGCACTTCCCCCTGGTGAATCCCAAGTTCTTCACCGTGCTCAACGTTTCTGCGTTGAACGACCTGAAGGACGGCAGCACCGTCAACTTGGATTCCCTGGTCAAGGACGGCATCTTGACCAGCCCCAAGCATCCTCTGAAGATGCTCGGCAACGGTGAACTGAAAGCCAAAAAGCTGACAGTGCAAGCCGCGGCGTTCACCGCCTCGGCCCGCACCAAGATCGAAGCCGCAGGCGGAACCTGCGAAATCCTCGACTAATCAAGGGCTCGTCCCCAAGTCAGCCCTAGGGTCTGAGCCGTCCGCTGGATTTCGATCCACGGGCGGCTTCTTGGCTT
This sequence comes from Synechococcus sp. MU1651, assembly GCF_023630635.1. Lineage (NCBI taxonomy): Bacteria > Bacillati > Cyanobacteriota > Cyanophyceae > Synechococcales > Synechococcaceae > Synechococcus > Synechococcus sp. MU1651. Next base: position 105,195 of record NZ_JAKUHJ010000023.1, read on the forward strand.
TTCGCCCAACTTCACTTTCTTCCGGACATGCTCGTCAGTCGGGGTCGCAACCCCAACGCCTCCGAAGTGATCGGCCAGCTGATCACCAACCCTGGGCTCCGCAGTCGCGTGCTCACCACACTCGGCCTGCTGTTGTTGGTGCGTCTTGGGATCTATATCCCAATGCCCGGAATCGATCGGGAAGCGTTCAAGCAATTCATCGATCAAGGCGGACAGCTGATCGGTTTTCTCGACATCTTCACCGGCGGCGGGATCTCCACCCTGGGCATCTTTGCCCTGGGGATCCTGCCCTTCATCAACGCCTCGATCATCCTCCAGTTGCTGACCGCAGCGCTGCCGCAGCTGGAAGACCTCCAGAAGAATGAAGGCGAGGCTGGCCGACGCAAGATCGCCCAGATCACCCGTTATGTGGCGCTCGGTTGGGGTCTCGTCCAGAGCGTGGTCTTCGCCATGATCCTGCGCCAATACGCCGTGGAAGGTCTGAGCGAAGTGACCTTTGTGGTTCAGACGGCACTGGCCCTGGTGACCGGCTCGATGGTGGTGATGTGGCTGAGTGAAGTAATCACGGAGCGGGGCATCGGCCAGGGGGCTTCCCTGGTGATTTTTCTGAACATCGTCGCCACCCTGCCGCGCACCCTCGGCGCCACGATCGAAGCCGCTCAAACCGGTGACCGCGACACCGTGCTGGGCATCATTGTTCTGGTGCTGGTGTTCCTGGCCACGATCGTTGGAATCATCTTCGTGCAGGAGGGAGCTCGCCGTATCCCGATCGTCAGCGCCAAGCGCCAGGTGGGTGGAGCAGGTGTGCTCCCCACGCGTCAGAGCTATCTGCCGCTCAAGCTGAATGCCGGCGGTGTGATGCCGATCATTTTCGCTTCAGCCCTGATTTTCCTGCCGGTCACCATCGCCAACCTCACCAAGAGTGAGTGGTTGATCCGTGCGGCCAGTGCCCTGAATCCTGGGGCAGCGAACCCCTGGCCATACGCACTCACATTTTTTGCGTTGATCCTGGGCTTCTCTTATTTCTATGCCTCTCTCACGGTGAATCCCGCTGACATCGCCACCAACCTGAAACGGGGTGGTGTGGCGATTCCAGGCGTTCGCCCCGGCAGCGCCACGGCCACTTATCTCTCAGGAGTCCAGAACCGCCTCACCTTGCTGGGTGGTCTGTTCCTCGGCGCCGTCGCCATCATTCCCGCGGCCGTCGAACGCGCCACGAATGTGCAGACCTTCCAGGGGCTTGGCGCCACATCACTGCTGATCCTTGTCGGTGTGGCCATCGACACGGCCAAGCAGGTGCAGACCTATGTGATCTCACAACGCTACGAAGGCCTCGTTCGCCAGTGAGCGCTGCTGGGCAGCGCACCTTCCGTTCACGTCACCTCACGCTTACGCAACCATGAAAAATCGTTTGCTCTTTCTTGGCCCTCCCGGAGCCGGCAAAGGCACCCAGGCCGCTCGGCTGTGCGATGCCAACAGCATGAAGCATCTGTCCACAGGCGATCTGCTGCGCTCTGAAGTAGCAGCCGGCAGCGATCTGGGCAAAGAAGCTGAAGCGGTGATGAACCGCGGCGAACTGGTAAGCGACGCCCTTGTGCTGGCGATTGTGGAAAGCCAGATGAAGGCTCTCACCACCGATGGCTGGCTGCTGGATGGGTTCCCGCGCACGGTGCCCCAGGCTGAAGCCCTCGAACCCCTGCTGGCCGAATTGCAGCAACCCATCCAGGCCGTGGTTCTGCTGGAGCTGGATGACGCCGTTTTGATTGAACGGCTGTTGGCCCGCGGTCGCGCCGACGACAACGAAACGGTGATCCGCAATCGCCTCGAGGTTTACCGCGAGAAAACCGCACCCCTGATTCGCTTCTACAGCGACAAGGGTCTCCTGGTTTCCGTCCCCGCCCAGGGCACAGTCGAGGAGATCACCAAGCGGATCGAGTCCGTTCTCGGTTGACCGGCATGGTAACGTTGCCGTTTGGAAATTTGGAGAGCCACGCCTCATGAAGGTGCGCAGCTCAGTGAAAAAAATGTGTGACAAGTGCCGGGTGATCCGTCGCCACGGCAAGGTCATGGTCATTTGCGCCAACCCCAAGCACAAACAGCGCCAGGGCTGATCCCCCGCTGTTCTGAAACATTCCTCGCCTCCAGGACTTCGGAGGCATCTGTCCTTTTCAACTAAACGAACGTGGCACGGATCGCCGGCGTTGACATTCCCCGCGACAAGCGGATCGAAGTGTCCCTCACCTACATCTACGGAGTTGGTCTCACCCGCTCACAGGCCATCCTGGCCAAAACCGGCGTGAACCCCGACATCCGGGTGAAAGATCTGGAGGACGGAGATCTTCAGAAGCTCCGCAACGCCATGGAGGAGTACACCCTCGAAGGCGATCTGCGCCGTCAGGAGGGCATGGCCCTCAAGCGCCTGCAAGACATCGGCTGCGTCCGTGGCCGTCGCCACCGCATGAGCCTTCCCGTTCGTGGCCAACGCACCCGCACCAACGCCCGCACCCGCCGCGGCGCGCGGAAAACTGTGGCCGGCAAGAAGAAGTAAGTCCTCTACATCCTTATCCCTGACTGCATACGGCCATGGCTAAAACCGTCAAAAAATCCGGCCCCAAGAAGGCCAAGCGCAACGTCCCGAACGGCGTCGCTCACATCCAGAGCACCTTCAACAACACCATCGTGTCCATCACCGACACCGCCGGTGAGGTGATTTCCTGGTCGTCTGCAGGTGCCAGTGGCTTCAAAGGTGCTCGCAAAGGCACCCCCTTCGCGGCTCAAACCGCTGCAGAAGCAGCAGCACGTCGCGCCCTTGACCAAGGCATGCGTCAGATCGAAGTGCTGGTGAGGGGTCCTGGCTCAGGCCGTGAGACCGCCATCCGTGCTCTCCAGGTTGCTGGCCTCGAAATCACCCTGATTCGCGACGTCACCCCTCTGCCCCATAACGGTTGCCGCCGGCCCAAGCGCCGCCGCGTCTGAACCGAGCTGATTTCCGTCCGGTTTCTCCCCTTACCCCGATTCAGACCGTGTTGCAGTACCAGATTGATCGCATTGAGCATCAGGTGGCCGAGGATCGCGCCCAGTCCGGCGTTTTCCTGATCGGTCCCCTCGAGCGTGGCCAGGCCACGACCCTGGGCAACGCGCTGCGCCGCGTGCTGATGGGTGGGCTGGAAGGCAGTGCTGTCACCGCCATCCGGATTGCCGGTGTCAATCACGAATACGCCACGGTTCCTGGGGTCCGTGAAGACGTTCTCGACATCCTGCTGAACTGCAAGGAGCTCACCGTCAACAGCCGTTCAGCCGAACTCGAGATCGGTCGTCTCGTGGTGGCTGGACCCGCTGAAGTGAAAGCCGGAGATCTTCAATTCTCCTCTCAGGTGCAGGTGGTGGACGCCGATCGTCCGATCGCCACCGTGGCCGACGGCCACAGCCTCGAGCTGGAAGTGCACGTTGAGCGCGGCGTTGGCTATCGCCCGGTGGATCGTCACAACGAAGAAACCAGTGCCATCGATCTGCTCCAGATCGATGCCGTGTTCATGCCCGTGACCCGGGTCAACTTCACCATCGACGAAACCGCCGTTGCCGAAGGCGGTTCGGCCCGCGAGCGCCTTCGGATGGAGATCGTCACAGACGGCTCCATTACCCCCGACGACGCCCTGGCTCAATCAGCCAATCAATTGATTGAGCTGTTCCAGCCGCTGGCCACGGTCACTCTCGTGGAGGAAGTTCCTGCTGAACCCGAGCCCTCGGCGGAAGCACAGATTCCTCTTGAGGAACTGAACCTTTCGGTTCGCGCCTACAACTGCCTCAAGCGGGCCCAGGTCAACTCCGTGTCTGACCTGATGGGCTTCAGCTACGAGGATCTTCTGGAGATCAAGAACTTCGGTTCCAAATCCGCTGATGAAGTGATCGAAGCCCTCGAGCGCATCGGCATCTCCATCCCCCAGAGCCGCACTTCTGCATAACTGCAGAACGGCCTGAACGTCCTTTTTCGTCTTCGTCACCGACAGAACCATGCGTCATCAATGCCGAGTTCCTCAGCTGGGACGTCCAGCTGACCAGCGCAAGGCAATGCTGCGCGCCCTGACCACCCAGCTGATTCGCGAAGGTCGGGTCACCACCACCAAGGCACGGGCCAAAGCGCTTCGCGACGAAGCCGAGCGCATGATCACCCTGGCCAAGGACGGCAGCCTCGCCTCCCGTCGCCGGGCCATGGGTTACATCTACGACAAGCAGCTGGTGCATGCCCTGTTCGACAAGGCTCCCAACCGCTACAGCGATCGCAAGGGTGGCTACACCCGCATCACCCGCACCGTTCCCCGTCGTGGCGACAACGCCGAGATGGCCATCATTGAACTGGTCTGATCAGACCTCACGTCAGTTCTGACGTTTGAACACCCAACCCTCGTCTGCAGGTCCTGAGCCAGCGTCCCTTCAGCGGATCGCGCTCAGCCTTCAGTACGAGGGTTCTTCGTTTTGTGGGTGGCAGCGCCAACGCAACGGTCGCAGTGTTCAGGCCGTGCTGGAGGATGCCATCGCCCAGCTTGATCCGCACCGACCGGTGCAGACCTTTGCCGCCGGTCGCACCGATGCCGGCGTTCATGCCGCCGGTCAGGTGGTGCACTTCGACTGCAGTGGGCCGATCCCAGCTCGCAAATGGGCCCCGGCTTTGAACGGACGCCTGCCAAGCACCATTCGTGTGCGCGAATCCGTCGCCCGTCCCCTGGATTGGCATGCCTGTTACTCCGCCACCTACAGGCGGTACCGGTACACGATTCACAACGGGCGCCGCCCCAATTTGTTTTTAAGCCCCTGGAGCTGGCACCGTTACCAACACAGGCTGGATGAGTCCCGCATGCGGGACGCTTTGAGCAGCATGCTTGGTCTGCACGACTTCAGTGCCTTCATGAAGGCAGGCAGCCGTCGCGCCCATGCCAGAACCACCGTGCAGGAGGTGCTCGTGGAGCGCCAAGGCGATCTTCTGCGGGTTGAGATTCAGGCCAGTGGTTTTCTGTACGGCATGGTTCGCCTGCTGATGGCCCAGTTGGTGGCCGTTGGCGAGCACCGTCTCAGTGTTGCCGCCTTTGAACAGCGCTGGAGGGAACGACGACGCCATGAGGTGAAAGAGGCGGCGCCGGCCACGGGCCTCTGCCTGCTTCGGGCTGGCTATGCCGAGCCCATCTTCACCAAAGCCGGCTGGTACGATTGTCAGCCGTGGTTTTTTCTGGCCGAGAGAGATCCGCCTCCGGATCCACCCTCAACGCCGGGATAAACGGGCCTCTACTTCGAAAGCTGCCCAACTCACTGGAGCTGGAGGGCCGAAGAGTAAGCTCGATCTTTAGCCCCGTCAGGTCCAGTTCTGGACCGACCCCTTTGCCCAGTTCCGCTTCTTCAGGCGGGACATAACCGAACCGGCATGCCGGCGCGATGAACAAGACCTCTCTCCCCCCGATTGATTCGATCGACCGCCAGTGGTACGTGGTGGACGCTGAGAATCAAACCCTCGGCCGTCTGGCCACTGAAGTGGCCGCCGTGCTGCGTGGCAAGAACAACCCCAGCTTCACCCCCCATCTGGACACCGGTGATTTTGTCGTCGTCGTGAACGCCGAGAAGATCAAAGTTTCCGGCCGTAAGCCCCAGCAGAAGCTGTACCGCCGTCACTCCGGTCGTCCCGGAGGCATGAAGGTGGAAACCTTCGAAGCTCTGCAGGAACGGATCCCCGAGCGGATCGTGGAGAAGGCCATCAAAGGCATGCTCCCCCACAACGCCCTGGGCCGCCAAATGTTCCGCAAGCTCAAGGTCTACAAAGGCACCGAGCATCCCCACGCCGCTCAGAAGCCCCAGCCTCTTCAGCTCAACCCCTCCGCATCCGCCCAATGAGCAACAACTCCGTCGTCTACTGGGGCACCGGTCGTCGCAAGACCTCTGTCGCCCGTGTTCGTCTCGTCCCCGGCAATGGAACGATCACCATCAATGGTCGTCCCGGTGACAACTATCTGAACTACAACCCCTCGTACATCGCAGCGGTGAAGGCTCCCTTGGAGACCCTCGGCCTCAGCAGCGAGTACGACATCCTCGTCAACGTTCACGGTGGTGGACTCACCGGTCAGTCCGGCGCCATCAAGCAAGGTGCAGCCCGCGCCCTGTGCGAACTGTCGGCCGACAACCGCAAGCCGCTGAAGACGGAAGGTCACCTCAGCCGCGACCCCCGTGCCAAGGAACGCCGCAAGTACGGCCTCAAGAAAGCCCGTAAGGCTCCTCAGTTCTCCAAGCGCTGATTTTTTTACCGATGCCAAAGCCCGACATTCATCCCACCTGGTATCCCGACGCCAAGGTGATCTGCAACGGCGAAGTGGTCATGACCACAGGCGCCACCCAGCCGGAGATCCACGTCGACGTCTGGAGCGGCAACCACCCCTTCTTCACCGGCACCCAGAAGATCCTCGACACCGAGGGTCGTGTGGACCGCTTCATGAAGAAGTACGGCATGGGCACCAAGAAAAAAGGTGCCGACTCTGCCAAGGCCGAGTCCAAGGCCTGAGGGTGAGAACGGGGCATGGACGCCTCGACCTTGTTCACACGGCTGGAAACAGCCACAGCCAGCTTCCGCAACCTCGAGCGGCAGCTGGCTGATCCTGATGTGGCCGCTGATCCGAAGCGGCTTGAATCGATCGCACGGGAGCGATCAAGACTTGAGCCACTCGTGCTCGACTTCGAGGAACTCCAGAAGCTCGAATCCGAGCGTGATTCCGCACGTCAGCTGCTGAAAGACAGTCGCGGTGACGCTGCAATGGAGGAGCTGGCGCAGGATGAGTTGGCCAGTCTCCAAGAACAGCACGCAACGCTGACTGAGCGGCTCACCCTGGCTCTGCTGCCGCGGGATCCCCGCGATGAGCGCAGTGTGATGCTGGAAATTCGTGCCGGCGCAGGCGGCGACGAGGCCTGTCTCTGGGCCGGTGATCTGGCACGGATGTATGAGCGGTACAGCCAAAAAGTGGGCTGGGCCGTGCAATCCATCAGCTGCACCGAGGCCGACCTGGGCGGGTTTCGCGAACTGATCCTGTCGGTGCGTGGCGACAGCGTCTACAGCCAACTGAAATTTGAAGCGGGAGTGCATCGGGTGCAACGGGTCCCGGCCACGGAATCCCAGGGTCGGGTCCACACCTCAACAGCCACGGTGGCCGTGATGCCCGAAGCCGATGCCGTGGAAGTTCAGCTCGACCCGAAGGATCTCGATATCAGCACCGCGCGTTCAGGCGGTGCTGGGGGGCAGAACGTCAACAAGGTGGAAACAGCTGTGGACCTTCTCCACAAACCCACGGGCATCCGCGTGTTCTGCACCCAGGAACGCTCCCAGCTGCAGAACCGGGAACGGGCCCTGGAGATCCTGCGCGCCAAATTGTTGGAGCGGGAGCAGGCGGCTGCCGCAGAACGCGAAAGCAGCGACCGACGCGCCCAAGTGGGCAGTGGTGACCGCTCTGAAAAAATCCGCACCTACAACTACAAAGACAACCGAACCACAGATCACCGGCTGGGCCGAAACTTCACCCTGGAACCTGTGTTGGAGGGCCAACTAGAAGACCTGATTGGTGCCTGCATCGCCGAAGAGCAACGTCAGAAACTCGAATCGCTGAGCGATCAGGCCGAGGCCTGACGGTCAAGCACCGATCACGTACTTCGCCCATTCCTGGTGATGACCGGAATGGATCTGGCGCCGGGCCTCAAAACTGAGGCTGCTGGCCGGTCGCCGCGGCACATGGCGCAGAGGCATGGCGGCTTCCTTCGGAGTTCGATTGCCTTTGCGCACATTGCAGCTGAGGCAAGCCGTGGTCACGTTCTCCCAGGTGTCGCTACCTCCCCGACTGCGAGGCATCACATGGTCGATGGACAACTGATTGTCACGACTGCCGCAGTACTGGCAGGTGTGGTTGTCCCGCTGGAAGAGGTTGCGACGCGTCAGGGGCAGCTGACGAAAGGGAACGCGAACGTACTGGCGCAGGCGGATCACCGTTGGCAGGTGGGTGCCCTGACGCAGTTGCCGACAGGGGTCGTATTCCAGACTCTCGGCCTTGCCCTTCAGCATCATCACCACAGCCCGTCTCCAGGTGGTGATATTGAGCGGCTCGTAGGACGCATTGAGAACGAGAACCTGGCCCATGCCAGCTCACTCAATAATGGTCATGCTATCTGCGATGTGAAGCTGTCTCGGTAGCGCCGAGCACCGCCTGTGATTCCGGAGCTGAATCCACGTCAGCGCGCCTGGGTGGAGGTTTCACCTGCAGCGATTCGGGCCAACGCCAGGGCGCTCTGCCAACACCTCGGTGCTCGTACCCAACTGATGGCGGTGGTGAAGGCCGATGGCTACGGCCACGGCGCCGAGACGGTGGCACGGGCTGCCCTTCAGGGGGGAGCCACCAGCCTTGGCGTAGCCACGCTGCAGGAAGGCCTTGAGCTGCGGCGGGCCGGGCTGGAAGCACCAGTGCTGTTGCTCAGCAACCTCAATGAACCGGACGACCTGCGCACTTGCCTGCACTGGCGGTTGATGCCCACCCTGAGCAGCCTCAGGGATGCCCAGCTCTGCAACGCTCTGGCAGCCGACAGCGGTCGGTGTTTCGACGTGCAATTGAAGATCGACACCGGCATGGCACGGCTGGGCTGCTCCCTCAGCGAGGGACATCAGACCGCGGGGGAGATGAACAGCCTGGAACACCTCAATCTGGAGGGCATCTACAGCCATCTGGCCTGTGCCGATGAGCCGAACGATGCCTTGACCAGCCTCCAGCAGGAGCGCTTCGTGGGCATGCTCTCGGCCCTGCCCCAAGCGGGTGCCGGCATCACCCGCCATCTGGCCAACTCGGCAGGGACCCTGCTCAACCGGGAGCTGCACCACGACCTCGTGCGCGTTGGATTGGCCCTGTACGGCCATGCCCCCGCCAGTCATCTGAGCAACGTCATTCCCCTGCAACCCGCGCTGGCGGTTCGTGCCCGGGTCAGCCTGATCCGCGACGTGCCCGCCGGCACTGGAGTCAGCTACGGCCATCGCTTCATCACCCAGCGCCCCACGCGGCTTGCGGTGGTCGGGATCGGCTATGCCGATGGTGTTCTGCGGTCCCTCAGCGGGCACATTCACGCACTGCATCGCAATCGCCAGCTGCCTCAGGTGGGAGCCATCACCATGGACCAGCTCCTGCTGGATGCCACCGATGCAGCTGAGCTGGAGCAAGGCGACATCGTCACTCTGCTGGGCCAGGACGGCGACCTGGAATTAAGCCCTCAAAGCTGGAGCGACCACTGCGATTCTATTCCCTGGGAGATCCTCTGCGGTTTCAGACGACGCCTGCCACGCGTTGAAGTCTGACCAATCGCCCAGCACTTGGTACTCTAGGTGAGCCGCTGGAGAGGTGGCTGAGTGGTTGAAAGCGGCTCCCTGCTAAGGAGTTACAGGAGGCAACTTCTGTCGAGGGTTCGAATCCCTCCCTCTCCGTTCAAGTTCATGAACTCAATCCGCCCGCTCCTCGGAGCTGGTGAATTGGTTGAGTTGCCGTGCCAGCTCGGGCAAAAGCGATGCGTCCCTGGCGCGATCAGGCCCCGTGGTGAACACCACAAGCAAGCTGGGCGGCTGCTGTTCAGACGCCTGGAACCAGGCGGCGTCATGACGGGCCTGACTCATCCAGCCGGCCTTGCTCCACAGCAGAGCGTCCTCAGGTAAGCCCTCACCGAGAAAGCCATCCACCTGGTTTTCAGGATCAGCGCGACGCTGCTTTTGATCGAGCGAGCGCCGCAACAGACCCTGCAGCCGACGACAGGCCGGTGGCGACACCACCGCACCGGTCATCACAGCCTCCAGCATCCGGGCTGTCGCAACCGTGGACAAGCCATTGCGGTTGCCGTTGTCGGCCCCATAGAACATTTTCTCCCGGCCATAGGGACCATCACCCCAGGTCTTCTGGCAGCAATTCACCGCCTCAAGTTCCGGCCAGGCCAGGCTCTGCAACCAGCCATTGATCAAGCGACGCTGCTGCGTCCAAAGCTCCCAGCGTTCGCCATGGAGGGCAGGGCCACTGGTAGTGCCTGTGAGCAGATCCACCACAAGCCCCGTGGCATCGTTGCTGGAGTCGGCGATCATGTCGCACATCGCGCGCCGCATTTCGTCGCTCTCAGGGATCAGGTCACGCTGCAGCCACTGCTCAACGGCGACGGCATAGAACAGCTTCACCACGCTGGCCGGATAGAGGATCCGGTCTTGGTTCCAGGAAGCACCACGGCGCTGACCCGCCTCCGGTGCAGCGTCGTCGTACCGCACCCAGGTGATCGCCAGGCTGTTGCGCAACCCCGGGCGACCGTCGGCATCGAGCCCATCGAGGGCCCCCTTAAGCCAAAACCAGCAACGTTTCAGACTTGAATCCAAGACAGCGCGCCTGACTGAAACTTTCATATGCGCCGAGTCAGATCACGCCTGAGCTCTGTTCAAACAAACATTGAAGAGACTGGCCGACTTGGGGAACCGGCAAGTGATGTTGTTGACCGTCATCAAAAACCAGAAAAGCTACGCGCCCATCTGCAATTACATTAGATAGGGAGAAAGTCGCATAAATATATAAAACAGAAGCTCGAGCCGACAATAGAATACCTAGCAAAGATTAGCCAGAAGAACTACGCCATACCAGACAAAAGAACAGGGCTACAATAAAGTCTACAAACAAATAAACGACAAGAAGTAAAGGCGTAAAGCCTCCAGAAACAGGACGCAGAAGCGAGGGATACTGGCGAAACAAGACATGGAAAGACTCGATTAATAATGATAAATAAATAAATAGCTAAAAAGAGAAGCTAGTCGATAAAATTAGGACTAATCGGACAGATGAGACAACTTCAAAAGGCAAGCTAACCGCGAAGAGATAAATCAAATACAAAAAGAAGAGGGAGGCAAAGGGCCATACATTAGAAAGATAAACAGGGTTGACAAAGCAAAAAACGCTGCTATAAATAGCTGGAAATGGACAATTTATGCCGCGATGAGTCCAACACCACCCAAAGACCGAAGGGCTGTCCTAAATTTTGAGGGTAAGCGTTATAGTTTAAATGAAATGCCTGACGAACTCAAGAGACTTGTTCGTGGCCTTCAAACAGCTGAGTCTCAACTAAAACACGCACAAGATCAACTAAGAGTTGTAGCCGTCGGCAGGCAAGTCCTTGCGTCACAGCTAAAACGGAAGTTAATCGATGTAACACCTTGCGAAGACTAAGTGAAGAAGGCCAAGGGAAAGAAAATAAGACCAATTATATACTTCATTAATTCAAATAAAATCTTAATTATTACAGTAACAATAGCAACATCTTTCTGGAACGTTCCTAAAAGAATAACAAACTATAAACTACCAGCTTACAAGGATAAAAGCAGTTTTGAGATAATACAAGAGCCGAGAAGACTCCAGGAGGATGAAATAAATATTGCTACAAGCTATGGGTTTAAAACAGCAAAGATGATGATGGACAAAGGAGATCATGAATTTAAACCAGAAGTAATGATAGACAACCTAGGCAACAAGATGTATAAATATAAACTCAAGGAGGGTGAACAGGCAAAATCACCAAAACAAATAGAAGAGCATGCTATTAAGACGAAAAAGAAGATCGCAATGCATCGTGAGACTATAAAGTTACTTTTAAAAGAATTAAGGGATATAGGCGTGACCGTAGCAATCGGAAATCCTAGAAAATTAGGCGCAGCAGCGGTGTGGAGTCCCAAGAAGCAAACAATCAAAATTTCACCAGACAAAATGGAACAAGGATCATTAGCAGTACTTAGAGTGCTTAATCATGAAGCAATTCATGTCGCCCAGAGCTGCAAAAATGGCGGAGTAAATTACAGAGTTACGCCATTAGGTGTTGATATATCCCCCAGAAAGATTTACCACACCCAGATGAATTCAAAAATCTATTCAAATGCAAGCCTTGACGTCAAAAAGGCTGAGAAAGAAGCTTATTCATATGAATACTCAAGCCAATCAGCAATTTATTTTATCAACAAATACTGCAAGAGAAAATAATAAGGGGTAAATACTAGGATATGTTATTTACTAGAAGAACTATTTCTAAGCCAACGCAATCTCATTTCGCAAACTGCGATCGAAATAAAAGAACCTTGAAGAGCACCAATAAGCCATTGATGAAAAGTTGAATTTGTTCCATTGCTTATACCATAGGCAATGATGCTAATAGTAAACAGCCAAGCAAATCGCAATATCCAAGGTTCGCCTTGACGTACCCTTGAGGCTAAATTAAATGCAAGCAAAGACAGAACAAAGATAATATAAAGATTCATCTATCATCTCGAAAACGAGAGAAGTAACGGAAACAGAAGGCAGATAGTCGGTTGCGTCTACGTAATTGGTTTGTCGCTGAAGGGAAGGACATATCAGTTGAAACCGACATAGACATATTTGAAGAGGAACCCACCCTGGCAGAATACAAATCTTGCATAAAACCCAATAAGACTGCAAGGGTTTCATTATCTAGGTCAAAGAAGGCTGCTAACAATCTGTAGAAGCTACCATGCCTATTTGAAGAAGAAGCTAAGAGAGTATCAATCTCAAAATCGATGAAAGGATAAGTCATCTTAACACCATTAGCCGGATCAATATAATATCGATACATGTAACGCTTACCCGTACATTCGGATCTAACACGCCGTATACAACCTTTAGACAATAATCTTTTTAAAACTCTGGATACGTGGGGCTGATCAAGCGAAAGGGCTTCTTGCAAATAAGTTGATGATATTCCAGGAGAAACAATAATAAGTCTAATAATTTCAACTTCTGACTTCGAAAACAGATCAAAGACATTATTCAAGAGATCTAAAACGGTAATGATCTACATATATCGAGGTAGGAAAGGCTAGACTGCAACAACAAATACCAAAGTGGACAACGATAGAAACACAATTGGTGAGAATGATTATCAATGTGCTGAGCACTTGTTCCATCGCCAACATAAGGTATATACAAGAGTAAATGTATATACGGTGATCCAAGATGCAAAGGTGAGAAAAGGCTAGGCTTAAAAAAAACGATGCTCATTCTCAAAAGCATGTACCTCATACATACAGTCACAAGAATCAATCTATAGTTGATCCAATGACATGGTGGCAACCGAAAAATGAGCCGGTATAATTAAGAGAGCTCGTATATACGAGAAAAAGCATTAAATGGTCAAACAAAATTATGGGGAAATTAACGAAGAAAATATAGAAGAATTAAAAGCTTTTAGTGCAAGATTCAAACTAAGTACACTAGATTCATTTAAACAAGTATGCAAAGAACAAAGCAAACAGTACACAAAGGTATTAGAGTCACTTGCTGAGGCATATATTGAATCTAAAGGTAGCTTACAACTCGCGATAAGCCTTGCACTAAGAGATCAATGCAGTCCCCAAGAAATAAGTAATATTCTCGGAGTGCAATTAGATGGTATCAACCAAAATGGAGAATTAAGTGAAAGGATAGAAGAAATAGAACAGAGAGCAAATGATACTTTGATGCAAGTTGAGGACAGTAAAAGTCTTATTGATCTAAAGCTAGCATCAATGGAGGAAATGATTGCAGAAATGAGTTCAAATAATGAAAGGACAAGGGTGGAATTTATGGGCAATAAATCGATTATGGAAGGTGAGACTAATGATGTCAATATTGTTCCACCTAAGGATTGGAATGAGCTTGTAGGTCGTTTTATGAATTTAGAGGATTCAATTCGTGGAGAAGATTCAGGGCTTGAGATACGAGTGGAGGTATTAGAGAGTATTGCGGAAGAACAGGGATTTTCGGTTCGCTGGGAAGAGGGGATTGACGGAAATGGACTTTCTAGTGAAGAAAGATCTTTTGAGGATTTTGAAGAAGTTGATATGAATGAGGTACTTTAATGGATCTGGATAAATTTAAAAAAATATTAGCGGACACTGGTAAAGAAGATAAGTGGCTACTTGAGTACTTAGCAAATACGGGGAGCTGGAGGCCTGTTATTTATAACATTGCCCAGGAAGAGCTGCTAGAAAGAATTGACAATAAGTCCAAGCAATATGTTGATTTTACCGAAAACCAAAAAAAAGATCAGGGAAGAGAAGGAGCACAAGATTTAAGACAAAAGTTTATAAAAGAAAAATGGTTAAAGCCACAGTTAAATGATTACTTTTATAAACGGAAGCGTGATTTAGACCAAGTAGTGTACTCAATGCTAAGGTTAAATGATATTGGCTTAGCAGAAGAATTGTACCTACGGTTGAAGAATGAGGAGGCTGAGATTTCAGAACTAGCTTACGAATATTCACTAGGGCCAGAAAAATATACAAAAGGTATTGTCGGGCCGATGCCGTTGAGCAAGACAAATGAACAAGTACGTGCAATCTCAACTAAGGAAAATATTGGCAAGCTAAATAAGCCATTAGTTATCCAGAAAACGATAGTGATAGCGGTTGTTGAGCATATAATAGAGGCATCGCTTACATCAGAGATGGAAGACAAACTTATTGAAGAGCTATATAATATTGAGCTACAAAAAGCAGTCAACAAAATCACAGAATCGCCATGAAAGAAGAGAGAGACTCTAAAGCCAACGTCAATGAATCAAGAATATTAAAACTAATTGAATATTTTCAACCATTCAAGGAATTAGATAAAAAAGAAAAAGTCTTCTTATCGCAGAACTCATCGTTAGTCAAAGGAAAAATTGGACAGACACTATTGAGAGCCGAGGAAGCGACAAAGTATATATACTTAATCGTGGAGGGAAGAATAAGGATTGTCGGAAAAGATCTTAGAACGGAAGATATTGAGACAATAGAATTATGTGGCCCTGGTCAATCAATTGGATGGGTAGGGGTACTACGTGGACGAAGCTGCGAAACAGCATTATGCTCATCATCAGTTATAGCACTGAGAATAGAGAAGAATATCGTATCTCAGATCTTCACAACATCAAGCGTGGCTAGAAAATACTGGAGTAGTCATGCTGCTAAAGCAGAATTGTTTGAAGCGACATCAACAGTACTAAAGAGACATCCAGACTGCAAGATTAGTACATTAAGTATAATTGAGAAAGCACTTTCGTCATACAGAGTTTGCCTTGCTAGTGAAAAGAACTCAAATGAGTTAGAAAGAATCGATTATTTGTGGTATGTAAGCGGAGGTCAAGCGCATGGAAAAATTTTAGATGACAACTTAAGTTCTCTATTCAAAGATAGAAAGGCTTGTCGTCTAGTCGGAATCAATAAGTCAGAGTTAAGAAAATACTTGGCGGGAGAAGATCTTGATATGACGCAGAAAGAGGCAGCTGTTCAGCTCTTCGATGAAATAAGAGATCTTGAAGAGGCAAACTTAGAAATTATTGAAGAAGATATAGAACCAGAATATATTGAAAAAGAAGATGAGGTAGAAATAACTTACAGGAAAGGAAAAGGACCAGTAGAAGGCTCCGCAGCGTGCTTAAGAATGTTGTGCGAAACACTAGGTTTACCAATCAAACGGGAAATGATTTTAAGAATTTTGCAAGATCAAACAAGAAGATATGGTGGGATTACACTACCACTTGCTGGTGCAATCTGCGAAACACTTGGATTGAGAACTCAAATCACGACTTGCAATGCAAACGAGATTCACAAATTAGAACTACCTGCATTGATGATATTAGAGTCAGAGCTCATAATGATTGCTTCCGCCAGCAATTCAAACTGCAGGATTGCGGTGCCAAGCAAGGGTATAGCCGATCTTGAATTAGAAGACCTAATGGAAGATGAGAACGCTATACAAATCCTTCTGACAACAAAAACAGACCAGACACCCGAAGATAATTTCAGCCTTAAATGGTTTTTACCATCTCTAGGAAAATATCGAGTAGTGCTTGGTGAAGTACTATTATCATCTCTCTTCGTACAACTTTTTGGCTTAGCCAATCCTCTATTGATTCAGCAAATCATTGATAAGGTAATTATTAATAATGCGCCTGGAACTTTAGCAACTCTCGGAACCCTATTAATACTATTTGCTATAATAGAAGTAGTCCTTCAGAGCGTTCGGACATTTCTGTTTGTTGATACAACAAACAGAATTGACGTCGCACTAGGCAGTAAAGTTATTGACCATATGCTGAAACTTCCTTTAAAGTTCTTTGACAAAAGGCCAGTAGGTGAACTGTCAAATAGGATTGGGGAGCTTGAAAATATAAGAAAGTTCCTTACAGGCACTGCTCTAACCGCTGTTCTGGATGCTGTTTTTGCACTTCTATATGTTTTTGTCATGATAATTTATAGCTGGCAATTAACGCTCGTAACAGTTGCAGTGATTCCCGCATTAATAGGTGTCACTTACTATTTCTCCCCAAAAGTACGAAAACAAATTCAAGCAAAGTCAGTTGCAGCGGCAAAGACTCAATCACATTTAGTTGAAGTGTTATCTGGGATTCAGACAGTAAAGTCTCAAGGAATTGAACTACGTACGAGATGGAAATGGCAAGACTTATATGTCGATTATGTGTCAGATGGTTTTGGAAATACAGTCATCGGAACAGCAAACAACTCGATCAGCACTTTGATAAACAAAACTTCAAGTTTAATGGTTGTATGGATGGGAGCTGCACTTGTAGTTGAAGGGAAGATGACCATGGGGGGAATGATTGCATTTAGGATGATAGCTGGTTTTGTAACAAGTCCAGTACTAAGGCTTTCGCAAATCTGGCAAAATTTTCAAGAAATCAACTTATCTATGGAGCGCTTGGGAGATATATTAAACCATCCACAAGAAACAGGAATAGACGAACTAAAAAAACCAATGGTGCCGAATCTTGAGGGGGACATTGAATACCAAGATATCTGGTTCAGATACAATCCCTCAGCTCCTTATTTGTTAAAAGGATTAAATTTGAAAATACCTGCGGGTTCATTCGTAGCAATAGTGGGACTCAGCGGCTCAGGGAAAAGTACAGCGACAAAACTGCTGCCAAGGCTGTATGAGCCAGAAAAGGGAAAAATATTAGTCGACAATATGGATATATCTAAGTTAGAACTTTACTCACTTCGAAAACAAATTGGGATTGTCCCTCAAGATACTTTGTTGTTTGATGGAAGTATTCATGAAAATATAACGCTTACAAATCCTTCGGCTAGTCAAGATGAAATTGATGAAGCTGTAGAAATAAGTTGTTCAGATGAATTTATCAGAGATCTACCAGCTAAATATGACACAAAAGTTGGTGAGAGAGGCTCAAATTTATCTGGAGGACAAAGACAACGGTTGGCCATTGCGCGGACCATATTGCAGAAACCAAGTGTACTAATTATGGACGAAGCAACATCAGCACTTGATTATCAAACAGAAAGGCGAGTTAGCGAAAACCTGATGAAGAAACTCAAAGGACAGACTGTTTTATATGTCACACATAGATTGTCGTCAATTGTGAACGCAGACATAATTGTGTTGATGGGTTCAGGGGAGGTAGTGGAAATAGGAAATCATGATGAACTTCTCAGCAAAAAGGGGGCGTATCACAGCCTATTTACCCAACAAGCTGCTAAAATGGGATAAAGCAAAGTCCTAAAATGGACTCTCAACTATCTAAACCACAGCAGAAAAAACCTGCACCAAAATTTAGGACAAACAAAAGACTTGGGCTAGGCAAGCAAAGTCTTAAGTTTTCTAGAAGTATTATTTGGATCATGCTCGCTGGTTCAGGTATTGCACTGACCATCGGTTTTGTGGGCAAGATGGACGAAACAGTACAAGTAAGAGGTGTTATTGAATCCTCTGAGGGAACAGAGACAGTTGTTTCACCTTTAACGAAAGTAGTTAAAGAGGTCTTTCTAGAAAATGGTGAATATGTTAAAGCCGGAGATGTAGTTATGATTTTAGAAAATAAGGAGGAAGTGAGACAGGCAACAAAAGCTAAGTCGGTCTTCAGAGAAAAAGAAATCGAATTAGCCTCGTATCAATTAAGGAATAAAAAGAATCTCATACCAGATGAATTTGAAACATTTTCAGTAGAGGATCCAAAGGTCCTGGCTAAATTGCAAAGACGTGCAGATTTTATAGAGCTACAAGACAAAATTAAAAACAAAAACTCACTTTCAGATCTTGAACAAGCAAATTATTTAGTAGAGCAAGCTAGAAGAGCTTTAACAAACAAAAAGAAAGAGCTTGAATTTGCAAAGGACATAAGCGAACGTTATCGAAAACTTGCAGATCTTGAAGCTGTATCTGAACTGCAAGCTCTTGAACAAGCAAACAAATTCAATAGTCTGCAGGCTACTGTAGACAGTATGACTATGGAATTGAAAAAAGCTGAAAATCGGGCAGAAATGCAATTAATAATATCGGACAATACAACTGGACGAACTGATCTTGATGCTGAAAGGTTAGAGATAACAGCTCTAGAACAGCGAGCATCAGCATTTAATCGATTATCAGAACTCCGCAATCGAATAAATCTAACCATAGTCAAAGCAAGTGTGTCAGGTAAAGTATTTAATCTTGGAAAGTCACCAGGTCAGTTAGTATCAACTGGCGAGGAACTATTTCAAGTAATTCCTGATGATCTAGATATTGCGAAGCTTACCATTCCAGATGTAAATGTAGGAATGCTTGTGCCTGGAATGCCTGTAGATCTTCGTCTAGATGCATACTCATTCTCTGATTTCGGTTCGTTAAAAGGAAGACTATATGAAATAGGAGGTGGCATGATGCCACCAGACAAACTTTCACCAAGAGCATCCTACTTCCCTGGCAAAGTCTCTTTAGAAGATCGTTTTGTAAAAATTGCAGGCAAACAAATTCCACTTAGATCTGGAATGGCAGTAACTGCAATGATAAAAACTGGGGAAAAACCGCTCATCTCGATGATCGCTAAAATCTTTGATAAGCCACAAGTTGAACAATTTTAGATAGTGCTAAAACTTGAAAAAATAATATTGTTGAAATAGCCTTAAGCAATCAAATTGATATCCTCGGTAAAAAATGATTGATGTGAAGGCGCAGTTGTTGATTCTATATAGCCAACCATGTTGAGATTCCCCTGACCAGTAATTTGCATTAACATATCCGTATCATCTAAAAGAGCAAAACCCTCGTTATGCTGCGTATTTCCAGAAAAGAAAAAATCGTTGAATGTTGTGTTCAGCAATATCTGTTGGTCCATATTGGCTTGAGTATCTTTATATGAATAGAGATCTTGTTCTGGGACAATACTCGAACCAACGTCAACTAAGCCTATACTCTTACCTCTCAAAGCGACAGAATCTCCCTCCATAATATTAAAATCAAGAATACGTGGTATCTCCAACATTGTTTGACCGCTTATCAAGCCTTTCTCAAAATCTGAAAGCTGATCAAAGACTCCAAGGCTAATTGCATTATCTAAATCAATAACAAAGATATCACTTCCTGCACCACCATCTAAAATATCAGCTCCACCGTTTGAGAGAAGCAGATCATTACCTTCGCCACCAAAAAGAGATTCGGAATTAGATGTACCAAATAAACGATCATCACCATCATCGCCGTATAAAGAGGTAAGTAGAGAATCTCCTATCAGATACAGGTCGTCGTTGTCATTTCCGCCGTGAATCGAGCTTCTCTGAGCGCCCTCTACAACTAAAACATCATTGCCATCACCACCCATCAGAATAGAATCGCTCAGTGCAACATCTTCAAGTACAACCTGATCAAACAAGTCTTCAAGGGTATCTGGGGTATCAAGCTGTGTAGAAATATTGCTACTGAGAATTAAAGTATCATCCCCTCCACCCATATCAAGAAGGCTAAAATCCATTGCAACACTCGAGATATGACCATCAATTTCATAATCTACAGCCTCAAAGATTGAAAGATTAACCTCAGTCTCGGCATGAACCTTTAGGGTATCAGACTGATTGCCAAGAAGTAACTTGGATTTCTCAAGAACACGAGTATGGTGCGATAAATCAATTTCAGCAGAATTACCCGTAGAAGCAATATTAACATCATGATGATTCTCTGCCATTAACAAGGTTGGCTTACCTTGAGAATCACCTTCCATGACTCCAAAATCAATAACGGAGTCACGTATAAGAGTCACAATTTCATTGGTAGAGACATTTGCAGTGCCTTCAACAGCAAATGCATTTGTTTCACCTTCATGAGTAGCCTGTAAATCAAGACCCTCCAAAGAACTGAAACTCTGTGGAGTAGATAGATCGGGGATGCCAAAATATTGCTCCACAAGTCCAGTCATTTGACTATCTGTAATTTCTAAATCACTCTCCTGCCAAACAGCAGATGCACTACCGCCTTCGTCAGCACTGCTATCAGCAGAAAGCCTTTTATGTAATTGATTCCTATAACCATCGAAGTCAGAGTCTGTGACACTAGAGGTCGTAAGACCATCTAAAGATTGATCACTATGAATAACAGACAACACCTCTTGTGATGCTCCACTATCGCGAATCTCCTCATTACCAGAAGAGACAATACTAATCAGAGTATTTACTGCCGCAGAAGAAACTGCTGTCGTTCCTTGCTCTTCGTAAATTTTGAAAAATGAACTTAAATCATCGGTCTTGGTAAGATCAATAGAATTTAATTGACCCTCGGCATTAGTGGCAGAACTAATAAGATTAGTGGCTATAGAACCCAAACCAGTAAACTCACCATCATCAACAATTTCATCCGAGACATACCCAAGATTATAAATTTGAGCAGCTTTTACTTTATAGTCAGTAGCAGCATCAGCATTATTAAGGACTTCAGCCTCTGAAAACGGGTTATACGTCGAAAAATTTCCAATAACATCTGCATCCAAACCTAAAAGAGTCATGATTTGTGCTTCTGCCATCTCAGAAGTTATTTCATGCCCCTGTTCTTCAAGACCTTGCTTTAAGCCTTCAACAAGAGTCGTCATAGGACTGATCATATAATCATCTTGGTCTTCATCAATACCGACAATTTGAGCCAATGATGCCATCATTGAGTGTCGATTCAAAGATCCAGATACAGTATCAGTACCACCAATAATATGAACTGTATGATCAAAGTCTGTGCTCAAAGAAAAAGTCTCGCCATCCGAACGGATTAAAGATACATCTTCTTGCCATTTATTGGCGCTAAGTGGGTCTTCAAAATTAAAGTCAAAATCGAAATTGCCTGAACTATCTGTAAATGTGTACCAATCAGAAGGGTCAAAGTAGCCATTATTATTAAAGTCAATATAAACAGTAGCTCCATCTAAAGGTCCCTCGATAACAGTACCTGTAATTGGGTTGATGTCAGGATCGACTGGATCGACTGGATCTACAGGATCGACTGGATCGACTGGATCTAAAGGATCTACAGGATCAACAGGATCGACTGGATCGACTGGATCGACTGGATCTACAGGATCAACAGGATCGACTGGATCGACTGGATCTAAAGGATCTACAGGATCAACAGGATCGACTGGATCGACTGGATCGACTGGATCGACTGGACCTAAAGGATCTACAGGATCGACTGGATCGACTGGATCGACTGGATCTACAATCTCGGATTCATCAGCTGGCTGAGAGCCTGTGGAAGTTTGTCCCTGAACGGAAGCGAATGTATCTCCTAATTCTGTCTGCACAGTCCCGGGAATTGGAGAAGGCAATAGGATGCCTGGTGGAACCGTATAGTTCGTAAGTGGAAGGTCTACTGAAAAGCCAGCAATAATTTCTTTGGGTGCTGAGATGACAATTTCAGGGATAGAAGGCAATTGCCGTGCTGCTCTTAAAACCACCTCATCAGTCGTGATTGTGTCCGAGGACATATCGCTTGGTAAGCCCCTGGTAATGTTCCAATTGGGACGAACATTCTTGATACTTTCATCACCACCTATTGAGGCTTGAGCCTCTTGCTGAAGCACTAAAGCTATCAGCAAACCAATGGAAGCCGCAGTCAACGCACCTTCCAAAGTGAGACGGTTCACTCCGGAATCAAGATTAATGTCTTTGATTTTCCGCTTTCGATTACGAGCCATCAGCAACCAGTCCACTCAAAATTCCACCAAGGCGACTCAGCCGTTGATCGAACCAAATCAACAAGAGCAAAACGTGAATAAGACGAATCACCATCCCACTCTGAGGGGGCGCACCCTCCTGAAGCACGACTGGCAACGGACGTAAGGGATAACATCCAACTTCTGTCGAGCAAGAAAGTCAGGACCAGAGCCATAAAAGCGTCATAATTTTGATTAGCACTGCTTATACAACAAGGCCGCGATCGACATTCTTGTACCCAAAAGCACATATTTTGGCTAGCCAAATAAGCAGTAAGTGCCGTCCGTATAGACAGAAATATACGTACAATACGTCCGTATACCCTGAAAACCTGGCACGCCAAAATATCACCCAAGCGAGGCTGCAACTGGCAAAAAGAATATTTCCAAACCGGAGGCTGCTTTCTCACCGAATGGCTTGAGATATCCACTATTTTGATCCAAATCATCCAAGCCGTCAACACCTTCATGCAACAACTACGTATATTTGCGTGTACACAGCCTTGGCCTAATGATTATCAAAGTGAAATTTTTTGAAAACACAAAGGTTCAGATATTTTTTTATTAGAAGTAAATTCCTAGCAAAAGCCAGTAATGACAGTGGTTTTGAGCAACGGTGGATTACCGCCTTGCCGGCCCGTTTCAATATTAAGCACTTTTTTTGATCTAACTTTTTCCAAACTTTGTCTATACGCTCAAAACAAGCACGATGCCTGCACTGACGCGTTGAAAGGAAATCACAAGACCTATCAATGCGTATCTATACACAGCAATGCAGAATTTGCGGCCAAAATCAGACCGAAGTAAGGCATGACAACAGATACCTAAATACGAGGACAGCATCCGGTCGAAGCAGCATTCTGTGTATACAAGAAAGCAACATAAGGAAGTATGTACGTCATGCATTCACGAACCGCCGGTGATGAAGTCATAGTGTCAAGGTCAGCAGGTTGCACTGCACACTCTTTTTGAGGATCACTCGTGGCGGGCGACTCAGTCATCTACGAAGAGCTACGCGCTGAGGGTGCTTCCGTTAGTGGTGCAGAGACTGGTGGAGACTTTCAGGTTTCCGGTGCTGTCAATGCTGATCTGAGCTCTGAGGCCAGCAGCACAGAACAGACGAGCTCATCAACTTCGGTTATAGAGCTCTTCGGTATACGCCTCGAAGATTTAGAAGACGAGGCCACTGGACAAGTTGTTGAAGCGCTGGTCAGCGGTGGGGATGCAATTCTGTCGTCAGCTGTCGATGCCGAAAGCAGCAGCAGCAGCAGTTCAGTTGACGGCATCTCTGAAACGTCTTCATCATTTGATGTCGTTGGCGTAGGTGGTACCAAGGCAAGTACTGCGATTGAGGCGAATGGATCTTTAAGTAGCGATATTGATTTCGATCTAAGTAGCACAGCAGAATCAACTCATAGTGATTCCGCAGTAGTTATCGGCGGTGAACAATTCAGCGGTTCAGATTTTGAACAAATCAATGTTGGAGGCAACTGGGTTGCAAGCAGTGACATAGCCGGGAGTTTTATTGGTTCAGCAGAGTCTGCTGTTGGAGACGCTGACGTAACTAATAAAATCGATGCAATACTCGGATCCAGCACCACTGAGCTGCTTGTCAAGGGTTCATCCCAAATAGACAACAACGCTGACATTTCACTTAACTACACCAGCAGTAGCCAGAGTGGTGATGCATCAGCCACCTCTGATCTACTCCAATTACTGGGTCTTGAAATCGATGGAGCATCCAATGGAGCCACCAATGCAGAGATCGGCGGCAGCCTTGAGTTAGATGCCGAAACCAAGGCTGCCATCAATGAATTGGCAACTAGCGAATCCGGCAATGCCATAACTGCATCTGTCATCCACGATGGTGGTGGCATCAGCTTGGGAGGAGCTACAACCGATGCTGGTTTCGATGCCGATGCAAGCTTAGAGTTCAACATTGAACAGACCTCGCGCAGTAACGGAAGTGACGCTAGTGCTTCAAGCACAGTTACTGAGAGTGTCGCAGTTGAAGCTGATTCTCAGCTCCAAAGTGGTGGCGACACCTCCATCACGGCAGATCAAAACGTAATTGTTGAACAAAATGCTCACAGCATCAATGGAGCATCTACTACTGCCTCAAACGGCGGCAACCAAGTTGGCATTGAACTTGGAACACAAGAAGCTGGCGGACAAGTTCAGCTCGTCGTTAATAACTTCCTTGGGGGAGAAGCTGAAGCAACCAGTGTTCTTGCAACAGCAAGCACAGAAGAAATCCAGAATTATCTTGCTGGCCTTGAAGCAGAAAGCTTAAATTCTGGCTCGGGAATCAGTTCTGAAGCCGATACTTCTCTAGCTTTCAGCGGCAATTCGGTCAGCACCGAAGACAACGCAACCAGTCGTGGTGCGGTCAATTATGTGTACGGCGTTGATGCAGAATCAACGGCTGGTAATACCATCAATTTTGATGCTTCAGCATCAACAACTCTCCAACAATTAGCGGCAACTATTGCAGGTGATGCTCAAGCTATTTCAGAACTTGGAGAACAAGAAGCCCTCGCGATCACCACACTGTTGAGCTCTGGAGATACAAACCTGATCGGTGATGCGTTGGCATCATTGATGGGTGATGCAAGCAGCGTTGATGGAACGGCTGAGAGTCTTTCTCAACTCTCAGCCCTCCTTGGCCTGCACTCTGAAACTATTGAAATCGAAGGCGATGCTGAACTCCTTGCGAACCTCGGTCTAACTAGCAGCAACGATGCAAGTTCCTTGACTGGCGATGCAATGGCCAGCACCAACGCAGGTAACGTCGAAGGTTTTTCAGTTGATCAACTTGATGCAGATGGAGAAATCACTCTTGAAGGTAATATTGAAGCCGATTTAAACCTTTTGGCTTCGTCAGTTGACGGAACGGCAAATTCAGAACTAACGCTTGACGAGCTTTCTGCTCTCAACGGTGTTCTCAACAGTGATAGCGATGCAGCATTAACACTCACTTCAGACATGAGCGTGTCTGTTGAGAGCTCGAGCTTCTCAGATGATTCAAGCGCAAGCTTCAATGCAAATCAGCAGTCCGCTGCCTCAGGGGTTGAAGCGGTTGAGGGTTCAGTAAGCAGCGGATCATCTCTGAATTTCGACGCTGATTCAGACTTCGATTTGGCGTTAGATGCTTCCAGTGTCGATGGTGATGCAAACCTGAATGTCGCGGCCATTGACGGTGAAAATTCCGTTGAAATAAGCGGTCTCAATGATCTTGATCTCATCAGCACATCTGACCAAGATACCTTCATTGACGTCAACAGCACTATCAATGCCACTGCGAGCACTCAAGAAGGAAAAGCGACTGCTGCTGTAGCAGTTGACACGGTTGCAGCCGATGCAGGCAGCATTTCCTCTGATCAAGATGGAAATATCGATCTGAATGCAAGCAACGCAATTAATCTCATTGCCAATACTTCAGGTAGCGACAACGAAGACGAAGCAAACTTGTCTTTGGATTCAACTGTGTCGGCTTACCGCGGGGACGCTGGTGATTCGATTGAAGTGCGTGATAGTGGAGAAATCAGTCTTGACTCCAATAAGGTCGTTGAGCTTATTAGCGCTGCAGAAGCTGGTCAAGCTTCGATTACGGCTGAACTTGAGTCAATTGGCGCTTCTCTCGACGATACTGGAATTATCAGTCTGGATGGAACAGGTGACATTTCTGGTTCCGGTCTGCTTCAAGCTGAACTAACATCTCAGAGCTTTAGCGGCAGTGTTGACATCAACGCGAATCTTAAAGGTCGAGGTATTCAAGGTGGAGAAGTTCAAGGTGGTGGCCTAGAGGGCAGCATTAGTGGAAATAGTGAAGTCGATATCAGTCTGTTGGGTCTCACCCTCTCTGGTGACAGCTCAAATATCAGCGAATCAACCAGCGTTGGCTTGGATGATTCAATTCTCAGTAGCGGTTACGGCACAA
The DNA here is from genome assembly GCF_023630635.1 of Synechococcus sp. MU1651. NCBI lineage: Bacteria > Bacillati > Cyanobacteriota > Cyanophyceae > Synechococcales > Synechococcaceae > Synechococcus > Synechococcus sp. MU1651. Next base: position 131,164 of record NZ_JAKUHJ010000023.1, read on the forward strand.
GCGGCATACGTGGAGAAAGTCAGCAGTCCATTGACACCCTGAGCTCCACTGAATTAGGCAATGCTACAGCCATACATGCAAGCAAGAGTGTTGGAATTCTTGCTGACGATGCGACATCAACTGTCGTCACTTCAGACTCCGATGTTGTGGCGATTGCGCAAGATAGTAGTTACGTCACAGCCATGACAAGCCAAGGCCAAGCCAGCAGCCAAAGTAGTTCCGAGACTGTGGGGATTTCAGGTGCTGAAGTGATGCTCTACGGAGAAGGAAATCTAGTTGTTGAATCCAACTCGAGCGCCACAGCGTTAAGCTCGAGCAACGAATGATTACCTATACTTTCAAAAAAATTAGTCATAGGTCCTGGATTCGGCGTAGATCACAATTATGAGCATCGAATCAATTCCAATCTCCCGAGATTCATTAGGTCGCTTTCAAGAAAAGAAAACACCCCGGGCCAAAAGAGTTGAAGTCTGGCTGGAACCGCAATTAATTTCCAGGGTAGACAGCTTGTGCGAGCTACTGAAAGTTGGTCGGGGGCGCATTATTCAACGCCTGATGGAACGACTTCTCCCAAATGAAAACCAACCGGCAGACCACTTATCTCCTGGATCTTCAATAACTCGACTCGATTATCAAGGGAATGAAAGTAACTCAATGGTCTTGGCACGACAAGGTCACCTCTTACTTACGAGTGGGCCCGAACCCTGGTTGGAGTGGGAAATTATTCAAGGCTGGAATTTGGCCGTTAGACGCTCTCCACTGGAACTCGCTGGCCCGAGCCTTGAGCATTTCGTAGCCATTGCCGAACCCGCCTTGCTTAGCACTGGTTTTGATTTGGAAGACCAGTACATAAAGCAGTTACTCAACCACTGCAAAACATTAGGGGAAGCCGCCAAGCCACAGATAGAACAAGAAGACGACATCGAGGTGCTGCCCTGGCCTGGTTCTATCCAACCCCTAGAGGGGTTGTCAAACCCTCTGAGGTAGAGGTAACGTAAGCAAAAGGCTTTAAGGCTGTGGAGAGCGCACTCTCAGCGATTTCCGGCAGCATGCTTCTTGACTCGCTTGACGAGGCAGAGGTTCTAATTGACCAGACGACCAACGACAGTGTCGAGCTGCTTAAGGGGGTATCCATTTCTCCGAAGATGGTCATGAAGGAGTTATCGAGAGTATTAACAGAATCAGCTGACTTATTAATCGTTTTGACCCAAGACTTTGGCATTGAGAAATTGGACGATATTCTACAGCAAAACCCTGAACAATTAATGGTCGCACCTCTTCTTGCCACCTAAGATACTAAGAATTAACGCATAATTAGTACTTTAAACATTATGTGCTTACGCCAACGATTCTCCAAGGCAATCGGAAGGCAAGGCAATAATTAGTTATTGCTTTAAACAAATTACTTGCTTATCCGAAACATCACCCTAACTCAATTCAAATATAATTAGGTGGTCTAAAGATCTTTATTCCATCTCAGGCCCTCCGAGCATGGATAGGCGAGCCATGTTACTCATTGGCGCGAAAGCTGTCCAAAAGGTCGAAGAATAAGCTAATTGAAATCTTTTATAAGCAACCCCAATCAGTTACAGGCTAATGATTCAGGATTGGTTCCCGACCACTGTGGGCTGGCTGCGCTCGACCACAGCTTATCTCTATCAATACGACATAAGCCAGAAACTGTATAGATGATGGTACCCAGGTATGCACAGGCTCCAAAGAATAGGTAGTTAGTCCAGGTTTCATTCACTCAGACAAGAATTCGCAGAGCCTACAAGCAATACAGGCTCCAACTGCGGCAATACTGACAAATTCGATTTTCTCGAATTAGTTTCTAGAGATGCATCCTGTTGTGGGTGCATCCGAACTGAAGCTTTTCAACTTCTGAAGACGATGGCTGCTCCTACCTCTAACGACGTACCAGGTTGGGAATCCTTCTCGTTTGACAATGTCAGCGCCGCTGGTCTTCAGAACGTCGACGTTGTCGTTGACGCTGATGCCACCGTCCAATCCGAATCCAATTCCTCCTCCGCCGCTTCCGCTGACAACGTCACTGGAAACAGCGGTGCTGTTTCTACGACAGTTTTCAACTCTGGACTTCAGACAGACAGCACTATTGAAGTAAGTGCAGACGCTGGCGTCCAGGGTCTTGCGGGTACGACCGCTGCTTCCTCAGCAAGTACCTCCGATGGTG
>NZ_JAKUHJ010000024.1:0-65526 GCF_023630635.1 Synechococcus sp. MU1651
CATCAAAGTCAGCTCAGACGCTGGTATCCAGGGCCTGGCTGGTTTAACCAACAGCGCCTCTTCTGCAACCACCGATGGCGACGCAGAAGCAGAATCATTCGCCAACAAAATCCAAGGTGCTGATCTCTACACCACCAAGATCGGTGGCGTCGGTGATCTTCTTGGACAAGCTCAATTTGATGGATCTGCTTCTGCAGAAACCGTTGTGGGCAAAGCTGACGGTCTCGCCAAGCTCGACGAGCTCGACGGCTTAAACCTCGAGACAACCAAAATCAGCTCCGACGGCGGTCTCACCGGTGTCGCTGGTCTCGACAACGTCGCTAGTGCTGCATCCACCACCGGCAACGCCTTTGCCACCAGCGACATTGATGACTCCAAAGGTGCTGATCTCTACACCACCAAGATCGGTGGCGTCGGTAGCCTCCAAGGCCAAAGCACTGTTGCCGCCTCCGCCTCGGCAGAAACCGTTGTGGGCAAGGCTGAAAGTCTCGCCAAGTTTGCCAACGACAATGAAGGTTTAGAAGCATTCACCACCAAAATCAGCTCCGATGGTGGTCTCACCGGTATCGCTGGTCTCGACAACGTCGCCAGTGCTGCATCCACCACCGGCAACGCCATCGCCACCAGCGACATTGATGACTCCAAAGGTGCTGATCTCTCCACCACCAAGATCGGTGGCATCGGTGATCTCCTCGGTCAAAGCTCCGTAGCCGGTTCTGCCTCTGCAGAAACCGTTGAGGGCAAAGCTGAAGGTCTCGCCAAGCTCAGCGATACGGAAGGCTTGGAGACAACCACCACCAAAATCAGCTCCGATGGTGGTCTCACCGGTGTCGCTGGTGTGGACAACGCCGCCAGTGCTGCATCCAGCCTGGGCAACGCCTTCGCCAAGAGCGACATTGATGACTCAACTGGTGCTGATCTCTACACCACCAAGATCGGTGGCGTCGGTGATCTCCTCGGTCAAAGCTCCGTAGCCGGTTCTGCCTCTGCAGAAACCGTTGAGGGCAAAGCTGAAGGTATCGCCAAGCTCGACGAGACGGAAGGCTTGGAGGCATCCACCACCAAAATCAGCTCCGATGGTGGTCTCACCGGTATCGCTGGTCTCGACAACGTCGCTAGTGCTGCATCCACCACCGGCAACGCCTTTGCCATCAGCGACATTTATGACTCAACTGGTGCTGATCTCTCCACCACCAAGATCGGTGGCGTCGGTAGCCTCCAAGGCCAAAGCACTGTTGCCGCCTCCGCCTCGGCAGAAACCGTTGTGGGCAAGGCTGAAAGTCTCGCCGAGTTTACCGACGACAATGAAGGTTTAGAAGCATTCACCACCAAAATCAGCTCCGATGGTGGTCTCACCGGTATCGCTGGTCTCGACAACGTCGCTAGTGCTGCATCCACCACCGGCAACGCCTTCGCCGCCAGCGACATTGATGACTCAACTGGTGCTGATCTCTACACCACCAAGATCGGTGGCATCGGTGATCTCCTCGGTCAAAGCTCCGTAGCCGGTTCTGCCTCTGCAGAAACCGTTGTGGGCAAGGCTGAAGGTTCCGCCAGGCTTGACGACAATAAAGGTTTAGAAGCATCCACTACCAAAATCAGCTCCGATGGTGGTCTCACCGGTGTCGCTGGTGTGGACAACGCCGCCAGTGCTGCATCCGCCACCGGCAACGCCATCGCCAACAGCGACATTGATGACTCCAAAGGTGCTGATCTCTCCACCACCAAGATCGGTGGCATCGGTGATCTCCTCGGTCAAAGCTCCGTAGCCGGTTCTGCCTCTGCAGAAACCGTTGTGGGCAAGGCTGAAAGTCTCGCCAGGTTTGCCAACGACAATGAAGGTTTAGAAGCATCCACTACCAAAATCAGCTCCGATGGTGGTCTCACCGGTATCGCTGGTCTCGACAACGTCGCTAGTGCTGCATCCACCACCGGCAACGCCTTCGCCACCAGCGAAATTGATGACTCAACTGGTGCTGATCTCTCCACCACCAAGATCGGTGGCGTCGGTGATCTCCTCGGTCAAAGCTCCGTAGCCGGTTCTGCCTCTGCAGAAACCGTTGAGGGCCAAGCTAAAGGTCTCGCCAGTCTTAGCGACACGCAAGGCTTGGAAGCATCCACCACCAAAATCAGCTCCGATGGTGATCTCACCGGTATCGCTGAAGTCAGCAACGCAGCTAGCGCAGCAGCAACCTTCGGCGATTCGGCAACTGCCAAGGCAACTGCTGAGTCAATCCAAGGTGCTGAGCTCGGCAACACCAAGATCGGTGGAATTGGCACCATCGGAGCTCAAGCCACTTTCGCCTCTGATGCTGATGCAAACAACGTCACTGGGGCAGCATTTGGCCTAAGCAAAATTGACTTGTCGGAAGGCTTGGATCTCGACGGCAAGCTCAACATTGCAAGCGACGCGAGTGTTCAAGGTTTTGCTGACATCTCTGGAGCAGCTTCTGCAGGGACAACCGACGGAGCAGCTGAGGCCAAATCCACCTCAACAACCATCACTGGTGCTGACCTGAGTGAAGGCAAAGTCATTGTCGGTGGACTTGGATCGATCACTGGTCAAGCCAACTTTGACTTCTCCGCTGCATCCAGCAACGTTGAAGGCGGTTTATCCAAAGCAGTTGCTCAATCTGATGCGGCAACTGGCTTAATCGGCTCAGACGAGGTTATCGACATCGCTTCTGACGCCAGCGTTTCCGGTATGGCCATCGGTTCCCTGGGTGCCGATGCCTCCAGTACCGCTTCAGGTGCAACAGCTAACGCTGGCAAGGATGACAGCGCAGTTGGTGCTCTGCTTCCAGACCTCAACGTTGGCGGAGTTGCCGACATCACAGGAGCAGCACAACTCGACACCTCAGCATCCGCTTCCAATGTGGGAAGCCTCGGAAACAATGCCATTTCGAATGCAGGCCTTGGACAAGCCGTTACAGGTTTGGTTGCCAAGGAAATCGATGTGGCTTCGGACGCCTCACTGACAGCCCAAGGCTTCAGCAACCTTGACGCATCTGCTTCCAGCACCGGTGGTGTTGCATCTGCAGATGCTGGCAATGCAGACTCGATGGTTACCGGTCTCGCAGAAGGCCTCACCCTGGACATCGGCGGCATTGGCACCTTGGCTGCAACTGCTCAAGGCACCGCTGATGCTTCCGCATCCAGCGTGACTGGATCGACCGATGCTTCTGCTCTTCAGCAGAGCGTGGGTATCGCAGGCGGACTCGACATGGACACCTCCTCTGATGCCATGGTCAGCTCCAACTCCACCATCGTCGGTGGTGCGGATTCATCCAGCACAAGCGGCGCCATCTCCACTGCCGACATGACCTTCGATGCTCAAGGCATCCAAAGCATCGACCTCAATGCCGGTGGAATTGGAACCCTGAGCACCAGTGCCAACGTCACAGGTGATGCCTCTGCATCAGGCGTCGGCAGTGCATCCACAGCCACTGGCAACCTCGATGCCATGGGCCTGAACGCTGGCATCTTCACCAGCGCTTCTGACGGAACCCTCTCCGGCACCGGTGTAATCAACGGTGGTGTTTCCGCCTCCAGCACAGGTGGGGCAAGCGTTGCCACGGGCGAGTTCGATGCAACTGGCGTCCACAGTTCATACATGAAGAATGTGGGCGGCGTTCTGGATCTGGCCGGCCAGGCACAGGCCACCGCTGATGTCTCCGCTGAATCTGTGGACGGCACCGCGACGGCCACCTCTGGTCTCTCAAGCACCAGCCTGACGAACCACATCAGTGGCATCGACACCGCAGTCCTCAATGGCGCCAGCGATGGCACCGTTCTTGGTACTGCCTTTGGCGACTTCAGCACCTCTGCTGAATCCACAGCCGCTGACGCCACAGCCAATGGCTCACAAAGCCTCGTTGGCATGGCGGACATGGCGATCAACTTCGGCGGCACTGGATCCATCAGTGCCATCGCTCAGGATGCAAACTTTGTGGAAGCCAGCTCCGTAAGCGGCGATGCTTCCGCAACGGCTTCTGTTGATGCCATTGGCCTTGACGGTGGAAACATCAACATCGCTAGCGATGCGGTTCTCACATCCAGCGTCAGCGTCGATTCCGCTGCTGATTCCAGCACCGTCGGCGGTTCCAGCACAGCCGCCGTCTAATCAAATCGGACGAATGATTCGGAGCACGCATGAAGCTCACTTAGAGCAACAGCGGGCTCCGGTCAATCAACCGAGTTCCATGCCATGGACTTCAATTCATCCACAGTGCAGGGGATCGACATTGATTTCGATCCCATCAGCGAGTCGGAAATTGAGGATCTGATCGGCAATGCCGCTTCGGAACTTCAAGACCTGCTTGCCGGACTTTCCGTCTCGGTCAAACAGATCCTGAAAATCATGTCCAAAGTGCTGGGAGAGGCAGCTGACTACCTTGTCCTCATATCAGATGACCTCATGGAATCAGCCTCTCTCTGCCTTGATCAACTCCTTTCTTCTGACGATGAGTCGCTGATGGCCCTATGTGCGCTATGCGCCTGATCCACACAAAAACCATTCACGCCTCCATCCGGGGGCGTTTTTTATTTGCCCGAAATACAGATAAATACCAAAATATACAAAAATGATGTATATCTTGGTGTGCCTCAGTAGATACCAATTGTTCAATAAGTAATACTTAACAACCCGCAATCGCTTTGCCTTACAGGGTTCTTGCAACACCTAGAAACCAATGTAGGGGGGATTGCGTGAAAAGGTTGCACCGTTGGATCTACGTTTAGAGCAACCAACTGGGCGTTCTGTCCCCTAACTCGATGGCTGACTCCACATCTAGGCAGGAGATCGAGCTACTCCAAGGTCTCGTCGCTGACACGCTTGAGGTCAGCGCAGATGCTTCTCTCGAATCAGGGATAGACGCTCAAGTTGCCGCAAAGGCTTCATCGACAGACGGAACAAGCGATGCCAAATCGCATCTCAAAACTGCAGAAGGCCTCAAAACAAGCAATCTGGACGTAGGCGGTAGCGCGACGGTCGATGTCGAAAATCTGCTTGAAGTCAGTGCCGATGCCACTGGTGTAACTGGGGATGGCTCTGCAAGAAGCGAGGTTGAACGGACCACAGCGCTGGAAGCCGACACCATTGAGGTTGACGGCAGCAACAGAATCGACGGCGACGTCAACACGCAGCTTCAAGCAGAGAGTGCCACCACGGGTGGAGATTCCAAGGCTTCAACAAATCTCGTAGAAAGCATTGGCATTGATGTTTCCACCAGTGCTGCAGAAGGAGAGCTCAACCTGGCCGGTGCCGCCAACAATACGCTCAGCAGCACCGCAGAAGTAACCAATGCCACTGCTGACACCAAGCCTGAAGACGGTGCTTCTGCAAGCAACACAGTCACAACGACACGTGGCATCCGTCTTGACGAGGTTGCTGCAGGCGATAACGCCAACCTCAGTGCAGCAGTAAGCACCAGCTCAAATGCAAATGCCGCTGCCACAACAGGATCTGCCGATGCGAGCAACAGTGCCGTCGACATGGCAGCGCTTGAACTCACATCAACAGAACCAACGGCGCCGGCAACTACTGCAGCAGAAGACGACACAACCGCAGGTGAAGACGAACCAGAAGCGGCAGCTGGTCGCGTTCAAAATCTCAGCGCTGATGTAGCACTTAATGCCGAGACAACTCTAAGCACCACAGCAGAAGCCAACACCACAACAGGTGTTGCCACAGCCAGCAATAACGGTGAGGTTATCGATGGTGCACGTCTTGGAAATTCGACGCTCAATGTGGGCGGAGACGCAGCTATCAGTGGCTCCGTTGCACTCAACAACAACACGAGTGCAACAAACGTCAGCGGTGGCGATGTCAATGCGAGTGCAGGAATCAAGAACTCAAAAGGCATCAGTCACGAGAACAACCCATCAGCACAGCTGAATGTAAAGGGCGACGGCTCAGTAACAGGCACCATTAGCAACAGCAACACAGTCACCGCCAACAGTGCCGAAGGTAATGCAACAGCAACAACAGGTTCCAGTGCAGGCGGGGATCAGTTTGGTGTTGACCTGCAGAGCCTGATTGTCAATGGTGTTGGCAATGTGACAGGCCAAGTAGCCAACACAACAAACACCACTGCTGAATCCACAGCGGGTGAGGCCACGTCTCAAGCCATCGGCGCCAACAGGGTTGGCTTGCAAACGTACAACCTGCAGGTAGGCGATCAAGCAACAGTCAAAGCAACCAACAGCAGCAGCTCCATAGTTGATGCCACATCAGTCCATGACGATGCAATTGCCATGGTGGGCAGTGAGGCATCAGCCATGCGCAACATCGCTGTGGATAACAGCGTCATTCGCGTTGGTGGTGACACCACCATTACAGCTGCCACGAACAGTGACGGAGATGTAACTGCACAGAGCATCAGCGAAACAGCCGAAGCTATAAGCATCAGCGATGCTATTGGTATCTACCAAAGCGCCTTTGAATCGGAAGCTGAATTCAATGTCACTTCAACAGCTGTCAACACAGGAAACATAACAGCTACGACGGTTGGCGATGGGATTGATGGCAATGGAGATGGTGACTCAGATCTCGCAAGCGCAAAAGCCAAACTGAAGGCAGAAGCAATCAATCTTGAGAACAGAGCCAATGATCAAGGGCTCGATGCAGCAGGAAATGCATCACTGAGTGCCACAGGCGGCCTACAGACCGATGTATCCGCAGCCAATACAGATGGAAAAGCAATTGCGATAGCAGACTTGGAGGCTCTTGGGCTCCAGATGGAAAATGCCCGCATTGGTGGCGACGCAGACATTCAAAGCATTGGCTTGATCGATGTCTCCAACATCACAGCAGAAACAAACAGCAGCGGGGAAGCAAAAGCTACAACAGATCTCTCAGTACTAACTCTCGAAATTAGCGAAGCACTCGAAGTAGGAGGGATCGCCAGTTTCGCAACACAGACCTCAGCAAAAGCCAACGTCAGTGCAGACAACATCGAAGGTAATGCCATTAGCAGCAACAATGAGGGGTTAGGGAATGCCTACAGCTTGGCTGGCATGCAACTCAACGGGCTGGATCTAGAAAGTGATGCAGCCTTCACATCCGTCTTACTGGATGAATTCAACACAACGGCCAAAACGGTGAAGGGTGATGCCTCAGCTAGTACCAACCAATCGTTACTGGGCATTGGATTCTTCGGGGAAGGCAATGAATTAGCCGGCGATGTATCGGTGAGCTCCGTCATGAGCCACACAAGCTTTACTGAAGCCTCATCAGTACAAGGAATAGCGACAGCAGACGAAAAACTTACAGCTGTAGGGGTTCAAGTAGATGCTCTGGATGTCGAAGGGGATGCAACCTTCAGTTCTAACGTGGTCGTAAGGGCCAGCAGCACCACAGAAAGCTAAACGCACTACTGAAGATTGTCCCTTAACCAACAAAACAATGACTCAAACACCGCTAACAATTCAACCGCAAGAAGAACTCAGAATAGATGATGATTTTCCAGAGGGAAACAATAACTTCATCAACAATGCAATAGCAGGAATCCAAGCCGAAAGCGAAAGCATTAATGATTCACCAATCGTACAAATAGATGCAGTAGAAGAGGAGGACTCAAGTGAAAGCAATTCACCTCCGCGATTGACGCTAGAAGTCAGCGAAAGAGATATTAACGGCCGCACAGGATCCCTAAGCTTCAACGATATTGACGGAGAAGGCTGGGCCGATTTACAGCCAGAGAATTACGCACCAAGCAGCCTTGGGGCTTTCAGCATAACAGCACCGGATAGCAATGGATTCAGTTCTTGGAGTTACCAGCCTGGACGAAGCCTAGATAGCGGCGAATACGCAATTGATACTTATCTAATAGAAGACAGCCAAGGAGCCGAATATCAAATTGATATTGCAGTAAGCGGAGAAGATGATCTCTCAAGCATCGATGGCATTCTAACTGGAAAAGTTATTGAGGGCCTAACTGATAGCCAAAGAGGAGTTATAACAGTTGTCGATCCAGATACAACGGATGCGCCTGATAAACCATCCGGAACAAAACTGCTCCCTTACAACGGAGAGCAGGGTGAATACGGAACATTTAGTTTCGTGGGTGGAAACACAAAGGATGTTGAATGGGTTTACACACCTGACAAAGAAAATGAACTATTCAACACACTGACTACTGGGCAAACAGTAATTGAAAACTTTGAAGTATCGACAACTGATGGGCAAGTAGAAACGATATCAATTACACTGCACGGAGCCGATGATCCGAATATATTCACAGGTGCAGAAGCAATAACAAATGCACTAGCTATCCAAACAGACGAAACGCTTTTAAGGGCTGGTGGAAGTTTTGATTTAAGTGCAGATGCTATCGCCGAAGCGGTAGATCAAGCCTTTAATCTGACAGAAGATAACGTCGCAGATGCTGTTGCACAAGCCAATGCAATAGCTATTGAGCACGAGGGGACTTTAGATGCCTTCCTCAACGCTGATGCAGCAGGTTTGCTGCAACTCACGAGCACCAATGGAGGCAGCATTGATATTGATGCTTTTGCAAATGCAGATGCAGCAGGCTCACTAGGTTCAGAAGCTGATGCAGATGCAATCGCAATCGGCTTGCAAAACGTAAGCGTACACACTGATGGTAAAGGAGATATTGATATCGAGATTGATGCGTCAGCAGAAGCACAAAGCGATGCTGGAATTATTTCCACGATTGAAGCAGACGCAACGGCTTACGGACTTCAAGGAACAGAGTTTGCTGACCAAGCAATAACAGTTTCAGGAAATCCTTATGCAAAGGTGAGCGCAGAAGCAGACGTAATCGGGGGTGAAGATTCAGAGCTTATTTTAGGAAATATTAAGGCAGAATCTGTCGGAATTGAAAATGCAGACATCACAACCAACGGTAATAGCAACACGATTGGAGCAGAAGTCAGTTCCAGCATTTCAGCATCAAATCTGGGATCAAATGTGGGGGGTGCTGATGAAATGCGTGAGGTAAGTGCCACGGCTGTAGCCGTCGAAGACACGAATATACGCAGCAATGATCAAGATGGGAGCACAATCCGTGGCAATGCCGACCTAAATGTACAGCTTGATGGCTGGGATAATATAGAGACAAAAGAGATTGACGAGCTTTCCAGTGTCGGAGTAAAGGATGCCTCAATCACAACAAGCTCAGGCAACGACCATATTGAAGCTACTGCAACAAGTTCAATAAGTCAGTTTGAAATGCTGAATGAACAGGAAGCACTGAATGTAGCTGGTGGGGGAATGATCAATTCAATTGTAATTACAGGAACAGGAGATGACGTTGTTATCGGAAATGCCAGTGGTGATGGTCTGTCAGAAACGAGAGGCTTTGTAGACAGCATCATTGATACTGGCGTTGGTAACGATCAAATCACAGGGGGTGCAAATAATAGCAGCTTTGAAGCAGGAATTGGTGATGACGAAATTGCATTAGAAGCAAGCGAGAACTCAATTCTTGATGGTGGAATTGGAGCAGACCAATTGAGTATTAACGGTGCTTCGAACGATTCTGAGATTCGCGGTGGTATCGGCAATGACCAGATGCAAGGAGGATCAGGAGACGATGTCATTCAAGGAGGCGTAGGAGATGACATGATCCAAGGAGGAGCTGGAGCAGATCAATTTATCTACAAAGCGGTCGATATGCTTCGCGGTAGTGATCAGATTAATGATTTTAACGCTGCTGAAGGTGATTCAATCGTACTCAGCAACAGCCTATTGGGGCTTGACGAAGGAACGGTTTTGGAATTCGTAAGCGCAAATCAGATTGAAAATGAAGAAACAACTAATACCGGCCAGTCAATGATTGTCGATACAATGGGAAATATTCTTTCACTTGGAACACACACAAACGCAAGATTAGCCTACGCAACAGATACAGGCGATCTACTCTTCGACTCAAATGGAGATTGGAGTCAAGGATCGCGTACAATTACTAACCTAAGCCTAGATGGAAACGCGTCTGATATCACAAGCGAAAGTATACAAATAGGCATTAATACGAGAAGCACTGCAAACATTGCAAATTCTCAGTCCTTCAGTGATGCGACATCACTTGGCAGTCAGGTCAGCGCAGCTGAACAACAGGAAAGTACAAGCACTATTGTCGCAGTTGAGACAGAGGCAGCAACACCCGTTGACTCGGGGTTAGCACCTCAAACAGATACTACAATCGTATAATTCCAATCGATTAGTCATGCCACGTGAAATCACTTGGAAAGTAATGTGGCACCTTAGAGTTCTCTGCTGGAATCTAGGTGACGGTGAATCACTGATATCCGAGTTTTCAGAAACTCCCATACCAGAAGATCCACAGATTTTAATGAAAGCAATGTCAAATGAAAGGCCTGAATTAAAGCCGATACAGGCAAATGTAGTAAAAGGAATTGTGGCAGTAGACGAATTCGGGAGAATACTCAAGTCAAGTGAGTTAAGTCCAGACGAAGATTATTGGCTATGCAAGATATCCCACCAACAATTACTACCAGTCCTAGATCCAATTTAAAACTAAACGGAGGCCTCGTCACTTATATCAATGGAGACATTTGAAGACAGATCAGAGGTATCAGCCAGGTCAGCAACAAAATCATCTTGCTTCTGATCAGCCAACTGACCCAGCTGTGCAGCATTCTCAAAATCCTGACTGGTTACTATTTGATTGACACCAAGTGCGGAACCATTTTCATCAAAGGCTTGCGACGAATATTCCGGAGCTGATGCGGAACCACCTGCAAAAATAACCTGATTAGAGCCTTCAAAGTTTGATACAGCGGCTGCTTGGAAACCATTAAGTTCAAAAACTTCTGTACCATCAGAATTGGTTAGCATACTGCTATTGGACAGATTGACCGGGGCATAGTCAATCTCGCCATTTTGATCAACATCTACCTGCTCACGGTGCAAAAGCATGGCAGGTCCAGCATCAATAACCTTAATATCACCTGATTGCGCCAAAACATCACCACCAAAATCCAAGCCAAGTTGACCATCTCCATCAATATCAACCTGCTTCCAATTGTCCTCATCAGAGTAACTTTTAAAGAGCTCCGTCTCCAACAAAACAACGTCTGAAGAAGTCATAGCCTCGTCATTCCGGAGACTTGTTGCTTCTCTCTGGCCATTAGAGTTGAGACCCATTTCAACAAAAGACTGAACTCGATAACCACTATCTCCAGTAACAGGATCATCGCCACGCAAAACTAAATCAAAGGTCCATTGATGCAGCGAATCAGAATCAGGATCACCACTCACATGTACGGCATTAAAACCAACGGGAGTATAACCCTCAGGTAAAAACTGATCTCCATAAGAATTACCACGGCCATCATTCAAAATAATGGCATCACCTATCTCTACCTCAAGTTGATCAGAAGCATATTCCTGTACCTGCCAATAACCACTGTCGGATCTAGACATCACATAGCGATCGGCAGCGTCTCCAAGAAAGGGTGGTACAACAACCAAGTTGGCAACTGCAGCAAGATCGGCATCACCATCGGTAACAGTAAATGCAATCGAGACGTCACCAGCAGTGTCCGGCATGTATTCCCAAACTCCCTGTTCACCTTCGACAGATGTAATTGTTCCACCACCTGAAACAACAACAACATCAGAGACAAAAAGAGGATCATCATCAACATCAAAAAATGACGAATCCATGAGTTGATCTTGAGTAATTCTTGTAGCAGTAGTTAAAGGTTGCAGGCCAAGGTCTGTAAACTCTCCATTAAGACGAATTGGTGCATCATTACGGCCTTGAATCTCAAGGCGTACATCGGCATTAACCTCAAGACCTTCCTGATCAACAAAGGTCAAAGTAACATCTTGAAAAAGCGATTCGCCTTGGTCCAGGAGATCGAAGGAGTCATAACCATAGTCACCGATCAAAATATCATTGTGAGAATTATCAGAAGACGCTTTGCTAATAATAAGGCTGGATAAGTTAGAGGTACGATCTAGAAAAAGGCCAGAGAGGGCGACCGCATCAATATTATTAATTTGGAGGATATCGCTTTGATCAACATCAAAAACCTGACCATCAGCAACTGGATCAATGATCGTAGATGTAAAATCTTCACCTATTCGATAGTGTATGGGATAATCATTCAATAATTGAGGAGAGTCATTCTCGCCAGTAACAACAGCATTAAGGACGCCGTCCTGAGATGCACCAAATGAATCGTAAACCGTAAATTGATAAGAGGAAACAGCAGTTTGACCATCTGACAAATATTCAAAATCCCCATCAGGGGAGAAAGAAATTTTAGTTCCTCCTGGCGAAACAATAAATCGGCCCCCATTAGAACCTTCAATATTTGCAGCCGTTTGCTGAGGCTCATCGAAACGAATTACATCACCTGTGTCAATGTCCGAGGCAACATCAGCTATTCCAATCTCATCAACCGAACCAGATTCATTGACAGATAAATCCGAATATTGTTTGAGCTGGGGCGTGTCATTAACACCAAGTATAGCGACATCGACGGTGGTACGATCAGATAAAGCACCGAATGAATCTTCAGCTATGTATGTAAAGGAAGCATTCTCGATCTCTCCCTGAGATAGATCATCATAATATCCGGAAGGGCTGAAAGATAATTTTCCTTCCTGTAAAGCAAGGACAGAATCCCTAACAGAACCTTGATCATATTCACGAACAAAAACTGAGTCGCCCAAGTCGACATCAGAATCATTTGCTAGAAGTGTCTCTGAGATTAAATCTTGATTTACATCTTCCATAAACTCCAAGATGTCACGCCTGGAAACGGGAGCATCGTTAACACCAGTGATCACAATATCAACAGTACCAACACTTTGAGATCCGATCTGATCACTAACCGCATAGGTTAAAGATTCGGTTGCACTACTTCCCTGAGGTAATTCATCAAACTTGTTGGAAGAGTCATAATGAATCTGACCATTGGCAAGTATTTCAATTTCTCCTCGGGCACCAGAATTCAAATGAGCTGATGCTAGGTGCAGGACATCGCCATTATCAACATCGCGATCATTTAATGTTGGATCAAATACTTTGCTTGAGTCCTCGTTCACATACTGAACATCGTTAACAGCTTCAGGCGTATCATTAACACCAGTGACTGTAACAATCACATCTCCTTGATCGGTACCATTAAAGCGATCCTCAACCGTATAGGTGAAAATTTCAGTCGCTTGCTCTCCCTCAGCCAGGTAGTCGAATCCAGACCCGGTGGTATAGGAAACATATGCTGTGACAGGATCTAAGATTGCAGTTCCAAAATTTGAGGTAGGATTAGTGACTGAAGTAACACGACGTGTATCACCTAAGTCAACATCAGTATCGTTGTCCGCTGGATTAAATGTTTGAGATTCATTTTCAAAAAGACTTATATTATCTGAATTAGCAACAGGGGCATCGTTCACCCCGGTAATAGTGACATTAACTTGAGCTTCATGCGTAGCACCATACTCATCTGAAACAGAATAATTAAACGTAGCGAACTCTTGATCTCCCTCAGCAAGATGATCAAATTTACCAACAGGATTGTAAATAACACGACCTGATTCTGAAGTATAATCAAGAGCACCGCGGTTAGAACTATTATCCTCAACACTTGAGACCTTGAGCTGAGAATTATTATCTACATCACTATCATTAGCAAGCAATAATGTATTGGCGTTTTCAAGAATCTGTTCTTCCGAAAGGACAACTTGATCATCGGATGCGACGGGGCTATCATTAACACCAACGACAGTAACAATCGCCTCCCCTTGATCGGTTGAACCATGCTGGTCAGAAACTGTATAGTCAAATGTCTCTGTTGTAGTTTCTCCTTGAGCTAAATATTCAAAACCACTACTAGCACTATAAATTACCGAACCCGAAGAATCTACATTCACACCTCCACCTGATCCGACTCTGCCTGAGGCAGATATAACAGCAAGTGTGTCACCCCTATCAATATCAGTGTCGTTTGATGCTGGATCGACAGAAATAAATTCACCCTGATTTACAGTATAGTTATCAGGATTAGATACTGGATTATCATTCTCGCCTTGAATTTGGACGGTAACAGAAGCAACATCGTAGCCGCCATTGCCATCTGTTACGGTGTACTCAAATGATTCACTGGCCGATCCACCGAGGGGAACATCATCGAAACGATCAACGGGATTATAAATAACGCGACCAGCCTGAAAGGAAACCTGGCCCTTGTTTGTAGGTTGATTGACAACATTCAAAACACTCAGCTTATCGCCCGCATCTATATCAGTATCATTTGAAGTAACATCAATCTCAATAATACTATTCGCTGAGACTAGAACTGAATCAGCGACAGCAACAGGATCGTCGTTAACACCCTTAATCGTTACATCGACTTGTCCCTGATCCACACTATTGTTTTGGTCGGATACTTCGTAGAAGAAAGTTTCGGTCGTTTGTCCACCAACAGGCAGGGATTCAAACGCAGAATTGGTTTCATAAACTGCTTGTCCATCCAATAAATATGCATTACCACTATTGCCAGCAGGATTAAATACATCTACGGTACGGAGGCTGTCAGCCTGATCTAGGTCAATATCGTTACCAGAGGGATTAAAGGTTAGAACTGAATCCTCGCTTACAATGACTTGATCACGTTGGGCGATAGGCGCATCATTAACACCCTCAATAACCACATTGACTAAGCCTGAATCGCTTCCACCGTAACCATCAACACCGGTGTAATAGAAAACTTCTGTAGCAGTATCTCCTGAGCCAAGATAGTCAAAATTACCAATTGCAGAATATGTAATATTGCCATCATGATCAACAACTACGGTGCCATTGCTCCCGGAAGGCTGAGTTACAGCGCTCGGCCTGACTGTCTGTCCTTGATCAATATCAGTATCATTGACCGCAGGATCGAACTTAAGTGCCTGGTCCTCCGTTAGGCTAATAGAGTCATCAATGACCGACGGCTTATCATTAATGCCGACAATAGTTACATTAACCTCCGATTGAGCACGTGCACCGAAGTCATCCTCAACTGTGTACGAAAAAGATTCAAAGCCAGTCTGTCCGGCTGGTAGGCTATCAAAACGATCAGAAGCGGTGTAGGTGAGGCTTAATGCATCATCGCTAATCTCAACAAGGCCTTGATTACCGGGCTGTCCGCTGACGTCGACAATGCGGAGAGAGTCAACTTGATCAACATCTACGTCATTGAGTAAAGGGCTGAATGTTCTAGCCTGATCTTGCCTTAAAGTAATCTGGTCAGGCCTGGCAACCGGGACATCATTAGCACCGGTAATAGTTACATCTACAAAACCCTCGTCAGATCCTGCATGACCATCGCTGACAATATAAGTGAAGGATTCGGTCGAAGATTGAGAAGGACTTAGATAATCAAAACTGCCAATTGCTGAATATGTAATATCACCAGAAAAATCTAAAGTCGCTACACCAGAATTACCAGGTGGATTATAAACCGCGATGGCACGCAAAGAGTCTGAATCTAAGTCTATGTCGTTAGCCACAACATTAAACTCGAGGGCTTGATCTTCCGACAAGCTGATCGAATCTACAACTGCTGTTGGTAAATTATTAGGTGCAGAAGGAAAAGCGTCCCTAAGGTCTGAAGAGGATCGAAGATCCAAGACTTGGTTTGCGGCGATCGAATTTGAATCAAATCCGAATCCCAGTGAGCCTTCTCCCTCATAACGGTCGACACCATCTGGCGATCCGACTCGAAGATCCTCAATGAAGAGAATCTCGTTACCGCCATCACCTATTGAAACTGTGAAGGCGTAATCTTGAACGGAACCGCCATAAAGAGCGGTATAGCTTGTACTAGCCAGGAAATTATCGTTTCCACCACCACCAAAGACATAGGTTGTTCCCGGGGCAAAACCATAGCTCTCCCCACTGCCGCTGCCATAGAGGACAGAAGGGCTGCTAGGGATAGTTGTTAGGGCCATGCTCCCAACAAAGTCGCCATTAGTCAGAAGCTAGCAGCAGAAAGAAGACAACAACAACACGTAAAAGCCACTGGTGGCAGGGGTTCTAAGGGGTATTTGTATAGACAGAGCCGTGGATAATACATTGATATAATGTAGTTAAGGCAATAATTGGCATCAAAGAAGTTCAAAGACAAGGGCACAACTAGCGTTTCAAAGAAGACTGCGTTGTATTGCTGGAGCAACACAACCTCTGGAGTCGCAGAACAAAGCCAGAGAAAGAGCATCAAGATAAGCAATACTAATCAATAATTTCAGCGCAAATCAATACGTATATACCGAAAAGCCATACCAGGGCAGAAGCCCCAAAGAGACTGAGATTTTCTACACATACGAAGCTATACATCTAGACACGACGTGAACACGTATAGACAACTAACAATACATATAGTGAGCGATATTAATTAGAGCAAAAGCTCGAGAGGGCTTGCGGCAGAATGGATTTGGCCGAAAAAGAAAAAAAATTTGCATGGACTTAAAGCAAGAAAATTGGATCCTGAGTATTGCTCTATCTACACACCCAAAAGAGGTTGACGAGGTTGCAACAAGGCGCTTTAAAGAGTATTTTTTTAAGACAGCAGTTTGGATTGTTGGCGATGGCCAGCGAGCTCAACCTATTTGAAATGGACTTCGAAGACACCGCTGAAGCGGGTCTTGTAGCTAGTCACGATGTGAAGCGTGCTGTAGCTAGCTCGAAGTCCTACGCCGTCGAAATGGCGAATCAGATTGATGTGGGTGGCAAAATTGATCTAGAATCAAAATCAAGTGCTGAAGCGGTAGGAACAAAAAATGACGAACAACTAACAGACATTCTGAACTTCAGCTCAGCTAGAACAGATCAAGTGCTTGCGGAAGCAGAGGCCTATGGCCTCAGCACACATCAAGAATCAGATTGGGATCCAGAGCTGTTAACACTTAACCCTGATGGACTTCTTAAAGCTACGGCTGGTCAAGGTGCGACACTGCGTATAGAAGCAGACGCGAGCTCCCAAAGCGATCTAAACGAAATCAACATCGACACCAGTGCTCAAGCAATTGGTTGGAGTGACGCGGACTTTACAACCAATTCTGAAGAGGGCCTAAATGTTGAGGCAGTTGCTAGTTCTTTAGGAATCGATAATGGTGCCAACAATATCTTGAATACAGACTCACTCGCCACTGCGATTGATGGAAATGATGGGAATGAGACCACAACTCTGACAATTACTTCTAATGTGGAGGCTGATGCCCTAGCCACAGCTCAATTAAGCGGTGTGAGTGACAGCAGTATCATTGAATCGTTGCAAGCCCATTCAATCGGGATCAACGATACAGATATTAATCTTATTGGAGAGGGATTTGTTCAATCGGATTCTTACTCCTCTGTCAATATCAAGCTTGTTGATGCTGCTGAATTGAACTCTGAGGACCTCCAAGGAGACGACAATACCGTAATTCTTTTGGATGAAGACGGTAGTAGCACCCTTCTTGCACACAATCAGGTATCTATAGATGAAGCTGCTAGCAGTGTTACAGACGCCGAAAATAACATCGGAGACATTGAAATTGGTGAAAGTACAAGTGCAAGCAGTTATGGCATTCTAGGGACAACAATATTTGGAGATGGAGATGGAAGCAATGTCATCGATGCAGAAGCAGTAATTGAAGCAGATTTCTCCAATTGGGCTGGATTCACAGGATCAGAGCTTGATGAGTTTGTTGCAATGGGACTCAATGAAACTAATATTATTCTCGGAAAAGGTGCTGACATAGTAAGAGGCGAAGCAGTGCAAGATATCAACTTGGGCAATGCTTTTGGTCAAGATTTAGAGGAAGACAGCGCTTTAGCGAAAACACTTTCACAGTCAGCGGGAATCAACAACAGTGCAATAAATACAGGTGCTGGGGATGATCTAGTGGAAGGAAAGATTAGTGGTGAGGGTATTCATCTGGACACATCAAGGGGGATTGTTGACTCGTACATCAACACCAGCACGGGTGATGATGAAATAAATGGTTCGGTTATCAACAGCGTTCTCCACGGCGGCTCCGGTGATGATCGCATCGAAATGGACAGCGCAGAGGGTTCCATTGTTGATGCTGGAAGCGGTGATGACCGCATAGCAATTGCCAATGAATCGAAATCGATGCAACTATTTGGTGGAACTGGTGAGGATGTCATTATTGGTGGGAATGGCAACGACATGATCAGTGGAGGTGTTGGGTCTGACGTATTGAGGGGTGGTGCGGGTGCAGATCGGTTTGTATTTGATGTGAGTAGCTTTGGAAGAGGAACAGACATAGTTAGTGATTTCAATGCGTCTGAGGGTGACGCACTTGAACTTTCAGCTGCATTAACGGGTATCAACAGGGGCGCAGAACCAATTTTCATAACCGCTGCAATGGCTGAGGGTGTTAACGATGATGCAGCGATGATCTACGACACTTTGGAAAATATTCAAGGCCAACAAGCCACGTCAATAAAAATGGCCTATGCACACGATATAGAATCAGTGATGTTCGACCAAGATGGAGATTGGACTCAAGGAAGCGATGTTCTTGCTGTCGTCCGCCAGACAGACGGCTCATCGGATTTAGATCCATCAGATATAAAAATTGTCTAGCTTTAGGCCAACTTCTTCTGCTGCTGAATGGATGTGTTTCCTCAGGAAGACCATGGATACCACCAAAAGAAACGGCTCAAGCAGCGCAAGCATGGAAAAAAACAAACAATCCAGAGCTAAAGAGGAATTGGATATTTATTGATGAGCAGTTTGTAGAAGTCAATAATACTCTGCCGATTGTTTCAGATCAAAATAGAGATAAAATTATAGTACCCAATAACTTTAAACCTCAGCCACAAAGATTCTTTGGGGAGTCTGAAGAAATAGCACAGGCAAATCAAGACGAAAAAAAAGAACAGAGGTGGAGTGCTTATTACTTTATCTACAGCACTATACCAATCAAAAAAGATAATTGGTGGCATATGCAAATTGGCAACCTCTCAAGATCAAAGAACTTCTGGGCAAAGCAGATCGAGAGCCAACAAAGCCTAAGAGCTTCATGCAAAGACAAAGACGTAGACAAGATTGAAATACGAGTAAAGGGTAAATTTACTCGTGCTAAGCTTCATCAAGAATTAGATCCAAGCGAATCGGGGCTGCCAAGTCTAAACAAATTAGTAAAAAATCTAACATCGTGGATATGCCTGAACAATGACAAACTTTACGCTCCACAACAGAGCTCCTTCTAGGATTTCTAGGCGACAATTAATTATCCCATACTTTCAGATGAAAAACTTCTTCGCAAGAAATAACTGATAACAAAAACCGTGCAAGAAATCTAAAAGGGAATCATTTCGACATGGTCATAGGGATTTTTTAAATACGATGAGAGGAGTAGGATAGAGAGTCAAATCAAATCAACAAGTTAGAATGCTAAATCGTTGTTGTTCCGAAAATGGATGTAGCGCCTGATTCAATATCTGCAATCGAAGTAATTTCAAGGCTATTATCCGTACTAATCGAGTAATCATTCAATCCCAATGCCGATTGATTTGTATCTGCGCTCACCAAATCGCGAGAATCACTTCCAGATACAGCTGCAGATTCACTGAAGCCTGTGCTAGTTGCAACCGCATTAATAAGTTCTGCACCTTCAACCTTTGCTACTACTCCACCAGAATTAATACCGTTGATACCCATGGTGCTGAGTGCAAGTGAAGATTCTGCAACACCACTAGTGCTGATCGCTTGACTTTCGCCTATGGAACCAGATACAGCATCAATTTCTGCTTCCAGGCCTGGAAAAGAAAACTGCGATGATCCAATAGCTGCTGTATTCAAAGCTGTGCCAGAAGCTTCCGTATCCCCAACTACGGTATTTGCAGCCGTTATTATCTGCGTCAAAGCGTCAGCATCAATCAAACCGTTACTTCCAGCACTAATATTTGCATTGTAGGCTCCATTATTCTGAAAAATACTACTAGATGATGTCGCATTACCGAGTGTGGCATTTGCTGTCGTATAGATATCAACGTCACTCTCAATATCAAGATCCATTAAGTCAGCTGCTTTCATCTTGAGCCCCATTGGTTTTTCGCTAAAAAGACCAAAAGCTTCACCTAAATCTGCATCTGAAATAGCTTGGTCGAAACCATCTATCTCAAATGCATCTTGCAAACCATCACCAACAATGACGGAGCGGGTAGAAGCCTTTAACTGCGAGCCCGTCGAAATTGAAAGGCTTCCACCCGCCTGATATGGAGTCGAATCAGAATCTCCAACAACTGTTCCACCATTCATTAATTCTTGCTCATCGTCCATCCTCGCAAGAATTCCCATAGACTCATTCATCGAAACTTTAGATTCTGCATTGCCACGATCACTGTATGAAGTGGAACTCAATTCCGCTCCTGATATACCTTTAATATCAAGATTATCACCTGAAACTGAAGCTGAATCCTCAAGGCCACTCACCTTAGATACTTCGACGATAGCTCTTGCTCTTCCCTCGGTACTCTTTGCACCTGCATCGGCACCTATGAGAACATCCGCAGACATTTGGACATCTCCGCCTCCAGTCATATCAATATT
This sequence comes from Synechococcus sp. MU1651, assembly GCF_023630635.1. Taxonomy (NCBI): domain Bacteria; kingdom Bacillati; phylum Cyanobacteriota; class Cyanophyceae; order Synechococcales; family Synechococcaceae; genus Synechococcus; species Synechococcus sp. MU1651. Next base: position 20,551 of record NZ_JAKUHJ010000024.1, read on the forward strand.
GGCAATACCAAAACCGCCATTTGTAGGATCCAACAACAGACCAAAACCGCCATCGGCTGGTAATTTCATCCCAACGCGGGTATGCGCATCAGCATCGACTAATGCATGCGATAAGTCCGCTTTTGTGTCTGCAAAGGAAGAGAGAGAGGAGGTGACGTCCGCAACAGCATTAAGATCAGCAGCTGCATTCAAAGATAAATTGTCAGACTGTGAATTCTTGATGGTGTTTCCAAAGATCCCTCCAAAACTCGTACCCTCTGTAAGTGCGACGCTGTTCGATGTAACAGCGGCTGCCCCCGACGCTACAGCTCCCTGAACAGGTGTGGAAATGTTTAAATCTCCACCGACACTCGCCTCAGTACCACTGATGCCTACAGCCTGCCCGACGGCGTAGGACTGTGCCGCTGAATTGGTAATCCCAAGAGATATATCATTGAGTTGATTTTTTACGGTTTGGTTCGCTTCAAATCCAAATAATTCAGCATAATGATTGTCATCAAAGAATGCAGTCTTAGTTGCAATATTAGCTTCTGCGCTAGGAGCAAAGCGAAAAATAAGATCGTCAAGCTTTGAAAAACTATCTGATCCAATTTCTTGTTCGCCAATTACATGATAATTACCTTGCTGGTTAGCGCTAAATTTGATTGAATCACCCTCTTGGACATTTCTCCAATTGGTAATGACTCCATCATCACGAATATTCCATTGCAGGGATCCATTATCTGGAGGTAAAAATCCGATGTAATCATCTTGGTTCTGACCAGGCTGAAGAAGCAAGCCAGTAACAACACTGGCAAACTCAAAATTATCAAAAACTATATCTGCATCATCGTTTAAAAACTCCGAAGCACTAAAAATATCTGAAATATCTATGAAACTCGAGGTCTCAGAGGTGGAGTTTTCATGTGCCATGCTGGGATGCCTACTAGATCATCCGTGAGGACTTCTCCAAGTATCTGCGCATACCAGAGATGTGTCTACGGCTACTTGTATGGACAAACCTCGAATTGTCGTAAATACAAAATTGACACGACAATGCTTACTCTCATTTGCGTCAATACGTATAGACAAGATTCAGTTAAATGCATGTATACAGGATTTTGAATGCTTGACGCTCATTGGGCAGATGCGCCTTAGCAGCCGGCAAGCCAGAGTTCAATCGAGCAATACCGGTGGTCGGGAAACAGCCTTGATTAGCATTTCTTATACAATGGTCGTGTGCAAACTTGAGGCTCACTTAAAGACCATGCGTCCAACAGCTAGCAGACCCTTTGAATTGGAAGATCCTGCTGCTCTGTGTGTTCATCCTGGATATAACTTCTAAGGATCGAAGGCTTTCTCTGACCTCGCAATCGGCACAGAGTGCTCTATCAACCTCTGTCACCTCACTACCATGCCAGCTAAAAGTGCTCACTCCGGGCGCATACAACCGTCTCCTCACCAAGAACTTAAGAAGTTAGTGATATGGCTCACCTATCAAAGACGGGCTACCACGTCTAAAAAAGCTTTGATATCGTCCATGTTCTTCTTTTAGCGCCAATCGCCACCAATGAAGAAGGAGCGAACCGAAGAAAAGTTGAACACCTCAGTAGTGTCCAATGCACGCATACGGTCTTACGATTGCTTGCTCTAAATATCAAAGGCCACCTAAAGTAGTGACAGCAAAGACCTGATGATTATGGGCAGCTCAATGCAGAGAATCGCAATTTCAATGAAGTGAGTAGCTGCAAGAGCGACGTCAGGAGTCCAAAGATGTACTACACCAAAATTAAGATCAAAATGCTGAGCCTCGTAAGATCATCAGCCTCTTGTTAAAATCCCCAGCAAGTAAATATTGCTTTACCAAAGCAGCTATTGCAATTAGCTAGACAATCCCTCTCGCTTACAATAATTTATTTGAAAAAATACGCAGACGATTGTTCTTGAGGAAGGCTACGCATTCAAAAGACGTAATGACATTATTGCAAGTATGGAAATTCCCTTGAAGGCGCCGGGGTCGTTATCTATCCCCTTATTCCAGTGCCTCTACTTATCAGTCAGTATTGCTGTCTTTCCGTTCCAAGTTCATTAACTCAATCCGCCCGCTCCTCGGAGCTGGTGAATTGGTTGAGTTGCCGTGCCAGCTCGGGCAAAAGCGATGCGTCCCTGGCGCGATCAGGCCCCGTGGTGAACACCACAAGCAAGCTGGGCGGCTGCTGTTCAGACGCCTGGAACCAGGCGGCGTCATGACGGGCCTGACTCATCCAGCCCGCCTTGCTCCACAGCAGAGCGTCCTCAGGTAAGCCCTCACCGAGAAAGCCATCCACCTGGTTTTCAGGATCAGCGCGACGCTGCTTTTGATCGAGCGAGCGCCGCAACAGACCCTGCAGCCGACGACAGGCCGGTGGCGACACCACCGCACCGGTCATCACAGCCTCCAGCATCCGGGCTGTCGCAACCGTGGACAAGCCATTGCGGTTGCTGTTGTCGCCCCCGTAGAACATTTTCTCCCGGCCATAGGGACCATCACCCCAGGTCTTCTGGCAGCAATTCACCGCCTCAAGTTCCGGCCAGGCCAGGCTCTGCAACCAGCCATTGATCAACCGACGCTGCTGCGTCCAAAGCTCCCAGCGTTCGCCATGGAGGGCAGGGCCACTGGTAGTGCCTGTGAGCAGATCCACCACAAGCCCCGTGGCATCGTTGCTGGAGTCGGCGATCATGTCGCACATCGCGCGCCGCATTTCGTCGCTCTCAGGGATCAGGTCACGCTGCAGCCACTGCTCAACGGCGACGGCATAGAACAGCTTCACCACGCTGGCCGGATAGAGGATCCGGTCTTGGTTCCAGGAAGCACCACGGCCCTGACCCGCCTCCGGTGCAGCGTCGTCGTACCGCACCCAGGTGATCGCCAGGCTGTTGCGCAGCCCCGGGCGACCGTCGGCATCGAGCCCATCGAGGGCCGCCTCAAGCCGAGCCGCCATTGCGGGATCGGGACGGTAGAACGCCATAGCGATTCGATTGGGCCATGGCGACGTTAGGCACCCTGCTGGCCCCGGACCTGATTCAGACAGGCTCCAGTTGGCAGCTGTGCGCTGACGTGAATGGTTATTCGCGATCTGACGGCGCGAGTCTGACCACCCAGGCCTGTCGTGGACGCCGTTTTCGCATTCTGGAGAGGCAGCCCAAGAGGATCGCTGTTCAGCTGCTGGAGGATGGCTACCGCTGCTGGCTTGAACTCGATGCGGTTCTGGGGCGAGCTGAGCGATGCGCGGCCTGGCGACCGTCGCCGCTGAGCGCGACGGAGATTGAACGACGCCTACCCAGCGTGCTCGCCTGGAGCGAAACCGCCCAGCAGCACCCCAATGTCTACCTCTGGGGAGGCACCACAGAACCGGACATGGATTGTTCCGGTCTGATGCAGATGGCCTTCGCCAGCCAGGACATTTGGATTCCGCGAGATGCCTATCAACAGGAGCGGTTCTGCCAACCTGTTGCAGCTCTGCCCGACGATCACAGCCTGCTGCGCCCTGGAGATCTGCTGTTTTTTGGCACACGGCGGCGTTGCACCCATGTGGGGATCCATCTCGGCGAGGGCCGCTACCGCCACAGCTCAGGCCAGAACCATGGGCGCAATGGGATCGGCATCGACAGCTTGCACAGCAGCGATCAACACCCGGTGGCTTGCCACTACAGGGCTGAATTCCGCGGCGCAGGCCGTGTGGTGCGTTGCCATGACGGATCGCATCTCTCCTGACGCTGGCTGCCGGATGAACCGGGCCCCTGCTTAAGTTGAGCGACTCGCAGCGCGACCGGCATGAGTGCACCCCTGAATCTCTCGGTGGTGGTGCCGCTGTACAACGAAGAGGAAAGCCTGCCTCATCTGGTTGAGCAGCTCCTTTCAGCGCTGCGTCCAACCGATGAGGCTTTTGAGCTGGTTCTGGTCGACGACGGATCCAGCGACCGCACCGCGAACGTGCTGGCCAAGCTCAGCGCCGAAGTGCCCGAAGTGGTGGCTGTGCTGCTGCGCAAGAACTATGGCCAGACCGCAGCCATGGCAGCTGGGTTTGATGTGGCTGGCGGAGAGGTGATCGTCAGCCTCGATGGAGATCTGCAGAACGATCCAGCCGACATCCCCATGCTGCTGGCCAAACTGCGAGAGGGTTACGACCTTGTCAGTGGCTGGCGCCATCAGCGCCAGGACGCCGCCCTCCAGCGCAAACTTCCCTCCCGGATCGCCAACCGCTTGATCGGCCGGGTAACCGGTGTGCGGCTGCATGACTACGGCTGCTCCCTCAAGGCCTATCGCCGCGAGGTGCTCTCAGACATGCGGCTCTATGGGGAGCTGCATCGCTTTCTTCCCGCCCTGGCCTTCATCGAGGGTGCACGGATCACCGAAGTGAAGGTGAACCACCGGGCTCGTCAGTTCGGGAGCAGCAAGTACGGGATCGATCGCACCTTCCGTGTGCTGATGGATCTGCTCACCGTCTGGTTCATGAAGCGTTTTCTGACCCGGCCGATGTACGTGTTCGGCTTCGGAGGGCTGCTGGCCATCGCCGCCAGCCTGATCACCAGCACCTATCTCCTTGTGATCAAGGTGATGGGAGGCGACATTGCCAATCGCCCACTGCTCACCCTGGCGGTGGTGCTTGGCTTGGCTGGCATTCAACTGTTCTGCTTCGGACTGCTGGGTGAACTGCTGATCCGCACCTACCACGAAAGCCAGGATCGCCCGATTTATCGCATCCGCGAAACATTGCGCGGCGGCCGAGCCTGCTGACGGATCGGGGCAGCGGCCGGCGCGCCGCGGAACGGTGCGATCGCAGCGGCAGCTGCTTCCACCACACGCGCATCGCTGTCACGCAGCGCCTGGCGCAGCAGGGGCAGCGCCGAACGGTGTCCCCATCGGGCAGCCAAACGAACAGCGCGCAAACGCTCCTCCGGTCCGACCTCCATATCAGCCTTGAGACGACGCTCCAGGGCAAGACGCTCCAAGGGACTGGTCGGCGCCGTCCAGGACTCCAGGGAAGCATCGGCAGATTCCCCATCAGCAGCGGACTCAATCACCAGTTCCAACTGGGCACGATTGATCTGTGCGACACGGCTGGCATCCGTGCTGGAAAGCATCGGCTTCACCGGCTTCCTGCGCAACCAGAGCACCACCGTGAGCAGCACGACGGCACCGGGGAGGAGAACGTTCTGCATGCGGATTGAACTTTTATGTCGCCGTCGGGGCCTAAAGCAGGCCGTCAGAACGGACCTACTTACAGTAGCTGCGAAGCTTTTGGCCTCGACATGACTGGAGATTTCGCTGCTGCCTGGCTGCCTGCGATTTTCGTGCCCATCACCGGAATCGTGTTCCCCGCAGTGTTCATCGTCCTTGTTGGTCGAGTGATCACCGCTGCCGAGTGACCGCGACCTGCGGACCGTTTCAACCCCTCAGCACTCGTACCTCATGACCGTCACTCCTGCTGCTGATCCCTGCGTCGGCAACCTTGCGACACCCGTCAACAGCGGCTATTTCATCAAGGGCCTGATCAACAACCTGCCCCTGTACCGCCCCGGGATTTCCCCGAACTTCCGTGGCCTGGAAACCGGTGCAGCCTTCGGTTATCTGCTCTACGGCCCCTTCACCATCTGTGGTCCCCTGCGTGCCACGGAGTACCAGCAAACCGCTGGTCTGCTGGCTGCCATTGGCGCCGTGCACATCCTCAGCCTGCTGTTCCTGCTCTACAACCAGCCCGGCAAGCAACCCAACATCCCCCCTGCAGATGTGACGGTTGAGAATCCCCCAGCCGACCTGTTCACCCGCACCGGTTGGGCTGACTTCACCAGTGGGTTCTGGCTGGGTGGTTGCGGCGGTGCCGTTTTCGCCTGGTTCCTGTGCAACACCGTTCACGTGCAGGAACTGTTCAAGATCGCTGCTGGTGTCTGGAGCGTCGGCTGAAGCAGTTCACTGAACCCTCTGACAAAAACTATTCATCCCCCGGTTGCCTGATTCCAGGCGATCGGGGGATTTTTCCTGGCAGGATTCATTCACATTTGAGACGCCCCGGTGCGGTCGATCTCCCAGCCGTTTCTTCGGCGGCCGGTTCTGACGGTCGTCTGCAGCCTGCTGATCCTTTTGGCGGGCTGCACGGCGTTGTTCGGCCTGGGACTGGAGGATCTTCCGCCCCTCGCTCCCACCCGCGTGAGTGTGAGCGCCAGCTTCCCGGCGGCTTCACCGGAGGTGGTGGAGCAGAGCGTGACCCGGATATTGGAACAACAGCTGAATGGCCTTGAGGGGGTCGAAAGCATCAGCTCAACCAGCAGGCAGGGCGGCGCCAGCATCTCGTTGCGCTTCAACGCGGGTGATCCCGAGCTGAATGCGATCAAGGTTCAAAACGAGGTGAACCTGGCCAGCCGCCGACTGCCCCAGGCCGTGACGCGCCAGGGGCTCCAGGTGCGGCGCTCCTCGGAAGACCTCTTGATGATCCTGGGGTTCAGCCACCCGCCGGATCAATACGTCCCCACCTTTCTAACGGGCTGGCTGGACCAGACCCTGCGGGACGCGCTGCTCAGCACACCAGGCATCGGTGATGTGCGGATCTTCGGCAGCAGTGAACTCTCTTATCGCCTCTGGTTGGATCCGCAACGCCTCGAACAGACCAACCTCACCCTTGGCGATGTCAGCCGAGCCCTGGCTGAACAGAACGTTTTAGCTGCCGTTGGCAGCATCGGGGCTGCCCCAGTTCCAGAGGGCCAAGTGCTGAGCCTTCCGGTGGAAGCGGAAGGGCGTCTTCGCAGCCAATCGGATTTCGAGAATCTCGTCTTGCGCCGGTTCGAGAACGGCGGGCTGCTGCGCCTGAAGGATGTGGGACGGGTTGCCCTCGGACAGCGCAACTACGGACGCGAGGCCATGAATCTGGCTGGCGAGCGTTCGGTGGCCGTTGGGATCTACCAGCGCGATGGGGCCAATGCCCTGGAGGTGAGCAGGGCGATCAAGCGCAAGCTGAAGCAGTTGGAAGCGAGCTTTCCCCCGGGCATCGAGGTCTCAATGATCGTGGATGTGGCCGACACGGTTCAGGCCAACCTCGATCGCACCTTCATCACCTTGCGCGATGCCGTGCTGCTGGTGCTGGTGGTGCTGGTGCTGTTTCTGGGCCGCTGGCGTCTCGCCCTGATCCCTGGCCTTGCCGTGCCGGTGGCGCTGGTGGGAAGCCTCAGCCTGGTGAAACTGAGCGGTTCCAATCTCAACAGCCTGATCCTGTTTGGCCTGGTGCTGGCCACCGGGATCGTTGTGGATGACGCCATCGTCGTGAGTGAAGACATTGCCGGACGCATCGAACGGGGCAGACCCCCCGAACAGGCGGCCGAAGACGCCATGGCTGAGCTGGCGACGGCCGTTGTGGCCACCTCATTGGTTCTGGCAGCCGTGTTCCTGCCCGTGCTGCTCATTCCCGGATCGATCGGACGCCTCTATCAACCGATCGCCCTGGCCATCAGCGGAGCGATTCTGTTCTCCACCTTGAATGCGCTCAGCTTCACCCCGATGGCCTGCGCCCGGGTGTTGGGCCCAGGGGGCGGCCGTCTTCCTGGGGCCATCGGCAAGCTCAGCCACTGGCTTCGGCAGGGCATGCAAACCCTGCAATCCCAATACGCGAAACAACTCGAGCACTGGCTTCAGCGCAAGCGACGCATCGCACTCGTACTGCTGAGCGGCCTTGTCATCACGGCCTCAGGATTGGCAGTGATGCCAACGGCGTTCATCCCTGATGACGACCAAGGCCAGATCCGCGGCTACTTCACCCTGCCCGATGGCGCCAGCCTTGAACGCAGCGTGGCCGTGATGGACGACATCCGACGGGTCGTCAGCGATGAGCCCCTGGTACGCACCGGCAACTTTTATGCCGGCAGCTCCTTCGGACAGAGCGGAGAAGACCGTGGTTCATTTTACCTGCGCCTCCAGCCACGCAAGGATCGACCTGGCAAAGAGCAGAGCAGCAACGCCATCAAACGCCGTCTCAATCGCAAGATTCAGCAACGGGTTGGTGAGGCCAGGGTCGTGCTGATCACCCCACCAACCGTGCGGGGCTTCAGCAGTGAATCAGGACTTTCGCTGGAACTGCTGGACCGCAGCGGAGGGCAACTCAGCCTGGAGCAATTCGGCCAAGTGGCCCAGAATTTCATCCAGACGGCCAAGGCGACGGACCGCTTTGAACGGGTGAGCTCCCGCTTTGATGCCAGCTTCCCCCGCTGGCGGCTGGAGCTCAACCGCGACCAACTGGCTGCTCTCGATCTCGACTACGGCGCAACCCTGCGGGAGATCGGCACCGCCTTCGGCGGCCGCTACATCGATGACACCTACGACGACGGTCGCATCCGCTCGATTGTTCTGCAGCTGGAAGGCAGAGAGCGACGTCGGCCGGAAGACCTCACCGGGCTGATGGTGCGCAACCGCAGCGGTGAGCTGGTGTCGGTGGCCAGCGTGGCAAGCCTGACCCGCGAGGAGGGCGTCAACAACATTCGCCACTACGGACTCAACCGGGCCATCCGGATCACAGCCATCCCGGCGCCAACCGTGAGCAGCGGTGAAGCCATCGATGCCCTCACCCAGGCCGGTGATCGCATTGGAGGCAGCAACATCGGCCTGGCCTTCACGGGCCTGGCGTTGGAGGAACAACGGGCTGGGCAGGTGACCTGGGTGCTGTTCGCCCTTGGCGTGACGGTGGTCTATCTGCTGCTGGCCGCTCTTTACGAGAGTTTCATTGACCCGTTGATCATCCTGCTCACGGTGCCGATGGCCCTGCTCGGGGCTCTGATCGGCTTGAAATTGCGGGGCCTTCCACTGGATGTTTACGGCCAGATGGGACTCCTGGTGCTTGTGAGCCTGGCGGCCAAGAACGGAATTCTGATCGTGGAATTCGCCAACCAGCGGATGGCGGCAGGCCTGGCCCTGCGCGAGGCCGTTGTGGATGCAGCCGTGAACCGGATGCGCCCAATCCTGCTGACGGCGGTCACATCCCTGGCGGGTTTCCTGCCCCTTCTGTTTGCCCAGGGCACAGGAGCAGCCAGCAGGGTCAGCATTGGCACCGTGGTGTTCAGCGGACTGCTGGTGGCCTCGTTGCTGTCCCTGTTTGCCGTCCCTGCCGTCTATCTGATGCTGAAACGCGATCGAAGGCCCACCGCGTAGGGTGCGATCTCGATCCAAGGGTTCTGCTGCTGGAGGGAACGATGACCATCACCCCACGGGCGACAACGGCAACCAGTTCCCAGGCGCAGTTCTTCGATTACGCCTCAGCAGCCAATCCCCTGCAGCAAGGGCTGATCAGCACGATCCCCTACCGCAGCTTTTCGGCCAGTTTTTTTGATCAAGCCGGAACGGCCCTGCAACCTCTTGATTTGAGTGCCGACTTGCACTGCGAAGGCCCGGCAACCGGTCCATCACTCTGCGGCAACTTCATCCGACTGGATCAGGAATCCCTGCGCACCCATGCGGATGCGACCAGTCAGCTGTTCTTTGTGGCCCGAGGCCATGGACAAACTGCAGCCTGTGGTCAGGTTTATCACTGGAGCGAGGGAGACACATTCGTGCTTCCGGCTGGCGGTGAAGCCATTCACAGCAGCGAATCGCATGCCGGCCTGTATTGGGTGCACGATGCTCCCCTGCTTCGTTATCTGGGGGTGAGCACCGTGAAACCGGTGTTCGAACCCTGCTTCTACAGCCACCAGGATGCTCGCGCGCAGTTAGATGCCATCGCCAGCAATCCCCGCGGAGCCAACGCCAATCGCGTGAGTGTGCTGTTGGGAAACAACGCCTTCCCTCAGACGCGCACCGTCACCCACACCCTCTGGGCCATGTTGGGAATCCTCCCCGCAGGCCAGGTGCAGCGGCCCCACCGACACCAGTCAATCGCCCTTGATTTTGCGGTGGCCTGCCGACCGGGTTGCTACACGATGATCGGCACCGAGCTGGATGAGAACGGAATGATCCGCAATGGGCACCGGGAAGACTGGGCAGCCGGCGCAGCCTTCGTGACCCCGCCCGGCTACTGGCACTCTCACCACAACGAATCCGGCGCCGACGCCTACGTGCTGCCCATTCAGGATGCCGGCCTGCACACCTATCTGCGCACTCTCGACATTGCCTTCAGCAACAGAGGCCGGGCTGACTTAAGCAACACCCCCTAGCCAACCCAGCCTCAACGGGTGAGCAATTGATGGTTCACCAAGGTCAGGGCACCGTGTTCTGAATAACGACGTGAAATGCGCTCGAGGCGCGTTGCACTCGATAGCCAAAGCGCTTCGATGTTGAAGGGCTGATGGGGATCAATCTGGGCAGGCGCCAGAAAGGCTCCTCCATCCGGCAAAAAGATCCAGCGATCAAGATCGCTTGCGCCAAAACAGATGTTGTCCCCTGGCGAAGGGTGGTCGCAGCGCCAGTCACCGATCAGCTGATCTGGCTCCAGGGGTGGACATTCCAGGGCTGAACTTCCGGTGAGGAACTCACGGATCAGCACAATCCGATCCAATTGCCCCGCACCATCCCAAAGCAGCACCAAGCGATGACGGCGTTGCTCATGCAAGAACCCGAACTCGGCATAGAGCTTGGTCCAGGTGGAGCGGTGCAGCGTCCCCCTTGAAAAACTACCGGTGCCGAAGACCCCCATGTCGGGATCCAGCCGCGTGAAACTTTGAACAATCCGCTTTTCAGGCTCGCCGGTAGGCGGTTGATGGGGAGAACTCGATCCCGCTCCCTGAGGCCAGAGCAGCAGGGTCAGATTCAGTGGCACACCGGAGGGAGCCGGTTCGAGCTTGAGCAGGGAGGGCTGGCGCTTGGTGCGTTGAAGCGTCCGGTCCAGGCTGTCGAACCAGCCGCGCCACTCACCAACGTTGCGCTGCAGGTGCTCCCATTCGCCCACGTTCAGCCCGATCCCGATCGAGGACTGAGGCTAGAGAAGGCCCAGAGCAAGACGAGAACAACGCGGTCCAAAAGAACCACTGCGAAGCACAGACAACAAAAATCCCCACCCGGCGAACCGGATGGGGACGTTTGAAACGAGGAACGACTCGTCGCGGGTTAATTCAGGAAGGAATCAACCGAATTTCCCTGAAGTCGAGGCAATCAGGAAGGCGGCGTACGTCAGGACATAGCCAACCGTGAAGTGAGCCAAGCCGACAACACGGGCCTGAACGATGGACAGTGCCACAGGCTTGTCGCGGTAACCCATCATGTTGGCGATGGGGCTGCGCTGGTGAGCCCAGACAATGGTCTCGATCAGTTCCTGCCAGTAACCCCGCCAGGAGATCAGGAACATGAAGCCGGTGGCCCAAACCAGGTGTCCGAAGAGGAACATCCAAGCCCAGACGGCGAGGTTGTTGCTGCCGAAGGGGTTGTAGCCGTTGATCAACTGGGAGGAGTTGAGCCACAGGTAGTCGCGGAACCAGCCCATCAGGTAGGTGCTGGATTCGTTGAACTGGGCCACGTTTCCGGACCAGATGGCCAGGTGCTTCCAGTGCCAGTAGAAGGTCAGCCAACCCACGGTGTTCAAGGCCCAGAAGACAGCCAGATAGAAGGCGTCCCAGGCAGAGATGTCGCAGGTGCCGCCACGGCCGGGGCCGTCGCAGGGGAAGGAGTAGCCGAAGTCCTTCTTATCGGGCATCAGCTTGGAGCCGCGAGCATCCAGAGCACCCTTCACAAGGATCAGGGTGGTGGTGTGCAGACCCAGAGCAATGGCGTGGTGAACCAGGAAGTCACCAGGGCCGATGGGCAGGAACACATCGGTGTTGCCATTGATCGCGTCCAGCCAGTAGTGCTCACCAGGAATGTTCTGGGAAGCAAGGCTGGCGGAGCTGGAGGCGTTGGAGAGAAGCACGTCCATTCCGTACATGGCCTTACCAGAGGCGGCCTGAACGAACTGGGCGAACACGGGCTCAACCAGGATCTGCTTCTCGGGGGTACCGAAGGCAACGACCACATCGTTGTGGACGTAGAGGCCGAGGGTGTGGAAACCGAGGAACAGGGAGACCCAGCTCAGGTGACTGATGATCGCTTCCTTGTGCTCGAGCATCCGGGCCAGGACGTTGTCCTTGTTGGCTTCGGGGTCGTAGTCACGGATGAAGAAGATCGCACCGTGGGCGAAGGCACCACACATCAGCGCGATGGCGATGTACTGGTGGTGGGTGTACAGGGCTGCCTGAGTCGTGTAATCCTTCGCGATGAAGGCGTACGACGGCATCGAGTACATGTGCTGCGCCACGAGGCTGGTGACCACGCCGAGGGAGGCGAGAGCCAGTCCAAGCTGGAAGTGCAGGCTGTTGTTGATGGTGTCGTAGAGACCCTTGTGGCCAGCGCCGAGGTCACCGGGGGTGCCCTTCGGGGGGTTGTGGGTTTCGAGGATCTCCTTGATGGAGTGACCGATACCGAAGTTGGTCCGGTACATGTGGCCGGCGATCACGAAGAGGCAACCGATGGCCAGGTGGTGGTGGGCGATGTCCGTCAGCCAGAGGGCTTCTGTCTGAGGGTGGAAACCACCAAGGAAGGTGAGGATGGCGGTGCCGGCACCTTCGGAACTACCGAAGACCTGATTCAGAGAATCGGGGTTTTCGGCGTAAACACCCCAGTTGCCGGTGAAGAAGGGTCCAAGACCGGCGGGGTGAGGCAGAACGTTGAGGAAGTTGTCCCAACCAACGTGCTGACCGCGGGCTTCGGGGATCGCAACGTGAACCAGGTGACCGGTCCAGGCGATGGAGCTGAAGCCGAAGAGGACAGCGAGGTGGTGGTTCAGACGCGATTCAGCGTTTTTGAACCAGGCCAGAGAAGGACGGAACTTGGGCTGCAGGTGCAACCAGCCGGCGAAGAGGGCCCAAGCCGACAGGATCATCATGAAGATGGAACCCTGATACAGCTCGGCATTCGTCTTCATGCCGATTGTGTAGAACCAGTGATAAAGGCCTGAGTAGGCGATGTTCACCGGGGAGGAAGCACCCGCTTGGGTGAAGGCGTCAATGGCGCCTTGACCGAAGTGGGGATCCCAGATTGCGTGAGCGATGGGGCGCACGTGCAGTGGGTCGCCGACCCACTGCTCGAAGTTGCCCTGCCAGGCGATGTGGAACAGGTTTCCCGAAACCCACAGGCCGATGATCGCGAGGTGACCGAAATGGGTGGAGAAGAGCTTCTGGTAGAGGCGCTCCTCCGTCATTCCGTCATGGCTCTCGAAGTCGTGAGCCGTGGCGATCCCGTACCAAATACGGCGGGTTGTCGGGTCCTGGGCCAGACCCTGGCTGAACGAAGGGAATTTCGTTGCCATTAGAGGGAGAGGTCAGGTGAGGTCAGCCGACCACAAGAATGTGGGCGTGGAAGAAGGCCCACGTGGTCGCAATTCCGCCCAAGAGGTAATGGGCAACACCCACGGCACGGCCTTGGATGATGGAAAGAGCACGGGGCTGGATGGCGGGAGCCACCTTCAGCTTGTTGTGAGCCCAAACGATGGACTCGATCAGTTCCTGCCAGTAGCCGCGGCCGCTGAAGAGGAACATCAGGCTGAAGGCGAACACGAAGTGGGCGCCGAGGAACATGATTCCGTAGGCGGCCGTGTTCGAGCCATAGCTGTTGATCACCTGAACGGCCTGAGCCCACAGGAAGTCACGCAGCCAGCCATTGATGGTGATGGCGCTTTGGGCAAAGTTGCCGTTGGTGATGTGCGCGACGGAACCGTCGGCATTCACCGTTCCCCAGATGTCGCTCTGCATCTTCCAGGAGAAGTGGAAGATCACAACAGACAGGGAGTTGTACATCCAGAACAGGCCCAGGAACACGTGGTCCCAAGCGGAGACCTGGCAGGTGCCACCACGACCAGGACCGTCGCAGGAGAAGCGGAAGCCCAGGTTGGCCTTATCAGGGATGAGGCGAGAGCTACGGGCGTACAGGACACCCTTCAGCAGGATCAGCACCGTCACGTGAATCGTGAAGGCGTGGATGTGGTGAACCATGAAGTCGGCTGTGCCGAGCGGCATGGGAGCAGCGGCAACCTTGCCGCCGACGGCGACAACAGAGCCGTTGAACACTTCACTCACACCCGCGAGGGCGTTGGGAGCTGTGCTGCCAGCAGCTGCGGCGTGCACGTTCTGAATCCACTGAGCAAAGATCGGCTGAATGGAGATCGCCGAATCGCTGAACATGTCCTGGGGACGACCCAGGGCACGCATGGTGTCGTTGTGGATGTACAGGCCGAAGCTGTGGGCTCCGAGCCAGATGCAGACCCAGTTGAGGTGGCTGATGATGGCGTCGCGAGCCTTGAGCACCCGATCCAGCACGTTGTCGATGTGCTTGGCGGGGTCGTAATCGCGAACCATGGCGATGGCGGCGTGAGCGCCGGCACCAACGATCAGGAATCCGCCGATCCAAATGTGGTGGGTGAAGAGCCCGATCTGGGTGGGGTAATCGATCGCTTGGTACGGATACGGAGGCATCGCGTACATGTGCTGAGCAACGATGATGCTCACTGAACCGCCGATGGCGAGGTTGACCGCCAGCTGGGCATGCCAGGAATTGGTCATGAAGTCGTAAAGACCGTCGTGACCGTTGGTGGCAGGGAACAGCAGGGGATCACCCTTCTGACCTTCGTGGATCTCCTTGATGGAGTGACCGATGCCCCAGTTGGTCCGGTACATGTGACCGGCAACGATGAACATCACGGCAATCGCCACATGGTGATGGGCGATGTCGGTCATCCAGAGGCTTCCCGTAACAGGATTCAAACCACCCTTGAAGGTGAGGAAATCGCTGTAGGCAGCCCAGTTGCCGGAGAAGAAGGCACCGACACCAGCACTGAAGCCGGGATACAGCTGCGCCAGCAGGTCCTGATTGAAGAACTCGTGGGGCAGCGGAATGTCTGCAGCCGAAGCGATGGTCTTGCCATTCAGCACCAGCGGTTGGCCGGCATCGATGGCATCCATCAACTTGGTGACAGGAGCAGACACGTGGATGACGTGACCAGCCCAGGACAGTGAACCGAGACCCAGCAGACCTGCCAGGTGGTGGTTCAGCATCGACTCAACGTTTTGGAACCACTCCAGCTTCGGCGCAGCCTTGTGGTAGTGGAAAACACCGGCGTTGAGCATGAGGCCGGCCATCACCAGGGCACCGATGGCCAGAGCCATGAGCTGGGTTTCGCTGGTGATGCCCCAGGCCCGCCACATCTGGAAGAGGCCTGAGGTGATTTGGATGCCTTGGAAACCGGCACCCATGTCGCCGTTGAGGACTTCTTGGCCGAAGACGGCCCAGACCTGCTGGGCGCTTGGCTTCACATGGGTGGGATCAGCAAGCCAACCGGAATAGTTGGAGAAGCGGGCGCCATGGAAGAAGGCACCGCTGAGCCAGATGAAGATGACGGCCAGGTGGCCGAAATGGGCGGAAAAGATCCGCCGAGAGACCTCTTGAAGGTCGCTCGTGTGAGCGTCGAAGTCGTGAGCGTTGGCGTGAAGGTTCCAAACCCAGGTGGTGGTTTTGGGACCTTTCGCGAGAGCTCGGTCGAAGTGTCCGGGCTTACCGAACAGCTCGAAGGTTGCTGGATTGTCAACCTTCTCGACCTGGCTTTTCGCGTCACTCCCACGCTCAGGTGGGCTGATGGTCATCGAGTCGTTCCTCGAGGGACGGGTTTCGAGGTGGTGGGCCACCCCTCCGAAGGGCCGAAGCCAATCGGGGCCCCGAACAAGGATTCGCAAGGAATCAGCGTTCGGGCGTCAGTACGGCAAAGGGGTCGAAACCCCTTGCCTGCACTGAAGCTGGGGCCCCAAAGAGGGGACCGCTGGCGGAAGCATAGGGGCGGAGAAGGGGGTTAAAGGGCCCTGAGTTACAAAGGTTCAATCCCGTGGCGAGCCAGTCAGCGACAGGCGTCTGCAGAAGGCTGAGAATCAGCGAAACAACAAAGATCTCAAGCGGTAGGCAATACAATTTCACGCATATTTGCTTCCTAAATAACTAAAACTATGCCAGTGAAGGGCGGATTGTTCAGAATGATCGGATCTGTTCATGCCCGATGCATCGCCCTGGCCTGAAGTCGATATGGGCTGTTCTGCTGGCAGCAGTGCTGTTTCTTGGTGCCGGCTTACCTGTTCATGCTCGCCCTGGATTCTTCAATCGCGATTCAGGGTCCGCTGCCAAACCGCTGCATAGTTCAGCTCCCAGCGGGAAGCTCCAGGAAGTGGCTCCTCCAGGGGCAGTGCAACAGCTGCGCCAGAACCTGCAACAGCACCGCCCCTCCTTGCGGCTGATCGATCCAAGCAACGACAGCATCGTTACCTCTGACGCCCTTGAGCTGCGTTTCGAAATCGACGACTGGCCCCTCAGCAGCGACCCCGAACTGGGTCTGGGCCCCCATGTGGTGCTCCAAATCGACAACCGCGCTCCCCTACGGCTGAGCGAAAGCAAAGGAAACCGCCTAGAGGTCCGCATCGATGACCTTGAAGCGGGCAGTCACCGGTTCAGCGCCTGGGCCGCTTACCCCTGGGGAGAAGCCGTTCAAGCACCGGGAGCCTCAATCCAAGGACGCTTGCACCTCTGGCAAAAACTGCAGGGCACACAACCCGAACGCGATGCCCCCTGGCTGGTCCCCGTCTCACCAGCCGGAGAGCAGGGCCTGCAACCCCTTTTGGTGGATTGGCTGATCTGGAATGCTCCGCTGCAAAACCTGCGGGAGGGCGATGGACGCTGGCGGCTCCGCATCAGCATTGATGGAGACAGCTTTTTGGTTGATCACCAGGAAGCCCTTTGGCTCAAAGGATCCAACGGCGCAGGCAGCCACGACATTCAGATGGAACTGCTGAATGGGCTGGGTGAGCCGATCACACCGGTCTTCAACAACCAGCTGATCCATCTGAAAGCTGCATCCGGTCCCAAGCCGGGCTGGCTGCGCCCACGCCTCACCGAAAGCCAACTAGCGCGCCTGAGCGGCTCCCGTGAGCCTGACGTTCTGGAGGTGGTCGAATCCTTGCCAGAGCCTCCTCAAAGGCCTGAGGAGAAAAAACAAGAGAAGACAGAACAGCCCCGAGACCTTCCTCAGGCTGAGCTCAAAGCCGAGGCCGTCGTCAAGGACGAGGTTGAAACCAAGCCCGAGGCCGGCCCCCAGCCCGCGGCACCAGAGGAAAAAGACGAGCAGGAGTCTGAGCCGCCCCTTGTTGAGCAGCCGCTTGCTGAACAGCCACGTGCTGAACAGCCGTCCAAAGCAGAAACTGCTCGGTCCACTCCTCCCACCCCCGCCCCGGAGAAGCCAGCGGAGCCTCTGCACCCAGCCGACGAGGAAACCAAGCTGAAGCCAAGCAGCAGCCTGGGAGGATCAGCCCGTGAGTTGCTCAACAGCGATGGGCGCTTGCGCAAGCCCTGATCCGGATTTCCTGCCCTGAACCCCACATCTGCCGCTCCCGCTCTGGGCCTAGGACTGAGCCCCAGCGCCATGCCGCTGTTGGAGCGTTTGCTGCTGCGCGGCCACATCGACCGGATCAAGCCAGCCGATCAAGACATCAGCACCGCCCTTGATGGGCACTGGACGGCAGAGAACGTCGTGTTGTTCGTGGGCGCCGTGGGCGCAGTGACGCGCCTGATTGCAGCTCGGATCCAAGGCAAGGAGAAGGATCCAGCCGTTCTGGTGCTTGACCCGAAAGGAGAATTCATCATTCCGCTGTTGGGAGGCCATTCCGCAGGGGCCGAACAACGCGCCCGGGAAATCGCCATGGATCTCGGCGGGCAGGCGGTGATCACGGGCGCCTGCGCCCATGAAGGACGTCTCCCCCTGGATGCCTTTGGCGAGGGCTGGGGCTGGAAACGCAGCGGATCGGTGGCCCATTGGCGCGATCTGATAGTGCGGCAATCCCAGGGATCCAGCATCAGCGTTCACCAGAGCAGTGGATCCACCGCCTGGCGAGGCCCTGAAGGCCATCCCTTGCTGCACAACATCGATCCCGAGGGTGTGCCAGACGCCGCTGATCTTGTGATCGGAGCGCGCCGTCAGGGTGATTGCCAGTGGCATCCAGCAACGCTCTGGATCGGCATCGGCTGTGAACGCAACACCAGTTTTTCGCTGGTGGAGAAGGCCATTGCCGAAGCCTTGGCAACAGCAGGACTGGCGGAGGAGGCGATCGCCGGCATCGCCAGCGCAGCCCGGAAATCCGATGAACCTGCCCTGAAAGAGCTAAGCCGCACCAGGGCATGGCCGTTCCGAACCTTTGCGGAGCACGCTCTTGCATCCATCGACGTGCCAAACCCCTCCGAAGCGGTGCGCCAGGAAATGGGGACCGCGTCTGTGGCTGAAGCAGCGGCCTTGCTGGCTGCGGGCGAACAAGGTGATCTGATCCAGCCCAAGCGAATCAGCCGTCCGGAAACAGGTGAGCAGGGTGCCGTGACGGTGGCCATTGCCGAGGCTGCCATCCCCCACGCGCCAGAGAGGGGCGAACTGCATCTGGTGGGGAGCGGTCCAGGGGATCTGTCCCTGCTCAGCGGAGACGCCAAAGCGGCCCTCTCCCGTTGCTGCGCCTGGGTTGGCTACAACCTCTACCTCGATCTTCTCGAACCCCTGCGCCGCCCGGATCAGGTCCGATTCGATGGCCAGCTCACCCGGGAATGGGACCGCTGTGCCGAAGCGCTGCGCTTGGCCCAACAAGGGGCCAAGGTTGCTCTGATCTCCTCCGGCGACAGCGGCATCTACGGCATGGCGGGATTGGCTCTGGAGCTGCTGCTTCAGCAACCCGAGCAGGAGCGGCCCAGCTTCGCGGTGCATCCAGGCATTTCAGCCTTCCAGCTGGCCGCCGCCCGGGCCGGAGCGCCACTGATGCATGACTTCTGCTGCGTGAGCCTCAGCGATCGCCTCACGCCATGGGCCGTGATCGAAAAGCGACTGGAGGCCGCCGCCGCTGGAGATTTTGTGCTCGCTCTGTACAACCCACGCTCCAAGGGCCGGGACTGGCAGCTGGGATACGCCAAGGAAATCCTGCTGAAACACCGCCCCCCCACAACCCCGGTGACGCTGGCGCGGCAGCTGGGCCGCGCAGAGGAAGCCCGTGAGCTCACGAGCCTTGAGCGCTTGAAGCCGGAATCCGTGGACATGCTCACGCTGGTTCTGATCGGGAACAGCAGCAGCCGTGCAGAGGATGGCTGGATGGTGACGCCGCGGGGCTACCCCGGGGCGAGTCTCCAATGAGCGCCAAGTCTTTTTCGGCATAGCTCAGGCCTCCGTCAAGACCAGGCAGTGACATGCAAACCAAGAATCGGGATGACAGGATTCGAACCTGCGGCCCCTTCGTCCCGAACGAAGTGCGCTACCAAACTGCGCCACATCCCGGCTCTGCAATCTTAAAAGATCGCAGTGAAGCGAAATCCAGGCAGATCTCAGCAGCGACTAGGGTCATGGATTGAAGATGCTTCGCCGTGCTCAAGCCGGAGTGGTTGCGCGTTAAGGCTCCGCAGCGCGAGCGAATCGGCGCCGTGGCCGACCTGCTGCTGGACTTGAACCTGAACACGGTCTGCCAAGAGGCCAGCTGCCCCAACATCGGCGAATGCTTTGCAGGCGGCACCGCCACGTTTTTGATCATGGGGCCCGGCTGCACCCGCGCCTGCCCCTACTGCGACATCGACTTCGACAAGAGCGTGCGCGAGCTCGATCCCACCGAGCCGCAACGGCTTGGGGAGGCAGTGGCCCGTCTGGGCCTGAAGCACGTGGTGATCACCTCAGTGAACCGCGACGATCTCGCCGATGGTGGAGCGTCCCAGTTCGTGGCCTGCATCGAACAGGTAAAGCAACGCTCACCGCTCACCACGATTGAGCTGCTGATCCCCGACTTCTGCGGCAACTGGGATGCCCTGGCAACGGTGATGGCCGCCGCCCCCCACGTGCTGAACCACAACATTGAAACGGTGCCGCGGATGTACCGCCTGGCGCGGCCCCAGGGCATCTATGAACGCTCCCTCGAGCTGCTGCAACGGGTGCGGGACCAATGGCCCAAGGCCTACAGCAAGTCGGGCCTGATGGTGGGGCTAGGAGAAACCGATGAAGAGGTGATCGAGACGCTCCGGGATCTGCGCAAACACAAGGTCGACATCGTCACCATCGGTCAGTACCTCTCACCTGGCCCCAAGCACCTGGCCGTCGACCGCTTTGTCACCCCGGAGCAATTCGAGACCTACAGAACAGTGGGAGAAAAGGAGCTGGGCTTCCTCCAGGTGGTCAGCACACCACTCACCCGCAGCAGCTACCACGCCGGCGAAGTGCAACGGCTCATGGCCAGCCATCCCCGCTGACGGGGATCCATTCCTGCACCTGCCAGTCCACGAGGCCATCGCGGATCATCGGGTCGTTCTGCACCCACGCCAGGGCATCGGCATAGGACGACGCTTCAAAGATCAACAAACCCCCGCCGCCCGGACGCCGGTCGCCATCCACCAGGTAGCCGCTGCGCAGATGGCGGCCTGCTGCAGCTTCCTCTGAAACCCAATGGCGGTGAGCCTCCAGGGTGGGTCGCCGCTGCTCAACCGAGAGAGCGGCGGCGACGGCCGTGAAGGTTTCGGTCTTGACGAACCAGGCCACGGACTGGGGACGGCGCTAGGCCGCCACAGCCTGCTTGTCAGCCAATCCCATCGCCTCCCGCTCACTGGGGGGGACCAACACCTTGAAGCGACCCTTCGCCGCAGACCAATCGGCCAGGAGAGCAGCAGCCTTCTCACTTCCCGTGAGCGCCACATGCCGTTCCAGCAGACCCTTCAGCAGCGACTCCTGCTCATGGGTGGTGATGGTGCAGACCTCAACAATCTCTGGGTTCACCCGAGGAGCGACACGCCCCTCCTCATCCAGCAGGAAGGTCACTCCACCGGTCATGCCAGCGCCGACATTGCGGCCGGTGCTGCCGAGAACAACGACAACGCCACCGGTCATGTACTCACAGCAGTGGTCACCAGCTCCCTCCACAACCGTGCGGGCGCCGCTGTTGCGAACACCGAAGCGCTCACCAGCCCGGCCATGGGCAAACAACTCACCGCCGGTGGCCCCGTAGAGACAGGTGTTGCCGAGGATCACCTGGTCACCGGGAGAGGCACAACCGTCTGATGGCACCAGGGTGATGCAACCACTGTTCATGCCCTTGCCCACGTAGTCGTTGGCTTCGCCTTCCAGACGAACCTGCATGCCCTGCACCAGGAAGGCCCCGAAGCTCTGGCCTGCTGCCCCCCGGAAGGTGAGATCGAGCTGTCCCTTGAAGCCGCGGTTGCCATGGCGCTGGGCGATTTCACCGGCCAGACGGGCACAAACACTGCGATCGGTGTTGATGATCTCGATGCTGCGGCTGATGGAACCGTGGTTCTCCAGGGCAGCCATCAGTTCAGCGTCGGCGAGGAGCTGATCCTCAAGGATCGGTCCGTTGCCGTGGGCCTCGTCGCTGTGGCGAAGCCAAGAGCGATCTTCGGCGCCGCTGATCGGGGCCAGCAGGCTGGAGAGATCCACACCCTTGGTCTTAGCCAGATCAACCGAGCGGGCCTGGAGCAGATCGGTGCGACCGATCAGCTCCTCGAGGCGGGTGACGCCGAGCAGGCTCATCAGCTGACGCACTTCCTCGGCGACGTACCAGAAGAAATTGACGACATGCTCAGGAATGCCGGTGAAACGCTTGCGCAGGTTCTCCTTCTGCGTGGCCACTCCCACAGGGCAGTTGTTGGTGTGACAAACGCGAGCCATGACGCAGCCCTCGGCGATCATTGCGATCGAGCCGAAGCCGTATTCCTCCGCCCCCAGAAGGGCAGCGATCACCACATCCCAGCCTGTTTTCAAACCTCCGTCGGCGCGCAACAGAACCCGATCGCGCAAACCGTTTTCCACCAGGGAACGATGCACCTCGGTGAGGCCCAGTTCCCAGGGGCTGCCGGCGTGCTTGATCGAACTCAGGGGAGAGGCACCGGTGCCACCGTCGTGACCGGAGATCTGGATCACATCGGCGTTGGCCTTGGCCACACCCGCAGCGATGGTGCCAATCCCGATCTCGGCCACCAGCTTCACGCTCACGGGAGCAGCGGGATGCACCTGATGCAGGTCATGGATCAACTGCGCCAGGTCTTCAATCGAATAGATGTCATGGTGTGGCGGCGGTGAAATCAAGGCCACACCTGGCTTGCTGTTGCGCAACCAGGCGATGTACTTGTCGACCTTGGGCCCTGGCAGCTGACCGCCTTCACCGGGCTTGGCGCCCTGGGCCACCTTGATCTCCAGCTGCTTGCCGCTGCGCAGGTATTCCGCCGTCACACCGAAACGGCCTGAAGCCACCTGCTTGATTGCCGAGCAGGCGGTGTCCCCATTGCGCAAACCACCAATGCTGGGGAATGAAGCGGAACGGCCCTCGCCATCCACATCCTTGAGGATCTGGAAGCGGGCAGGGTCTTCGCCGCCTTCGCCGCTGTTGCTCTTGCCGCCGATGCGATTCATCGCCACGGCCAACACTTCATGGGCTTCGCGGGACAAAGCGCCCAGGCTCATGCCGCCCGTGCAGAAGCGGGTGCAGATGCTCTCGACGCTCTCCACTTGATTCAGGGGCACTGGGGTGGGTGCCAACTTGAACTCCAGCAGGTCCCGCAGGGCCATCACGGGTCGGTTCTCCAACAAGGCCTGGTAAGTGGAGAAATGGTCGTAACCAGGGCCCTGAGCCACCGCCTTGTGGAGCGCCTTCGAGAGCTCGGGATTGTTGCGGTGGTACTCAGCACCACTGCGGTACTGAACGAAGCCCATGAATTCGAGCTTGCTGCGGTTGAGCTCAGGGAAAGCCTTGGCGTGCATCGAGAGCGTTTCGTTCGCCAGCTCGGCCAGCGTCATGCCGGCAACACGGCTGGTCGTTCCGGTGAAGGCGGTCTCCACCACATCCGCTCCCAGGCCGATCGCTTCAAAGATCTGAGCGCCGTGGTAGCTGGCCAGCAATGAAATTCCGATCTTGGAGAGGATCTTGCGCAGGCCGTTCTCCAGTGACTCACGAACGTTGGACTGGGCTTGATTGGCATCCAGGGCGGGCAATTTGCCCTGTTCGATCCGCTTCTTGGTCTTGGGGTGATCCAGCCAGTGGCGGGTGGTCTCCCAGGTGAGCCAGGGGCAGACGGCACTGGCGCCATAACCAATCAGGCAGGCCATGTGATGGGTGCTCCAGCACTGGGCCGTATCCACCACCAGAGAGCACTGCAGCCGCAGCTTCTGGCGCAGCAGATGGTGATGAACAGCACCCACGGCCAGCAAGGCCGGCATCGCCACCGTTGTGGGAGTCAGCGGGGCAGCCGCCCCCGTGCCATCGACCCGGTCAGACAGCACCAGAACTTGGGCTCCGTCACGCACCGCCTGTTCCGCAACGCTGCACAGCGCCGCGATGGCCTGTTGCAGGCCTCCCGCACATGACTCCACAGCCACCTGGGTGGAGACCGTCTTGGCGGGCAAACCCTGCTCACCGATGGCCGCCAGTTCCGCCTCGTTCAAAACGGGCGTCTCCAGATGGATGACGGAGGCAGCTTCCGGCTGAGGCTTCAGGGCGGGCCGGCGCTCACCCAGGTGCATCTCCAGGCTCATCACCAGCTTTTCCCGCAGGGGGTCGATCGGAGGGTTGGTGACCTGGGCGAAACGCTGCTTGAAGTAGTCGTAAAGCAGGTGGGGCTTGTCGGAGAGCACCGCCAGAGGGATGTCATCGCCCATGCAGTAGGTCGGCTCTTTGCCGAGGGCAGCCATGTCCTCGATGATCAGATCGAAGTCTTCGGCGGTGAACCCCATCGCGGTCTGTAACCGCAGCAGATCGAGTTCACCCACCTGCCGGTCCTGGGTCCAGGGCTGGGGCGCCACGCCGCGGCGATGCTTCTGCAGCCAATCGGCGTAGGGGAAGCGCTGCGCCGCGTCTTCCTTCACCGACCAGTTGTCGAGCAACTCGCCGCGTTCAAGATCGACAGCCACCATCTGACCAGGGCCAAGACGACCTTTCTGAACAATCGTCTTGCCGCTGAGATCCACCACGCCGGTCTCCGATCCCATGATCACGAAGCCGTCAGCGGTGGTGCACCAACGCGCCGGACGCAGCCCATTGCGATCGAGCGTTGCACCCACTCGCTTGCCGTCGGCGAACACCAACAGGGCCGGGCCGTCCCAGGGTTCCTGAATGCCCGCGTTGAATTCGTACATCGCCGTCACATCGGGACGGCTGTCGAGATCGGGCTGATTGCGAAACGCTTCGGGCACCAGTGTGATCAGGCTGTCGGTGATCGACCGCCCACTGCGCACCATCAATTCCAGAGTGGCGTCCAGGTTGGCGGAATCGCTGAAGGCAGGGTTCACCACCGGAATCAGGTCATCAGCCGCCTCACCCCAGACGTTCTCGAGGCTGGCTTCTGAAGCCTTGGCCCAGTTGAGGTTGCCCAGCAGCGTATTGATTTCGCCGTTGTGCCCCAGAAGCCGCATGGGCTGAGCCAGGGGCCAGCGCGGCAGGGTGTTGGTGCTGAAACGGCGGTGATACACCGCAAAACTCACCTCAAATCGTGTGTCCTGCAGGTCGGCATAAAACTGCGCCAGCACCTCGGATCGCACCATTCCCTTGTAAACAACCGTCCGGCTGCTCAGGGAGGCGACATAAACGTCCTGGGCCACCTCAGCACCCAGAGCAGCCCGCACACGGGCACCGATACGGCGCCGCAACCGCAGCAGCTGGCCATCAAAGGTTGCGTCGTCGGCATCACCATTCAGCACCCACTGCTCGATCACGGGGGCTGTGGCACGAGCCAAAGGCCCGAGAACCGCAGGGTCGACAGGCACCGTTCGCCATCCCAGAGGCTGCAAGCCAAGGGCTTTGGCCTCTTCATCACACAGGCCCCGCACCTCAGCACGACGGCTGGCATCGGTCGGCATGAACATCATGCCGAGGCCCCGTGCTGCAGCCGCCTCGGGCCAGACGGCTTTCAGATACGACCAGGGAATTTCACACAACACCCCCGCGCCGTCTCCGGAGTCGCCATCTCCCCCGCAACCGCCACGGTGCTCCATGCATCCCAGACCACGCAGGGCCTGCTGCAGCACCCAGTGACTGGCCTGCCCCTGGAGCTGGGCCAGGAAACCAACGCCACACGCATCCTTCTCGCCCGCAACAACCTCGGGTGCAGGGCTGTCGCAGTAAGGCCAGACAGCGGAACGGATGGCGTCAGACATAGGGAACTTAACCGGACGATCGCATGGGCCTGCAGCTTCGAGCTCTGCAGAATCCATCTCGAGGGACGATCCTAGGCAGGCGCCTCTCCGCCAAGGCATTTCATGCTGGCCTTTGCCCCACTTCCCGCGCCACCGCCTGAGCTTCGCCCTGTGTCGAACCAGAGCGGTGAGGAGGTGCTGATCGGGAAAGAGCGCAGCAAAGCGATTTGGCTCTGGCGGGGCAGCGACGCAGATCCGGAGGAACTGTGGCTGCCCTTGGAGGTTCTGGAATCCCGTCTGGGTTTCCGGCGGGTGTCCCGTCTCGATGGAGAAGCATTGGAATGGTTTGGTCGAACGGTCGCATTGACCGCATTGGCGACCCGTTCACTCGGTGATGAAGTCGGCCTCGAAGTGAGCGACTGGCTGGCCACGACTGGCGTCCGCACCCAAGTGAGGGGAAAGACCCTGGAGCTTCGGCTGCCCCTACCAAAGGTGAACAACCTGCGCCGCGGCAAGGGTTCAACCGCCGATCGGTTGGTGCTGGACCTGAACGGTCCCGCCCTGGTGCAGCGCTTGAACGGCGACCTGTTGCTGGAGCTCAAGCTGTCGCGGACCCAGCAACGTCAACTCAAGGCATGGGGGCTCTCGCCACAGCTGCATCGCCACGGCGGCCTTGTGCTGAAGGGACAAGCCACCAAGCTGAGGAGCCTGAGCCTGGCGTCCCCTTGGCGGGTGGTGCTGGATGGTGTGCAGACCGGTGGTCGCCGCCCGGTCCAGCGCGCACGTCTCCCCCTCCGCAACCCAGCCGTGGCCGAGTGGCTGAGGCGGGGCTTCGTCCTGGAGCAACGCACCATCAAGGTGGGGGTGAAACCGATTCAGGTGTTCCGTGCCGGCGGACGGCTGAACCGTCTCGGCATCACCCTTCAGCCCCTGGTCAAAGCCGAGCAGCAACAGGGTCTGCGTTTTCTGCCTCAGCTCTCCCAACCCGCCGGGGCACTGGTCGCAGTGAACGGAGGCTTTTTCAACCGGATCAACCAACTCCCCTTGGGGGCCGTGCGGCATCAGGGGGTCTGGCTGTCCGGTCCGATCCTGAACCGCGGTGTGATCGCTTGGGGATCCTCAGGGGATCTGCAGTTCGGCCGGCTGCGTCTGAATCAGACGCTGCAGGTGAACAACGGTCGCCGTTGGAGCCTCATGGCACTCAACAGCGGCTACGTCCAGAAGGGGCTGAGCCTCTACACACCTGCATGGGGGCCCCGCTACCGGGCCCTGAGCGGCGAGGAGGAAGCACTGTTGATTCGCGGCGGCCGCGTCGAAGCAACGGTCGACAAGAACAGCCTGCAACGCGGCATCGCCATCCCCAAAGACGCTGAATTGGTGGTAGCCCGGGGACGCACGCCGCTGCCAGCACGGCCTGGTGATCGGATCCAGGTGACCGAAAGATCACTCTCTCCCCTCGCGCAACAACCCAATGTTCTGGGCGGCGGTCCACTGCTGATGCAGAACGGCAACGTGGTGCTGAATGGACGCCAGGAGGGATTCAGCCCTGGCTTCATGAGCTTGGCGGCACCAAGAACGGTGGTGGCCCAGGGGCCGAGCGGTCAGTGGCTGATGACCTTGCGTGGCGCTGCCGGCAGTGATCCCACCCTTGTGGAAACAGCCCTGGCAGCCCAGCAACTGGGGCTGCGCGATGCCTTGAACATGGATGGCGGCAGCTCCACAACCCTCGTGGTGGCCGGACGCACCGTGATGAATGGGCGAAGCAGCACCCCAAGAGTCCACAACGGTCTGGGACTCATCCCCCTCTGAGACCTGCAACAGTGGGGGCCCCGAGGAACTGAGCATGGCTGCCAATCTGCGGCTGACCGCTGCCGCTGCTGCCGAGCTAGGGCGACAGGCGGCCGTTGCGGGAACGCCGGGGCAGATGCATCTCGATCTCACGCCTGGCGAATGCGCACAACATGTGCTGCGCATCCGGGCAGGACA
This sequence comes from Synechococcus sp. MU1651, assembly GCF_023630635.1. NCBI lineage: Bacteria > Bacillati > Cyanobacteriota > Cyanophyceae > Synechococcales > Synechococcaceae > Synechococcus > Synechococcus sp. MU1651. Next base: position 47,664 of record NZ_JAKUHJ010000024.1, read on the forward strand.
TCTGGCCGGCGTTGCGATCGCAAGGGCCGATGGCGTGACCCTGCACGCCCCTGCAGAACAGCTCAAATTGCTTGAAGGCCTTTGCCTGGACTACCGCGGCGACCTCAGTGGTGGTGGTTTTCTGATCCGCAACAGCGATGGGGTTGAACCCTGTGCCTGCGGCAGTGCCTTCAGCCGCCTTTGAGGGGGGACCGTCACCCGGTATCGTGGTCGATTGTCGAATCAGGTCGGGAGTCCGACCGCTCACCGACCATCGATGCCAACCATCCAACAGCTGATCCGCACTGAGCGCTCACGCCTCAAGGCCAAGACCAAGTCCCCGGCTTTGAAGTCCTGCCCTGAGCGTCGCGGTGTTTGCACCCGCGTTTACACCTCAACGCCCAAAAAGCCGAATTCGGCGCTGCGCAAGGTGGCTCGTGTTCGCCTGACCTCTGGCTTTGAGGTCACGGCCTACATCGGCGGTGTCGGTCACAACCTGCAGGAGCACTCGGTGGTGTTGATCCGCGGCGGTCGTGTCAAAGACCTCCCTGGCGTCCGCTACCACATCATCCGCGGAACCCTGGATACCGCTGGCGTGAAAGACCGGCGTCAGTCCCGCTCCAAGTACGGCGCCAAGGCTCCGAAGGAGTGATCACCGGTTTCTTCCCCATCCCCATCAAGTTCTGATCCCTAATGTCACGCCGCAACGCCGCTGAGAAGCGCCCGATTCTTCCCGACCCGCAGTTCAACAGCCGCCTCGCCACGATGATGGTGGTGCGCCTGATGCAGCACGGCAAGAAGTCGACAGCGCAACGGATCCTGTCCGACGCGTTCGGCCTGATCAACGAGCGCACCGGCGGAGATCCGCTCGAACTGTTCGAAACAGCTGTCAAGAACGCCACCCCCCTGGTGGAAGTGCGCGCCCGCCGTGTTGGTGGTGCCACCTATCAGGTGCCCATGGAAGTGCGCCAGGAGCGCGGCACCGCCATGGCTCTGCGCTGGCTGGTGAGCTTCTCCCGTGCCCGCAACGGCCGCAGCATGGCCCAGAAGTTGGCTGGCGAACTGATGGATGCCGCCAACGAGGCTGGCAACGCCGTTCGCAAGCGCGAAGAAACCCACAAGATGGCCGAAGCCAACAAGGCTTTCGCCCATTACCGCTACTGAGCCTCGCAGGCCAGCCATCAACACAGATGTTCATGGCTGGCCTGTAGAGTCTCTCCGCCTTTTCACGCCCCACCCCCGGAGAATTTCCTGTGGCCCGCGACTTCCCCCTGGAACGCGTCAGAAATATTGGTATCGCTGCTCACATCGATGCCGGCAAAACCACCACGACAGAACGGATCCTGTTCTATTCCGGTGTGGTTCACAAAATCGGCGAGGTGCATGACGGCGCCGCCGTGACCGACTGGATGGCCCAGGAACGGGAGCGTGGCATCACGATCACCGCAGCTGCCATTTCGACGTCCTGGCAGGACCATCGGATCAACATCATCGACACGCCTGGCCACGTGGACTTCACCATTGAGGTGGAGCGCTCCATGCGTGTGCTGGATGGTGTGATCGCCGTCTTCTGCGCCGTTGGTGGCGTTCAGCCCCAATCGGAAACCGTCTGGCGGCAGGCCGATCGCTATTCCGTTCCCCGGATGGTGTTCGTGAACAAGATGGACCGCACCGGTGCGGACTTCCTCAAGGTTCACGGCCAGATCAAGGATCGCCTCAAAGCCAACGCTGTTCCGATCCAGCTTCCGATCGGTGCTGAAGGTGAGCTCAGCGGCATCATCGATCTCGTTGCCAACAAGGCCTACATCTATAAGAACGATCTCGGCACCGACATCGAAGAAGCCGACGTGCCGGCCGACATGGCCGACGAGGTCGCCGAATGGCGGAACACCTTGATGGAGACCGTCGCCGAAACCGATGAGGCGCTGATCGAGAAGTTCCTCGAATCCGGCGAACTCAGCGTTGACGAGCTCAAGAAAGGCATCCGTGAGGGCGTGCTCAAGCACGGTTTGGTGCCCATGCTCTGCGGCTCCGCCTTCAAGAACAAAGGTGTGCAGCTGGTGCTCGACGCTGTGATCGACTACCTGCCTGCTCCCGTCGACGTCCCCCCCATCCAGGGTGTGCTCCCCGATGGCAGCGAAGCGGTGCGTCCGTCCGACGACAACGCCCCCTTCAGCGCCCTTGCCTTCAAGGTGATGGCGGATCCCTACGGCAAGCTCACCTTCGTGCGGATGTACTCCGGCATCCTCGAGAAGGGCAGCTACGTGCTCAACTCCACCAAAGGTGAGAAGGAGCGCATCTCCCGCCTCGTGGTGCTCAAGGCTGATGACCGTGAGGAAGTCGACGCACTGCGTGCCGGCGACCTCGGTGCGGTGCTCGGACTGAAGAACACCACCACGGGTGACACCCTCTGCACCCAGGACGATCCGATCGTTCTCGAGACCCTGTTCATCCCTGAACCGGTGATCTCCGTGGCTGTTGAGCCGAAGACCAAGGGCGACATGGAGAAGCTCTCCAAGGCCCTGGTTGCTCTGGCTGAAGAGGACCCCACCTTCCGCGTTAACACCGACTCAGAGACCGGCCAGACCGTGATCGCCGGCATGGGCGAACTCCACCTGGAAATCCTGGTGGACCGCATGCTGCGTGAGTTCAAGGTGGAAGCCAACATCGGCGCACCTCAGGTGTCCTACCGCGAAACCATCCGTGGTTCCGCAGGTGGCGAGGGCAAGTTCTCCCGTCAGACCGGTGGTAAGGGCCAGTACGGCCACGTTGTGATCGAGATGGAACCGGGCGAGCCCGGCTCCGGCTTCGAATTCGTCAACAAGATCGTGGGCGGTGTCGTTCCGAAGGAATACATCAAGCCCGCCGAGCAGGGCATGAAGGAGACCTGCGAATCCGGTGTGATCGCCGGATACCCCCTCATCGATGTGAAATGCACCCTGGTGCATGGCTCTTATCACGACGTCGACTCCTCGGAGATGGCGTTCAAGATCGCCGGATCCATGGCCTTCAAGGACGGCGTCAAGAAGTGCAACCCTGTGCTGCTTGAGCCGATGATGAAGGTCGAGGTCGAAGCTCCCGAGGATTTCCTCGGTTCGATCATCGGCGACCTGTCCTCCCGTCGAGGTCAGGTTGAGGGCCAGTCCGTCGAAGACGGCACGTCCAAAATCTCGGCCAAGGTGCCCCTTGCCGAGATGTTCGGTTACGCCACCGAGCTCCGCTCCATGACCCAGGGCCGGGGCATTTTCTCGATGGAATTCGACAACTACGCCGAAGTTCCTCGCAATGTGGCCGAGGCCATCATTTCCAAGAATCAGGGCAATTCCTGATCTCTAAACTCCTCCAAATCCAACCCTCGATTCTTTAAACACCCATGGCACGCGAGAAGTTCGAAAGGAACAAGCCCCACGTCAACATCGGCACCATCGGCCACGTTGACCACGGCAAGACCACCCTCACCGCTGCGATCACCAACGTGCTCGCCAAGAAGGGTCAGGCTGAAGTGCAGAACTACGCCGACATCGATGGCGCCCCTGAAGAGCGTGAGCGCGGCATCACCATCAACACCGCTCACGTTGAGTACGAGACCGAGACCCGTCACTACGCCCACGTGGACTGCCCTGGCCACGCGGACTATGTGAAGAACATGATCACCGGTGCCGCTCAGATGGACGGCGCCATCCTGGTGTGTGCCGCCACCGACGGCCCTATGGCCCAGACCAAGGAGCACATCCTGCTTGCCAAGCAGGTGGGCGTTCCCGCTCTGGTTGTTGCACTCAACAAGTGCGACATGGTCGATGACGAAGAGATCATCGAACTGGTGGAGATGGAGATCCGCGAACTGCTCTCCAGCTACGACTTCCCCGGCGACGACATCCCCGTGGTTCAGGTCTCTGGCCTGAAGGCCATCGAGGGCGAGGCTGAGTGGGAAGCCAAGATCGAGGAACTGATGGCGGCTGTTGACGCCAGCATCCCTGAGCCTGAGCGGGAAGTGGACAAGCCCTTCCTGATGGCAGTGGAAGACGTCTTCTCCATCACCGGTCGCGGCACCGTGGCCACCGGCCGGATCGAGCGCGGCATCGTCAAGGTCGGCGAAGAGATCGAAATCGTCGGCATCAAGGACACCCGCAAGACCACCGTCACCGGTGTGGAAATGTTCCGCAAGCTGCTCGATGAGGGCATGGCTGGCGACAACGTTGGTCTGCTGCTGCGCGGCATCCAGAAGGAAGAGATCGAGCGCGGCATGGTGCTCGTGAAGCCCGGTTCCATCACCCCTCACACCAAGTTCGAGGGTCAGGTGTACGTGCTCAAGAAGGAAGAAGGCGGCCGCCACACTCCCTTCTTCGCTGGCTACCGCCCGCAGTTCTACATCCGTACAACGGACGTGACCGGCCAAATCACTGCCTTCACCGCGGAAGACGGTTCCAACGTGGAAATGGTGATGCCTGGTGACAACATCCAGATGACCGGTGAGCTGATCTGCCCCGTCGCCATCGAGCAAGGCATGCGCTTCGCTATTCGCGAAGGCGGCCGCACCATCGGTGCTGGCGTGGTCTCCAAGATCATCGAGTGATCAGCGCAAGCTGAACCACACGGCAGGAGATGGAGGGGCTCAGCCCCCCATCTCCTACATTTCTCAGAACCTCGACAACTGAAGTCCTGCTTAGATCTCGAAGCTTTTTCGCTCCCTTCCTATGTCCACTGCCATCGCCCAGCAGAAGATCCGCATCCGCCTGAAGGCGTTCGACCGACGCATGCTCGATCTTTCTTGCGAGAAAATCATTGAAACGGCCGATAACACCGCTGCAACCGCGATCGGTCCGATCCCCCTGCCCACGAAACGCAAGATCTACTGCGTTCTGCGCTCTCCCCACGTGGACAAGGACTCCCGCGAGCACTTCGAGACCCGCACCCACCGTCGGATCATCGACATCTACAGCCCCTCGGCCAAAACCATCGATGCGCTGATGAAGCTTGATCTCCCCAGTGGTGTGGACATCGAAGTGAAGCTCTGATCCGTTCGATCAGAACTTCATTTTCCTAGGATTCAGTTGCCTACAACACGGCGTTCGTGTCCGATTTTTCTGTGAGGGAGCTTCCCCTGTTCCCCCTGCCGGACGTCGTGTTGTTCCCGCAGCAGCTCCTGCCGCTGCACATTTTTGAATCGCGTTATCGGATGCTTCTCCAGACGGTTCTGGAGACCGACAAACGATTCGGCATCGTTCGCATCAACCCCGAGAACGGCGAAATGGCCGAAATCGGTTGCTGCGCTGAGGTGCTTCAGCACCAAACAACAGAAGACGGTCGCAGCTACATCGTTTCGCTGGGCCAACAGCGGTTCCGGCTGCTCAACATCACCCGGGAAACGCCCTACCGAACAGGGATGGTGAGCTGGCTGGAGGATGAGCCCGTGGCCGACACCGACCAGCTCAACAGCCTGAGGGACAAGGTGAGCGAAGCCTTGAGCGACGTCGTTCAGCTGACTAGCAAACTGCAGAACCGAGAGGTGGAACTGCCTGACGATCTGCCTGATCTACCGCGGGAACTCTCCTTCTGGATCAGCGCCCATCTGGATCAGGCCGCTTCGGAGCAACAGAGTCTTCTGGAACTAACCGACACCCACGAACGGTTGAGTCAGCAATTTGAAATGTTGGATCACACCCGACGCCAACTGGCAGCCCGCACTGTGTTGATGGATCTGAAGTGATGTTGGGATCTCTGTTAGTGGTGGCCGGGGCCATTGGAGCCACCGGAGTTGCGCTGTGGCTTCGCCGCGACCGGCGCTATGAATCGTCGGAGAGTGTCGCCTCCGCCTACGACGCCTGGACGGAAGACCGCTTGCTGGAGCAGCTCTGGGGAGAGCATGTCCATCTCGGCCATTACGGGACCCCGCCCGGCTCCTGCGACTTTCGCGAAGCCAAGGAAGCCTTCGTCCACGAGCTGGTGCGATGGAGCGGTCTGGACCAACTCCCCGCCGGCAGCCGGGTGCTGGATGTGGGATGCGGCATCGGTGGCAGTGCCCGAATCCTGGCGCGGGATTACGGGTTGAACGTTCTCGGCATCAGCATCAGCCCTGCCCAGGTGGAACGAGCCACACAACTCACCCCATCCGGCCTGAGCTGCCGCTTCCAGGTGATGGACGCCTTGGATCTTCAACTACCCGATCAGACCTTTGATGCGGTTTGGAGTGTGGAGGCCGGGCCCCACATGCCAGACAAGCAGCGTTATGCCGATGAGCTGCTGCGGGTGATGCGACCGGGGGGTCTGCTTGCAGTGGCCGACTGGAACCGCCGGGATCCATCTGACGGCGGCATGACGCGAACCGAACGCTGGGTGATGCGTCAGCTGCTCAACCAATGGGCCCACCCTGAATTCGCCAGCATCAAGGGGTTCCGCCAGAACCTCGACAACAGCGTGCACCAGCGTGGCGAGATCGTCACCGGTGACTGGACCCAGGCCACGCTCCCCTCATGGATTGACTCCATCATCGAGGGCGTCCGCCGTCCCTGGGCGGTGCTCAGCCTGGGACCGAAAGCGGTCCTGCAAGGCCTGAGAGAAACGCCGACGTTGCTGCTGATGCACTGGGCCTTCGCCACCGGTCTGATGCAATTCGGCGTCTTCCGGATCAGAAAAGGTTGATTTTCAAAAGCCACTGATCCTCAACAGCCGCTCAAATCGCTGGAGGGGTAAGCCCCGAAATGGGCGAGATGTTCACACAGAGGCTGCAACTGGGCAATCAAGTCCGCCAGCGCCGTTGACGGAGCCGGCGGAAGATCCACATCCACAAAGAACACGTATTCCCCCAGCTCCCGTTTGGACGGTCGCGATTCAATCCGGCTCATGTTCAAGCCCCGCTCAGCCAAACAGGCCAGAGCCTCCAGCAAAGCCCCCGGCGCATTGCGATGCAGCGAGAACGCCAGACTGGCCACATCGCCATGCTCACTTCGCTGGCCACGACGCAACAGCAGAAAACGGGTGCGGTTGCCCGCAACATCATTCACAGGGAACGCCAGCTGATCCAACCCGTGTTCACGGGCAGCGGTCTGGGAGGCGATCGCAGCCCGGAAGGGACTGCCTGCCACCATGCGAGCTGCTTCAGCCGTGGATGAGGTGGGCAGTTGCAAGGCGTCGGGCAGATGCTGGGCCAACCAGCCACTGCACTGGGCCAGAGCCTGCGGGTGGGAGAGCACTTCGGTGACTTTGCTGAGTGGCCCACTCCCCAGCAGAGCGTGCTGAATCGGCAGCACCAAAGCCCTGCGGATACAGAGCTCCGGATGGGACCACAGCGCATCGAGGGTCGCTGTCACCCCACCTTCAACCGAGTTCTCGATCGGGACAACGGCTGCATCACACTGCCCTCCGGCCAGCTGTTCCACCACCGATCGGAGCCCCACGCAGGGAACGAGCTGGACATCCTCGAGAGCGTCCTGTTCGATCAACACCCGGGCGGCCTGCTCGCCATAGGTCCCGACTGGGCCAAGGAATGCGAGACGTGTAGGCATCGAAGCCGCACTGGATGGACTCGATAAGATCATGCCGCGTCAGGTGAAGACCATGCCCCTGGCCTTCGAAGCCAGTCAAAAGCTTGATCTGCCTGTCCGAACCGGAGCAGAGCGGCTTCCCGCTTACCTGCTGGAGGAGGAGCGCGTCCTTGGGGCCCTGCTGGATGCCAAACAGCTCACCCGCCTGCAGTCAGGGCGCTACCGCTATGTGGTAACCAGCCTGCAGGTCTTCCAGCTCCACGTGAAACCCGTGGTGTCCCTCCAGATCCACATGGAAGGCGACACCTTGGTGATGCAGGCCCTCGACTGCGAACTGGAGGGTCTGGGGATTGTTGATGACTTCGCCCTGAACCTGGAAGCACGGCTGACGTCCACACCCGACGGACTTCAGGGACATGCCCATCTTTCGGTGAGCGTCAGCCAGCCATCGCTGCTGAAGCTGATCCCCAAACGGGTGCTGGAATCAACGGGCGAATCAATCTTGAGTGGCATCCTCATTGGCATCAAAGCCCGGGTTGGCCAGCAACTGATCGACGACTACCGCAGCTGGTGCCGGGAAACCTACGGGCAAGGCTCAACCGAGCAGACGCCTCAAGAACGTGTGCCGATGCAGGGGCGTAGGACCTGAGGCCATCAAGCTCTGACGATGTTGCGCCGTGCCGTAGCCCGCATGGCGCTCGAGGCCGTAACCAGGAAAGCGAGCCGATAAGCGCCGGATGAGTGCATCCCTGGCCTCCTTGGCCAGAACACTCGCCGCAGCAATGGCCGCTGATCGGCTGTCCCCTGCGATCACCGTGCGCTGCGGGCCCTGCCACAGCCGAAGTGGAAGGTTGCCATCCACCAGCACGAGCCCAGGGCGCTGCGGCAATCGCTGCAGCGCCCGCAACATGGCGCGTTCCGTGGCAACGCGGATGCCGCAGGCGTCAATTTCGCGCGCTGACGCTTGGCCCAGACCGGATGCCACACAAAGCGACTGGATCACCGGAACCAGAGCAGCCCGACGCTTGGCTGACAGTTTTTTGCTATCGGTCAGCCCTGCCTTCAACAGCTCTTCAGCAGCTGAGCCTTCGAGCATCACAGCAGCCGCAAACACAGGACCGAACAAGCAACCGCGACCGACTTCATCCACACCAGCCACGTCCCGCCCGAGGGGTAGGGAGTCCTGCGCGGTCATCCGACTCAGACCGTGGCGACAGCCGAGGAGCGGCGACGGCGACGGCGAGGCTCATCAGGCTCAGCTGTTTCCGCCACGGCCACAGGCTCGGGCTCAGCCGGTTCGCTGATGGGGGCCGGTTCTGGTTCGGTGATCGTCAGGTTGGTCACCGCCTCCAAGGGGGTGATCTCCACCATCAGGGGAGCCGACTCATCCGGGGCGGATGAGGTGACGACAACAGGCGTCTCAGCGGCAGGAGTCGCAGTGGGCTGACTCGCCCCGTTGCGGGACCCTGAACGACCACCCCGTCCGCCACGACGACGGCGGCGTCCGGAACTGGCCGCCAATTGCTGACGCGCCGCCTCCAGCACCTCCTGCTCGTCCTCGCCAGGACGCACAACCCGGACCACCACGTTGTCGGATGCAGGGGGCTCCTCCAGCAACAGGGCAGGGTTCAATCCCAGCCAACCAAACAGCTGCTGTTGCTCGTCGGTCATCGGGACGGCAACCAATTCAGGGTCCTGACGACGGGCGGTCGCTGGCTCCTGAGCCTCTTGGGTCGACACCTCAGGGGCAGTGGTATCGGACGTCTCGACAGGAAGGACGGCATCCTGACTGCCACGCGCTCGACCACCGCGCCGCCGCCGGCCATTGCCACCGCTCTCTCCAGGCGCAACAACTTCGGCGCGGGCAGAGGCCGCCGAGCGAACCAATCCTGTGGCCGTCGCCAGAGGTTGAAGCAGGTCTTTGCCGGGGAGAACGGCCACATGGCCCAGACCACCACAGCTGGGGCAAGCCCGACCGAACAGTTCATAGATGTTCTGCCCTTGACGCTTGCGGGTGAGTTCCACCAGGCCCAGTTCGCTGAGCTGTGCGATCTGCGGGCGGGCTGAGTCGTCACGGACGGCTGTCGTGAAATGCTCCAGCAGCTGGAGCTGATCACGACGGGAATCCATATCGATGAAGTCGATGATGATCACCCCACCGATGTTGCGAAGCTTGAGCTGGCGAGCGATTTCGATCGCCGCCTCACAGTTGGTCCACAGGACGGTTTCGCGCGCATTGGCCGATCGTGTGAACGAGCCCGAGTTCACATCGATCACCGTGAGCGCTTCAGTGGGCTCGATGATCACGTAGCCACCGGACGGCAGATCAACCCGCGGCTTCAGCGCATCGCGGATGGCGGAATTGACCTTGTAGTGCTCCAGCAACTCGCTGGGTTCACTGTGAGCCTCCACCAGCACATTGCCGGCTTCGGCACCAAGGAAACTGCTCACACGGTTCACAGCGGCGGCATCGTCCACCACAACCCGGGCCAGATCCGGGCCCATGTGGTCCCGAAGAATCCGATGGATGAAGTCTTCATCGCGGTTGAGCAGCACCGGCGGTGCAGCCGTTTCAGCGGCTTGCTGAATCGCCTCCCACTGGCGCAGCAAGGATTCCAGATCCTCAATCAACAGCTCTTCGCTGATGCCGTCGGCTTCCGTACGGATCAGCAGGCCGGCTCCAGGCGGCTTGATCAGAACACCAAGGGCACGCAGTCGGTTCCGTTCTGCATCAGAACTGATGCGCCTGGAGATGTTGACCCCCTGGCCATGGGGCTGAAGCACCAGGTAGCGACCTGGCAGAGCAAGATTTCCCGTCAACCGTGGGCCTTTGGTGCCGGTCGGTTCTTTCATCACCTGAACCAGAACCTTCTGGCGAGGCTCCAGAAGTTCAGTGATCCCAGCTGAACCTTTCTTCAGACGCAGCGGTCCAAGATCGGTAACATGGATGAACCCGTTTTTCTCACTCTCACCGATATTGACGAAGGCGGCATCAATGCCTGGCAGAACATTTTCGACCGTTCCTAAATAGACATCTCCGATCTGATAACGACCCTGCGCGACGATCAGTTCATCAACACGTTCATCGGTCAGCACTGCTGCGATGCGCAGCTGCTCCGCGATGACAATTTGCTGGGGCATAACAGGACTGGTTGAGCCCGATTGAGGGCCAAATCCGTTGAGGAACCTGCCGGTTCTCCCTCACGGGTTGATGGAAAGATCTGAGGTGGTCAGCAAGACCAAAAGGTTGCGGAGCAAGAACTCCTATGACTCAGGCTTGGGGGTTCCAAAAAAGACCGCCGTGCAAGCCGTGATGTGGACCTCGATATCCGTGTTGGATCAGACAAGACCGGAACAAGGTTGGCCCCGATGGACGAAACACCTGTTCTGTAGCCAAATTAGCACTGCGCACTGAGGAGCAGGGCCTCTCGCCCCAAGCGTTGCACCTGCAAGGGCTGACCAACGGTCTCAGCCAGCCAGTGCTGAATCTGAGCAGGGCGCAAGCTTCGGCCCATCTCATCCACCGCCGCTTCCAAGCGAAGCCGAACGGATCCATTGGCGTTCTGATCCGTCACCTGCAGCGCCTTCAACGCGGGGCGGCAATCCCGTTCCCGAGGGCGGCCCTTCTTGTCGGTGTCGTGCCAAACCAAGGTTGTGGCCTGCAGGAGCTGATTCACCGCCGCATTCCAATCCAATGGCATCGGGGCCTGCTCCTGCGGCACGAGATCAAAACACCAAATGGCCCCCGTCAGTTCTTGCGAAAGGCTCTTGCCACTGACGGGAACCTCGGCTGCCGCCAGAAGCTGAATGCCCTCCGGCAGCAACGGCTGAAGCGTCTTGCGGAAGTGGTTGGGATCCAGAGCCTCGGTGAATTCCAGATCCATCCACTCGCTCTGGGCTTCAGCACCGAGGGGAAGTGCCAAAGCGATCTGAATCCGCGGCAGTGGATGAAACCCACCGGTGAAGCTGATCGGAAGCGCACTGCGACGCAAGGCCCGCTCGAGCATGCGCATCAGATCAAGATGGCTGAGCAGCGCCATCGATCCCGTTTTGGCGAATTGCACCCGGATCCGGCACACCCGTTCACTGGGCGGTGCCTGGGTCGGCACCTGGGTTGGCACCTCAGGAGCGGGAACCACCACGTTGTGCCCGAGATCCGGGCCGCAGACCCCACAACTGCTGCAACCATCAAAGGAGCAGTCGGGCACAACCGCCGCTGCCAGAGCCCGTTGCAGATCATCCGCCAGCCAGGCTTTGTCGATGCCGGTGTCGATGTGATCCCAGGGGAGCGGCTGAGCACAGAACGCTTCCAGATCCTCCCGATCCAGCGCAGCCACAGCACTCCAGCCCCCCACCTCCATCTCCCGGTAACGCCCCTCCAGGCCGGCATCCGCGATGGCTCCGGTCCAGGCGGCGTAGGTGCGATCCAGCGACTCGAACCAGGCATCCATGCCGGCACCAGCTCGCCAGGCCGCCTCGATCACCGGGGCAAGGCGCCGATCGCTGCGGCCCACAAAATCCTCCATGGCCGAAAGCCGCACATCGGTGAAATTCACCTTCACGCCGCGCAAACGCCTGAAGGCCTCCTTGAGCAGCACCTGGCGCCGCTCAAACTCAGCCGTGGAGACGCTGTGCCACTGAAAAGGGGTGTGGGGCTTGGGCGTGAAATTGCTGATCGTGATGTTCAGGTTCAGCCGACCCAGGTCACGGCAACGCTGCTGGAGCATCACGCAGGTCTCGGCAATGCCGAGAACATCGGCATCCGTCTCACCGGGGAGGCCGATCATGAAGTACAGCTTCACCTTGCGGTATCCGTTCTGCATGGCCGTGCGGATGCCATGCAGCAGGTCGTCATCGGTGAGGCCCTTGTTGACGATGTCGCGGAGTCGCTGTGTCCCGGCCTCCGGGGCGAAGGTGAGACCCGCTTTCCGCGTGCCGCCAAGGATGTGGGCAATGTCTTCATCGAAGCGATCCACCCGCTGGCTGGGCAGTTGAAGCGTGACGTTCTGATCCGCCAGGCGGTTGCGCAACTCCACCCCCACCGCCGGCAGCGCCAGATAGTCGCTGCAGCTCAAGGAGAGCAGCGAGAAATCGCTGTAGCCGGTTTGTTTCATGCCGGTCTCCACTGCCTCGATCACCGCTTCGGGTTCCACATCCCGAGCCGGTCGCGTCAACATTCCGGGCTGGCAGAAGCGACAACCCCGGGTGCAACCGCGGCGAATCTCCACCGTGAGACGGTCATGCACAGTTTCCACATGGGGCACAAGACCCATGGCGTAGTGGGGCATTGGCGTCGCCACACGGCGAAGAACCCGTGCCGGGACATCAGGATGAAGCGGCTCGAGGGTGACCCCATCGGCGCCCGTTCCATAGAGCGCAGGCACGTAAACGCCGGGAACCTGGGCCAGATCCCGCAGCAATTGCGATCGCGTCAATCCATCCGCTTTGGCTTGCGCCACCACCAGACCGATTTCGGGCAACAGCTCCTCACCGTCACCCAGAGCGATGAAGTCGAAAAACGGGGCATAGGGCTCTGGATTGCTGGTGGCGGTAGGACCACCAGCGAAAATCAGAGGAGGTGCTGCAGGATCACTCAGGGGCAAGTCGCCCCGATCAGCGGCGCGGATGGGCACCTGCGCCAGATCCAGCATCTCAAGGATGTTGGTGGCGCCGAGTTCGTAACTGAGGCTGAAACCCAGGATGTCGAAGGCCGGCAAAGGCCGACGGCTTTCCACGGCAAACAACGCCTGGGTACGTTCCCGCAAGCGGCCTGCCAGATCGGCCGCTGGAAGATAGGCGCGATCACACAACTGCCCGGGGACGGCATTGAGGATCGAATAAAGAATGATGTGGCCCAGGTTGCTGGAGCCAACCTCGTAGATCTCGGGGTAGGTGAGCGCCCAGCGAACCGACGCTGTCTGCCAGTCACGTGGTTCAACCCCTAACTCGTGCCCCATGTAGCGGGCCGGTTTGTTGATGCCGCTGTCCACCAGGGCATGAAAATCAACCGGGTGATCCAGGGATGAGACGACCACGTCGGATGTCCTGACTCCTGAGGTCATCGTATGGAGCTGCCGACACGGCAGGATGCCCCGCAGAAATAGCTCCCGATTCCGTGGTTCAGGTCAACGGCAACTACCTCAAGCTCAAAGCGGGCTACCTGTTCCCTGAGATCGGTCGACGCGTCAAAGCATTCAGCAGCGCCAATCCCGAGGCAGCGCTGATCCGCCTGGGCATCGGTGATGTCACGGAACCCCTGCCGCTGGCCTGCCGTGAAGCCATGAAAACCGCCATCGATGCGATGGGCACCGCCGAAGGCTTCCATGGCTATGGCCCGGAACAGGGCTATGGCTGGCTGCGGGAGGCCATCGCCAAACACGACTTCCAAGCCCGAGGGTGCGACATCAGTGCCGAGGAAATTTTTGTTTCCGACGGCTCCAAGTGCGACAGCAGCAACATCCTCGACATCCTCGGCGAGGGCAACAAGGTGGCCGTCACGGACCCCGTCTACCCGGTGTACGTGGACAGCAACGTGATGGCTGGCCGCACCGGGGAAGCCGGAGAGATCGGTCGCTACGCGGGACTGACCTACCTACCGATCAGCGCAGACAACGGCTTTGCAGCGCAGATTCCCAGTGAACCGGTCGACCTGATCTACCTCTGCTTCCCCAACAACCCCACCGGTGCCGTCGCCACCCGGGAACAACTCCAGGCCTGGGTGAACTACGCCCGCGCCAATGGCGCACTGATCCTCTTCGATGCTGCCTATGAGGCCTTCATCCAGGACCCTGAACTCCCCCACTCCATCTTCGAGATCGAAGGAGCACGGGACTGTGCCATCGAATTCCGTTCCTTCTCCAAAAACGCTGGCTTCACCGGCACCCGCTGTGCCTTCACCGTGGTGCCCAAAGGGCTGAAAGGCAAAGCGGCCAACGGCGAAGCGGTGGAACTCTGGGGACTGTGGAACCGACGTCAGAGCACCAAGTTCAACGGTGTGAGCTACATCATTCAGCGCGGAGCTGAGGCTGTTTACTCCGAAGCCGGTCAGGCCGAAGTGAAGGCCTTGGTGAGCTTCTACATGGAGAACGCCGCGATCATTCGTCGCGAACTCAGTGCTGCAGGCCTCACCGTCTATGGCGGCGAACACGCTCCCTACGTCTGGATCAAGACCCCTGAGGGCATGGATTCCTGGGGCTTCTTCGACCATCTGCTCAACAAAGCCAACGTGGTGGGCACACCCGGCAGCGGTTTCGGCGCCGCTGGCGAGGGGTATTTCCGCTTGTCGGCCTTCAACAGCCGGGCCAATGTGGATGAGGCTATGGCCCGCATCAAAGCCCTATGAGCCGCTCCCCGTTCGCATTGCCTTTAGATTTCAATCGCTTCGGATCAATGGCCATGGCGGTGGACTCTCCCAGCCAAAAACCAGGTGGTGCAGCTGTTCTGGACAAAGCGCCGGAACGGGTTCGCAAGCGCTCGCCTCGCTACAAGGTGCTGCTCCACAACGATCCGGTGAACTCCATGGAATACGTGGTGGCCACCCTGCAGCAGGTTGTGCCTCAACTCAGCGAGCAGGACTGCATGGCCGTGATGCTGGAAGCCCACAACACTGGAGTGGGCTTGGTGATCGTCTGCGACATCGAACCGGCTGAGTTCTATTGCGAGACGCTGAAATCAAAAGGCTTGACCAGCTCCATCGAGCCTGAGAACTAGAGCGATGCAGCAACCGCTGAACAGGTTCCTCCTGCTTCAGCCAGCCTGGCTGCCCACGGTTCTGTTCATCCCTCTGCTCTATGCAATGGGCTGGCTTGCCGCTGTTCCGCTGACGCTGCTTGGCCTTCCAACGGATCAGCTCTCACTCACCGGAACGGTGCTGAGTTTTGTGCTGTTCCTCCTGGTGATGCCCCGATGGGCAGCCTTGCGGTGGTCCGAATCACGGCCTTGGGCGGCCCTGGGCATCCGCGGAGCCAAACCACAGAAACAACCCGCGCCAGCAGCTGCTCTTCTCAAAGGTCTGCTCATTGCCGCAGGGCTGCTGATGGTGATCACGAGTGTTGTTCTGATCGATGGATCGGGAAATTGGCGGGGCGAAGTGGATGCAACTCAGCTGACGAATGCCGTGTTGCTCTGCCTCGGCGTTGGCTTCGCAGAAGAATTGATTTTCCGCAGCTGGCTCTGGACGGAACTGCAAGAAATGATTGGCTCGCGTCGTGCAGCTTGGGCTCAAGCAGGCATCTTCAGCCTCGTTCACACACGCTTCAACCTGGGGCTGGGGGCCATGGGTGGCCTGCTGATCGGCCTTTTTCTCCTGGGAATGGTGCTGGCCAGACAGCGTCAATCGGACCGGGGGTCACTTTGGGGTTGCATCGGTCTGCATGGCGGGCTTGTCGCTGGATGGTTTCTGCTTCAGAACGGCTTGCTCCAGTTATCCCCCAATGCCCCCCCGTGGTTGGTGGGACCAGGAGGCCATTCCCCGAATCCTCTGGGCGGACTCATCGGAATCCTCAGTTTGCTGATCCTTCTGCTGATTCAGCGAACAGCCGTTGCCAACGCCTTGCGGCCCTCCACCGGAGCACGAAGAGCGTCCTGAAGCGAAGCCACTCCGTAATCCCTTTCGAGGAGTGACATCACCGTGCGACCGAAATCCGCAGGATTGCGATCAAAGGCCTCAAGACACACCCGGCCAAAGGTGCTCCCCATCGGCTCGGGGTTCCAGAGCAGCTTGCGTGCCGTCCACGGCATCATGCTCATCGGGTTGTAACCGGGTTTGATCAGACCCTGATCAAAGCCGTATTGCTCCAAGTGGGTATGGGGCTGCAAACCGATGAAAAAGATCGCTGGCTCAACCAAATCAGCGCCAAAAATGGCCTCCAGCTCACGGTGATAAGCCACGGTCTGGCGGATGGTTTCCGGTCGCTCATCGATCACGTTGAAGGAGTAGTTCACCGACACGTGATCCCGGAAGCCCGCATCCGCCAGCATCCGGCAACTCTCCAGAACAGTGCGGAGGTTGTAGCCCATGCGCATCTTGCGGACGAGCTCCTGCGAGCCGGACGTAATGCCGATCTCGAAATAGCTCATGCCCGTCTCCACCATGAGCTGAGCCAATTCGGGATCCAGATTGTCGGCACGGATGTAGGCGGCCCAACGAATGCCGGTCAGCCCTTCAGCCTTGATCGCCCGCAGCAGTTCCTTGGCGTCTTCGATGTAGCGCCGCGCGGGTATGAACTGGGCATCGGTGAACCAGAAACCACGAACCCCACGGTCGTAAAGCTGGCGCATCTCTTTCACCACCTCATCCACGGGGTTGAGGCGCACCTGCTTGCCTTCCACCACCGTGTAAACGCAATAACAACAGTTATGGGGACAGCCGCGCTTGGTCTGAACTCCTACGTAAAAGTCACCGCCTTCGAGGTACCAGTCGAGCTGGGGCCAGATCGAAGCGATGTAGTCGTAATTGCAGGCGGTTTTGGGCCGACTTTCCGGCTGCTCATGGATCAGGCCTGAACGCGGCTTCTCGCCAACCACGAAGCATCGTTCGCCCTCGAGGGAGTGGCCCTGAATCAACTTCTCGAGCAGCGGCTCCCCCTCACCGATGGAGACCACCGTTCCTTGGGGGAGCGATTTGCCGAGTTGCTCGTAAAACACACTGACAGCTCCCCCGCCAAGCACTGCTCTGGCCGTCGGCTGGTGGCGGCGTGCACGTTTCAAGCCTTGACGCACCAGACGCTGGTTCCTGCGCAGCTCGCCGTAGTGACTGCTCATTAACTGAAGCCCACCCAAGGCTCCATGCAGACGCTTCAGAGGGTTACGGGCGTAGAAGACCTCGAACGAATTCTGAAGAGGGTTGCCCCCCCGCCCATCGACCGGCGCATAGATCTGGATGTCTCTCCACGAGAACACCAGAAGCGTCGGCTGGAACTGGTCAACTGTGGCGTCCAGCACGCGATGGACATCCAGCACCGGCAGAGCAGCGAGATCCAGGATGCGCTGAGGCATCGCCGGGAAGCATTTGTGCAGATGGTCAGCGAGATAGATCGGCCCGATCGGAAAGATCGGATTGCAGGGCAGCCGCACCAGCAACACACGTTCTTGTTGTGGTGCCACGTCAGCTGCCATAGGGCTTTCGGGACGCTAACAAGCGCTGCCGCCAAAGGGGCGGAGAGCCTCTTCACAACAACTTCATCAAGCCGGTGACACACAGCGCAAACTTCCTTTACAATTCCAACCAGGCAGGGCTCTCCTGCCCTTCCTTAAACCGTTCCTTCGGGAACATTTCTTTCCGTTCTCATGACCACCACCCTCCAGCAGCGCTCCGGCGCTTCCAGCTGGCAGGCCTTCTGTGAGTGGGTCACCTCCACCAACAACCGTCTGTATGTCGGTTGGTTCGGTGTGCTGATGATCCC
>NZ_JAKUHJ010000025.1:0-15888 GCF_023630635.1 Synechococcus sp. MU1651
GATTGATTGAAATGACTCAACTACGTTCGCCAGCCTTAGAAGCAGTACGTGAGTGAGATAACCGAACCACAACCGAACAACTGACAAGAGTCAAAAGCGGTAAGCAAGAGGCCAATCAAGCGTCATAGAAGCACGGAAAAGTTACCGCAAGAGAAGTGAACTCAAAAATCGTTAAACCTTAGGCTTCGCAGACTCATTACTTTTGCCTTTACGTGGTCCGAAGCCAAAAACACGCTGCACGGCGGAAAAGACTTGCAATGGCTTGAGAAGCACCATCAGCACTGAGGTGGAGACAGGAATCATGGCTCATCTCTCCATAGCTTTGACGCTGCAAAACGCCAAGCGACGATGGAACTCACAGAAGCACCTAACGCAAGAAATGCGATCAGCATCTGAGAAGTATTCATGGGTAACTAACTAGTAACGCGCTTCTAGCTAGTCATTAACGATTGGCGCTGTTGTTACCGATCAGTGGGTGAGGGTGTGGGGAAAGTCCAATTCTGTGTTGGCACAAAGAGGGAGGCCGCCCCCCCCCAGGTGGAAGAGACGGCCTAGCTCGCTCGCTTGTGCATCGTTAAACCCGTGATGTGATCAGGGGTTGAGAGGCCAGCCCACCTACGACAGGAATGGGGTGACCTCTCTTATGACTCGCTTCCGACACCCCTGTAGTGGCAAAACAGGGGCCATGCCGTATGCCATTGCTGGCGTCGGGCGAAGTGTCGGGCTTTCAGGTTCCTGGGGCCATTACGTCCAGGTGTTGGGCTGGCCTCCTACGGGGCACCTACGAACGGTGCAGAGGAGAGTCGACTGTTCTGACGTACTGGAGTGTCTTCACAGACGAGTAGCCCACGGTTGGGTGGAAACTGTTGGAGCAGGGACCTAAAAGTCAGGCGACTTCTACGGTTTGCTCAGGTGGAGTGTCGGCCGTCATTGGCTCCTCCGATCTCAATGAACTAACTCTCGACAGCGGGCACGCACAAGGCAATCAGCCTTAACGCTCATTGCCTTTAAGGCCAGAACCATCCGATGTTGGATTCGACTTGCTTAAACAGGGAGACAGGGTCAAGGACTTTGTCGCTCGATGGGGGTGTGTGAGGGAAGTACAAAAAGTCTTCTCTGCGTATACATATTTCGGGCGACCACCCGTGGAGGCAAGGGTCTGCCTGGTGATCTTGTCCTCTACGAACAAGCCCTTCAGAACCCGATAGGCGTGTCTTTCGGTGCATCCCAGCTCTCGTTCAATGTCTTCAACCGTCCAGAGGCGATCACTCCCTGCCATCACCTTCAGCGCCTTTTCAGCGAATTGACTGCGTTGCTTTGGAGCCATGTCCGTCACATTCGCTGCCCCCTTCAGAAGGAACGAGTAGTCCTCTTAGCTCCCCTCAACGTTCCATGCCGTGCCGTCCGCGCAGGTGCGTCCTGTCACGCACTGCAACCGCAGAAGACGTTCGGACACGCGGGATGGAATCGAACAACATCGGTGCCGCTGTTGCCACTGCTCGTGAGCTGAGCGCGATGCTGGGCATCGGGGTGCACAACCGGCGTGCACTGCACCACCAATAACAGCACTAGAGGACTGGCTTTTTCGCAGGTTGTAGGGCTACGACTGACTACAGGGTTAAAGGCATCCCCGCTTGGTCAAGAAACTCCCCTGCACTGTCTGCGGCAAGACGATCGAACTGTCTGAGGTTGCAGCGAAATACGCGGCTGGTTCAGCTGTTCACGCAGAGTGCGTGCCCAAGCCCAAGATCACTCGGAATGGCCTGTCCTTTAGGGCCATTACCCGCTTACTGGATCGTGTCGTGAACTAAGCCGCCCTCAGAGAATTGAGGGCCATAGTCGGCATCGGGGAGCACATCCAATGTCCCACCAACTAGTGATCGGCGCTGATGAGGCAATCTCACAAAAAGAGGCAGGCCCCTCAGCCCACCCCAAACAGACGCATTGAAGGCACCACTGCCTTCCTGTTCATTCTCTCTAACTGCGGGCCCTCCCCGAGCATCAAATGCACCAAATTAGGCATTAATCACTATCCATTTCTCCTCAACTTTGCTGTGAGGATTGTTTTGGCGCTAGCACCACTGCAAACGCTTGGGAGACGGAATGTTCGCGGGTTCCCTCGCCCGCGTCTCCCTCTCCTGCCACCACCGTGTCACCAACCCCGGCTTCGGTCACGGATGACCAGTGTCCGCACTGCCGGGTCAGATGCTCACCGTGCTGGAGCAGACCACGGCGGATGGCCAATGAGCTGGCGGCTTGGAAATGGTGTGGGGAAGAGTCCTTACGGTCCTCGATTCCCCCGTTAAAAGGGAGGAGGCCAAGTGGTCCTCGACTCCCAAGCGCAGACCCCCTCGGGCTGCAGGCTCAAGATGCGCCTGTCATTCGAACGGTCTGCCGAAGCCTTCTGTTTTCTTCCGGCCTCCAGGTTGTTGAAGCATTGGAGTGGCTCATTTGGCCGCTGAAAGCGCTTCATTGATGCGGCAACAAGTCAGTGGCCGGGGTGATTGTGTCTTCGGAGGGTTCCTGCAGCCTCCATCCAATGGTTTCTCCAATGACCATTGGGCGCTGATTACTGCACTGACTCCCTGATGCGATGCGGGGAGTCAGTTCAGCGTTTTGACTGGCTTCGACGACTCATTTGGCTACCGCCATCGACTCATCTGTGTCGGGCTGAACCCCTGACAGGGGTGATTGTGGCTTCGGAGTCCCCAAGACCTCCATCCCATGGTTTTTGTAGGAACCATTGGGCGCTGAGTGTCAGCGTTAGTTTCACGCCGACACAGCAAGCAACGGCCTGACTCCTCTTCTGAACGGGGGGAGTCAGATCAGCGTTTTCAGTTGCCGAAACCTTTCAGCGTCTCATTTGGTCGCTGCTGTCGCCTCATTGGAACTGCACTGAACGCCTGGCAGAGGCGATCGTTTCTTCGGAGGTACCTTTGCTGGGCACTTCCACACAATGGTTAGGCAATGCCATTGGGCGCTGGAGCGACCTGACTCCCTTTCTTTCCGGTCGGGGAGTCAGTTCAGCGTTAAAAAGCCTTCAAGGCCGCCTTATCGCCTGTGTCGACTCCAAAAGAACTTCAACGCGTTGAGCTTCTGAACCACACGAAAGCCAACGGAGATGAGCTGGTTGGGCTCGCCGTAGAACTAGCTGAAGACCCCAGTGGCGGGGTACAGGTAAGGGTTCTTATGGATTCAAATGTCGTTAGCGGAGTAACAGTGGTCCCCCTGCAACAAGGCGGCTGCTGCGACTAATCAGCAGCAATCACAACTAGAGCAACATTTGTCATCACCGGCATGACCATCAGCACATGACTGGGAGCAATAAATTTTTCCTTCTTTCTTGACGGCTTTTTGAGGGGAAACAACGCAGCCGCAGGGCTCACACGCGCATTGCTGATTTGCGATTGGCATGGATTCCTCGATCAACTCCCCTCTTATTAGGTCGAACAAACAACCAGTGCATCCAGTTGAACTTCACCTGACAGGCGGGGGGCAGCGTCTCCACCCCGTCTTTCGCATCGTCTCCCAAGCCTCAATCGCGTTGTGCCGCAGCATCCGCCGCCGAGTCATCGGCTCAGGCGGGCGGGGCGGAACTTAGCTGTAGGTCCTGATGGCTACCCACTGAGCGTGGACCGTCGCCGTGTCGGGCTTGAAGTGACAGAGCTTCTGCTGCTGCTCGGAGTACAGCCACCCCTCACCACCAGACTTTTCTGGCGGCTCGTGAAAGCTACGGTCCTTGTTGGGCATACCTGAAGTACTAGCCAGACTGGGTGGCATACCGAGCCTTTATGGAACGAACTAGATGCCTGCGCTTAAGACTGTCCTTGCATCCCTGCTGATTGGCACCGCAACGCTGCCATACGTTGACCTTGCAGTAGCCAAGGCTCAAACAGTCTCGCAACCTGGTTATTCGCGCACCACTCAGTGCTTTCGCGACGAATACAGAGAGGAATACGTGCCTGGCACAAAAGACAAGCCTGGATACGTCCGCAGCTGGACCGAAAAGGTAGAGATAGCTTGCGCTAACAAGCCAAATCAGATTCCTGCACAAGAACCCCAAGCGGTAGATGTTGATAACAACAGCTGTGTCGAAGGGAGTGTGATCGGTGGACTTCTTGGAGCCGGACTTGGAGCGGCACTATCCAGGAAGCAAGGCCGTTGGGTAGGAGTCCCTGTTGGTGCTGCGGCAGGAGCGATGGTCGGATGTCAGGTAGATGGTGGTTGATGCTCTCTGAATACACATGAGCCCTCTTCTGCTGCTGGTTGGCTTAGGTCTCGGCGGTTATCTCGCCGTATGGCGCAATAAGCGAGCCTTGAAAGTCAAAGCAAGGCGCAGGCGTTAGCTGTCCTGCGCAAGCTCAATCACGTTGCGCAGCGTCACCCACTGCAGCTCCGTCCACGGTGGTGGCCCCCACTGCGTCAGATCCAAATATCCATTCGCAACCTCAGTCCACGACGGCGCTTGCCACAACGGTGAATCAAACCGGCACGCCGTGTGTTTCTGAACGTGCTCACGCAGCGACGGCAACCCATACGGATCCGTCTCTAAATAAATGGCTCTCTTGTCCGGCCCGACACGCCGATAGTCATCTAGTTGGCCCTTGCGTTGCAATCGCCGCAACGTGACGCATGACTTGAACCCAAGGTGAGCACTGGCGTTATTGAGGTTTAAAACAGTCATGGCTGGACTAGGTGACCATCCCAAAAATTGCTGTGCCTAGGCAAACAACGGGCCTTCTGATCACCCACGTTGGGTAAGCCCAGAAGGACCCTGTCCTAATTGGATTTACGTCAAAATCACTCGTCAATAAACTCTGTTGTGGGCATGCCTTCAGTAGAAGCAACTGTCACCCAAAGAATTGTCGGCTTGTTGCCAACGTTCTCACTGTAGTGAGGCGAATTAACTCCCTTTAAAAAGGCTTGACCGGGTTTGAAAATAGTTTTGACTTCGCTTCCATCGGACATCACCCGAGTATTCATCAATGAACCAGAGTTAACTCCTTGCACATAAACCATCATTGGAGCTGGGTGCTTGTGCAAAGGAATTTTTCCACCAACTGGTATTTCGACTCTGTAAAGGCGCAACTCTGCTTTACCTGCCGGGTACTCAAGAGCAGTTCCATCCAGAGTCTTAGAACTAGTCAAAACCTCTTGGATTGAAGGCTTTGTTGAAACTGACGATGTTTCAGCTTTTTGATTTGGACTACATGCGGCTAATGCCAAAGCGATGGTGCCGAATGCGAGAAGGCGCTTCATCCAAGTGGTGATGCTCAATTAATTCTGACCTACTCGTTTGAAACAAGCCATGGAAGAAAGCCCGAGGGTTCTGCAGCACGTTGAGCAACACGGCTATCAGTCCATCACCGAGATGGTGGCTGCTCTTGGTGGCAATGCAGAACACGCACGGCTGGTCTGCTTTGACCTGTTTGAACAAGGTCAGCTACAGCGTCACCAACGCAGAACCGGTAAGCGTGGCCGTCCTGAAAACCTCTACGGCGTTGGGGATTTTTCCCATGTCACGCACACCACCCCCCCCCGGCGCTGAAAATGAACCACGAACTATCACTGCAAAACAGACAGTTGAGAACATCGCAGCCAACACGACAAACATTTCAAAACGCCAAACAGGCCACTTGAGCCGGCACGATGTTCGGAGTTAGGCAAGACCAGAACAGAGCATCTGTGAATGTTGGCCGCCGGATCGATTGCTCGGAGCCCTTTCCCGAAGCTGGAGCTCGATCGCATCCCAGAACGCAGCCCGATCAGCAAGCACTTGCCTGCGAACCGTACGGACCGTCTGATGCGCGGCAGGGTCATTTCCGGCCAAGGTGAGCACCATCGTTTCCGCCAACGGCCCATGGCTGTCGCTGTCCAGGGTGATGTGGCGTTCGAGGTACCAACGCAGGGTCGGGCAGGGCAGCTCCAACACGATCAACCGATCGAGCAGACCGCGAAACAGGTCGGGCACCAATAGCTCCCGGCCATAGGCAAACGCCGCTGCTAAGGCATGCACTTCACCGGAGGAAATCAACTCCTGGGTGGTGCATAGGAAACGAGCTGATGAAGCAGGGATCCCTCTATGGCGCACAGCGCCGGCGAGGTCACCTCTCGAGGCCTGCTGGAGCACTGCATCGATCACCACCGTGTCAGCACCGATCTCCACCATCGCGCGCCGATAGATCGCGAAATGACAGAGATGCAGCGGCTCTCCAAGGCTGTCAGGCAGAACATCACATTCCTCTTCCGCCACCAGGTTGTTCACTAGACCTGCGATCTCGGGATGGCGCGGCGGCACCCAGGGGACACCGGAAGGCGCCAGGTGCTGCTGCAAGGACTTGAGCAGCAGCATGAAATCCCACACCGCAAATACGTGGTGTTCCATGAACAGCCGCAGGTCCGCGATGGACGAGATCGCCTGCGGCAGCGGATGACGGTGCAGCTCCATCAACTCAGAGTCCCAGCTCCGTCAAACCCGGAAAATCATCCGGACGCGGACCATCCCCCCAGGTGAACAGGCGGTCACTTTCAGCGATCGCCACATCATTGATGCTGGCTTCGCGCCGACGCATCAAGCCGTTCTCGGCGAACTCCCAGTTTTCGTTGCCGTGGGCCCGGAACCATTGCCCCGAGGTGTCGTGCCACTCGTACTGAAAGCGAACCGCAATCCGGTTGTCGCTGCAGGCCCAGACTTCTTTGATCAGTTTGTAATCCAGCTCCTTGGCCCATTTTCGCTGCAGGAAAGCCAGGATTTCAGCGCGGCCGCGGATGAACTCACTGCGATTTCTCCACACGCTGTCTTCGGTGTAAGCGAGTGAGACCTTGTCGGGGTCCTGGCTGTTCCAAGCATTTTCCGCCATGCGTGCTTTCTGGCGGGCCGTTTCCAAAGTGAACGGAGGAAAGGGAGGTTTTCCAGACATGAAAATCAATCAGTGAAAATAACAATTAAGAAGGCTGTCCGAGAACACGAACCGTGTCATCGGGGCTGTAGCGAGAGACCCACTGGCGCAACTGGGACTCTTCTTCGTCTGCGCGCGTGCAGGCAAAGCCGTACCGCGCACGAACACGCTCAGAAGCAGCACGAAGCGCTTCAACTCCGCGCTCTTCAAGCTCAGAAACCAACAGCGAATCGCCTGGTCGAAAGTAATCGAGAATGACCGTCGATGGTGAATATAACGTGCTGGATTTCCCGTCTGGCCACTCCAGTTGAAAGCTAACTTCAGGCATGGATCGATATTCAATTCAATGATCTTGCACGCCAAGATTGACCATGACTGTCTCATCGAACACAGCCAAAACCCGTCAGCGCATCAGTACCATCCCAGAAGTGATGCGTGTCACCTGAATGGTTCACAACTACACTGCAATCGCCCGAGGCAAAGTGACCGATACGGCAGCAAATCAGCGTCGAATCGCGTGAGGCCAGCCGCGCCAAGTCTGCCGTGCGCGAGGGGTTCACAGCCAGCAGATAGCCGAAACTTGGAAAGCAGGTCAGCCAAGCCTCATCGTGGATGCCTTCAGGTCGTTCTACGGCGTCGAGGTCAAGGACTAACTGATGACCACACGCCTCGGCAAACATCACGGCGGTGCCGGTGATGCCTCCCATGCTGATGTCTTTGGCAGCGTGCACCAGCTGTTTAGCGGCCAGCATGGGCAGCAAGGCAAGTTGCGCACGAAGACGCTCGGGCGGGGCATGGGTCGCGGCATCCCAGAAGGGGTAGTGGCGATAGAAGCTTCCTGCTTTGTTCACCAGCATCCACAGCTCATCACCGGGTCGTGCTGCACGAGCGGACAGGACGGGACCTTCCGCCACTCCCATGACGGACACCGAGAGCGCCTGATAAGTGCTCTTCTGGTTGGAGTGGCCACCCACCATGGGGACACCGAAGCGATCACACGCGAATCGCATTCCCTCCATCAAGGCGCTGATGTCTTCAGCACGGGCACTCCAGACACTGTTCACTAGCGCCAGGGGACGACCACCCATGGCTGCGATGTCACTGAGGTTCACCAAGACCCCACTCCAGCCGGCAAACCACGGGTCCTCTTCGACCAGACCGGGATGCATCCCCTCACAGGCCAGCAACAATTGGCCGGTTTGAGCGGGCAGCACAGCAGCGTCGTCACCCAGCATCCCGGCCAATCCCAGCTGCGGAAAGGGCTGATGGCAAAAGGTGGAAGCTGCCGAGCGAATATCGCGCTTCGCCAACAGGCCACTGCTCCTGCGCAAGGCGTTCACAAGGCCTACGTCATTCATGCCGCAGCTAAAACGTGATGCGAGGTGATCGGCCGTTGCTCACGGGAGGGCCGGTAGTAGCCGAGATCCGCTTCCATCAGGTGATGGAGGATGCCCCGGATCTCAAGTTCATCGATTGAGGTCCAGTGCAAGCGGCGGAAAAAGCGAACGTTCTGAATCTGCACCGTGGCCAGGAAACGATCACATCCCCAACCATTGGCGGTGGTAACAGCCTTCCAGATCAACCCCTTGCCAATCTGGTTGTGACGGCGGAAATCGGCATGCACGCCGAGGCGACCGCCATACCAAAGTCGCGGCTCTGTTTCCACAATCCGCACCACGCCAACCACATCTGTTTCAGCGCCATCGTCATGCTCTGGCTCTGAACTGTGATGCAACGCCGCAATGGGGTAGGCGATCGCGTCAAGCTCATCACGATCAGACTCTTCAAACACATGCTGCTCGCTGCAGAAGATGCTCCGCCGCAACGACCAATACCCCTGGATTAGCGACGCGTCGGCACGCAAAACATGAAAGGTGAAACGATCCGAACTCGCGGAGGGAGACAGACGGAAATCATCGGCATCAATTCCGATGCCAGCGCGCACCGAGGGCGTGAATAAGTGGGGCGCGGAACTGATGCTGCGGCCAATGCCGCAGCTACTGGGATCAAGACACGAGACCATGACTACGACACCTGTTCGAACAACGAAAGTGCGGAGCAAGCTCCGCACTTGGCACAACCGGCGGACATCTGCTCCGAGCGCAGATCCCCCGCTTTCAACATCGCGGCAACACCCTGATACACCTCAACCATGAAGGAGCTGTCCGGTGATGGATGGCTCTCCAGCGGTGTGCCAGAGATCGGTACAAAGGGCACCACAAAGGGGTAGACCCCGAGTTCAATCAGACGTCGGCTGCATTCGAGCAAGGCCTCCTTGCTGTCACCCAGGCCGGCCAGCAGATACGTGGACACTTCACCGCGACCGAACACCGCAACGGCATCCGCGAATGCCTCGTAATAGTGCTCAAGACTGAGCTCCGATTTCCCGGGAAGGATCCGACGCCGCACATCCGGCTCCACCACCTCCAGGTGCATGCCGAGACTGTCAATTCCAGAGTCCTTCATGCGCTGATACCAGCGCGGATCTTCCGGCGGTTCACACTGGCCCTGGATCGGGAGATTCACCCGACGCTTGACGGCTTCAGCGGTTTCAGCCATCAGACGGGCTCCGCGATCGTCACTGTTGGGCGTTCCGGTGGTCATCACCAATTGCTTGACCCCGTCCAGCCGAACAGCCGCTTCCGCCACTTCCGCCACCTGCTCGGGCGTCTTGCGCACCAAGGCCCCATCCTCGATTGACTGTTCAATCGCGCAGAACTGGCACGACTGGGATCGATCCCGAAAACGAATGCAGGTCTGCAGCAACGTGGTGGCCAACACATCCTTGCTATGCAGCAAGGCAATCGATCGGTAGGAGATTCCGTCGGCTGTGCTCAGGCCGTAAAAGGCTGGTTCCCGTGTGGTTGTGATCTCAGGAGAGCACTGCTGCTCGGGTCCCTCAATCGCAAGTACAGCACCGGAGGATGCCAACTTGTAGGGAGACGCTGCGGAAGCATCGTTGTAGACGGGCACCATCACGGTGGTGCCATCGAGATCCAAGGCACGGTGGTCGGAGGGACCCGCACCTCCCCGTCGTCCCGGGTTGCCCTTCACAGGGTCAACCCGAACGCCATGCACCTGCAATTCCGTGACCAGGCGACCAAGCTCAGACATGGTTCAACTCCTCCATCGAGGACAAGGCATCGGGAGCTGTGGACGTCTCTAATGGAACCGATGAAGTCGACATGTCTTGAACGGGAACCGCAGGCGAACTGTTGATCTGCAACGACAACAGTTCGGGGCGGCTGTAATGCCCGACGCTGTCCATCATCCGTTTGCGCTTGGTGATCAGGGCAAGATCGAGATCGGCGATCGCCAACCCCTCACCGTCCGGCAATGGACCTGCCAGATACCGGCCCTCAGGGCTGATCACAGCGGTGTGACACCCCCCTTGGAACGCCTTGTGAAGACCCGACTCCGACGTGATCGACGCGTAGTCGTCGGGGTGCAGCCAACCGGTGGAACAGATCACAAAACACCCGGCCTCAAGGGCGTGATGGCGCATGGTGACGGCGGTCTGTTCCGAGAAGATCGGGCCCACCAAGGAGCCAGGGAACTGAGCGCAGTGGATCTCCTCCCCCTGGGCCATCAAGGCGTAACGGGCTAAGGGGTTGTAGTGCTCCCAGCAAGCGAGAGCGCCGACACGAGCCAACGGCGTCTGCACCACCTTGAGACCTGAGCCGTCCCCTTGGCCCCAGACCATCCGCTCGTGATAGGTCGGCGTGATTTTTCGCCGCTTCAGAACCAGTTCGCCACAGCTGTTGAACAACAACTGCGTGTTGTAGAGCGTTCCACCATCAAGCTCATTGACGCCCAACAGAACCTGCATGCCGTACTGACGGGCAGCAGCCGCAACGGCATCGGTGACAGGGCCGGGAACCACCACAGCCTGCTTATACAGAGCTAGATGGGATCGCCCCATCAAGACCGGAGGTTCAACAAACGAGAAGTAGGGGTAATAGGGCAGAAACGTTTCAGGAAAAACGATCAGTTCCACCCCTTGAGCCGCAGCTTCGGCCATGGCATCCAGCACTCTTTGCAGGGATCCGTCCAGGCTGAACAGGACAGGACGGATCTGCGCGGCAGCAACTTTGACTGTGGTCACAGTGGAGAGCCTCCGGAAACAATCAGAGCGTCCAGGTGTCAAGAATGAAGGCGCCTTCCTTACGGTGCATCAAGACGATGTCGAGAACATCCAGTGGATTCACAGGCGTGATTCCAGGCATCAAGGCTTTTTCACCGTGGCCATACAAGGCCTGTAAGGCAAAGCGACAGGCATACACCTTTCCGCCCTGATCCATGAATTTCTGCAAGCGTGCATTGAAGTTCAAGTGACCATCAAATGCCGCATCACCAAGCTTGGGAAAGCCGCGCATTACTCCCAACGTGACGCCTGGACCGTAGAGCAGAACTGAGGTTTCGAAGCCTTTGTTGATCAGACGACTGGCTTGGAGCAGATTCACCAAACCAATCGAGCCCTCGAAAGCAACGGTATGAAATGTGATAAGAGCTTTTTCTCCAGGCTCGGCCTTCACATCAGGAAAAACCTTTTCCTCGTAGTCAACCAGGAAGTCGCCGGGCTGATTGGCAGGACGATCTACGGCAGGCATGTAAAGTTTTGGTAAGTACTCTAATCGTGACTCTTCTGCGGCGCGCTGCGATGTGCCTATTGCAACCAAATCAACGACATCAGCAGATCAATCAATCGACGATTCTGTGCTTTTTACTACAGCATTCTTCGACTTCCGGGAAACGATAATTGAAAGATATATGCCTACTTACGTTGCAAGTGGACGCGCAATCCAACTCGTCAGTCCAGCGACGTTCGGCAGTGGTTATTGGTGCAGGCCAGGCAGGCCTGTCCGCTGCCTATGCCTTGCAGCAACAAGGGATACAGCCGCTCGTTCTCGAGAAGCACCGTGTGGCGTACGCCTGGGACCAACAGCGCTGGGATTCCTTCTGCCTGGTCACGCCGAACTGGCAGTGCCGTCTTCCCGACTTTCCCTACAGCGGTGATCAGCCCGACGGCTTCATGGGCAAGGCTTCAATTGTGGACTATCTCCAGCGCTTCGCTCAGCACGTCAACGCCGACCTTCGAGAGGGCGTGGCCGTCTCGCGCTTGCAACCCATCGTGAACGGGTATCGGCTCGACACCAGTGAGGGAGTTATCGAAGCCGAACACGTCATCGTTGCCACTGGGGGTTACCACATCCCCCGACGTCATCCATTCGCCGAACGCCTACCAGCATCTGTGCAGCAACTGGATGCACGGTCCTACCGCAACCCCGAGGCACTCCCGGATGGTCCGGTGCTGGTCGTTGGCAATGGCCAATCCGGCAGTCAGATCGCTGAAGACCTCCACCTTGCAGGTCGTTCCGTGCACCTGAGCGTGGGCCGAGCACCGCGATCTCCGCGTCGCTATCGCGGCAAAGACGTTGTGGATTGGTTGGATCGCATGGGCTACTACGCCATGCCAATCAGCGATCACACGGATCCACGCTCGGTCCGAGCCAAGACCAATCACTACCTCACAGGCAGAGACGGCGGGCGTGAGATTGATCTACGACAACGGGCGATAGAGGGCATGCATCTACATGGCCGACTCTCGACCATCTCCCGCGAACACATCGGTTTCGCGAATGACCTAGCCAGCAATCTTGATCAAGCCGATGCGGTGTATTGCCGCATCCGCACCAGCATTGACAGCTGGATCGAACAGGAAGGGATCGATGCACCAGCTGAACCGGCATATTCCCCCTGCTGGCAGCCATCTCCCATCGAAGATCCAGGAATTGATCTGAGCTCACAGCCACTCGCCGCTGTGATCTGGTGCACGGGGTACCGCAGTGACTTCAGCTGGATTGAGGCGCCCGTCTTTGATGGGAGTGGGTTGCCGGCCCATGATCGCGGCGTCACCCAAAGCGCTGGCTTGTATTTCATCGGCTTGCCTTGGCTGCACACCTGGGGCTCCGGTCGCTTCTGCGGCGTCAGCGACGATGCGCGTTATCTCGCCCAAGTGATCAATCTGCGTTTGCAACGCCGTGATGCCTGCCAAGAACGACTGGAATGCACAGCAATCCTGGGTTCATAACCTGGGACTTAACTGATCAAAGCCAACCATTAGGGAACGATTCACAAAACAGCTTGAGACCCTTTGCCTTGCGTAAATCATTCATTGCGACCTGCAAGTTTCAGAGAATTGACCCCCTATTACGTCAGCAGGTGGTCAATTCTCTGAAATGCGTGTTGTCACTGATGTCATGGTGGGCTCTTCCTTCCTTAGAGCAGTTCTTAGAGCAATGGCCACGTGAAATTTATGGGGCCACACTTACGGCATGAAAAGCCTCTTCCTACTTTTGGTCGTTGCAGCATCCGGGCTGGAATTGCTCTGGATCGAGCTGGTTGGAAGTACCGGAAGCAGCTTTGGCAATTTCAAGGGGCCGCTACTGGCCTCATTGCGGGATACCTGCTGGGATGCTCCAAGCTGATCTGAGTTCTCAACGCCGTCTTTGGTAACGCAAATTAATCACCGTGTTGATGGCCGCCAAAGTGACCAGACAGGTGAGGCAAAATTCCTTGTAATCCATACGGGCAATGCGAGAGGCCCGCAGCTTGCACGGCGCCTTTGAGTCACTTTGTCCCCAGGGTCTGAGTTGAGCCGATAGGGTCCGCTGACTCTTAGACCTGCCTCTCGTGAAGCGTCATCCGAACATTGCCTTCTTCGGTGGCACTGTGATCATCGCGATCATGGTCATGGCTGCATTCGCCAACGTCGCCAACGCTTGCCATCACAACGCTGAGACAGCCGAGCAAACCTCCACAGAGGCTCCTCGGAAGGATGAACAAAAGACTGAAGTCGAGGCTTGAGGGAGAAGCGGGCCGAGGGGCGGCTTTCCTCTTTCCGTGAATGCAGTACTACAGCCAGACAACAGGTGGAAAAAGGTCCCGCTGTGGCCGCCTAACTACAACTCTGGGTATTAATTCCCATCGTGGGCGCTGAATCCACAGTCACGCCAACAAGCTTTCTACATTTTGCAAGCTTGAGAGCTGCGTTCTCCGGTTGCTCGGCTGGAGAATTAGATGAGGCGGGTAATGCACGACCCGCCTTTTTTATGCACTTCTCGGATGCCAAGGTCAACGCTGGTTACCTAATAAAGGACCGTTGAGACGGTCAGAGCTATGCAGCAAATCCGTTTTGACGCAGATACCTGATGCCGCGGTATCTCAGAGACGGTGTTGCGTCCGCAGCCTTGAAGGCTGTCTCAAGACGCAAAACAACTGCTTCTTTTTTTGCAGCTCTCTTATTCACTGGTGCAAATGCTGAACCGTTCCAATACAACGAAGTCATCACAGCTCCTGCAGAGCCCAAGCCCCCGTTCCATGGCTTGAATCGAGCTGCGCCCCGTAAAAGCGAGGTGAACGTTTAGTAGCGGTGGCTACACGTCCTTTGTATCTCTGCCTGAGGTCGATGTGCAACGTCGAATAGGAAATCCAAATCAATATCGGCGGGGATGCGTCCTGTGACCTCGAAACCCCTTCTGGTCAGCGCCCAACGCCATCATTCGATTCAGAGCCGAAATAGCACCGACAGCCGCTGAAAACTGGCCTGCATTTTCAGCCTTGCGGGCGATGCGCTCTAGCCGTCCTACCTGCTGGAAAAGTAAATCCCGCTGGTCGATCTCCTCAGATCCGTAGCAAGCGTCCAACCAATCCTTGTGGGCCGCACAAACGACATCTCGATTGTGCGCAAGTCCCTTGTGGTCAGCGCCAGATCCTTGCGACGACCCAAGCAAACACCGAGCAAAGGACGGCAAACACGATCAATGGGATGGCCCCAGCCACCACCGTGGTGACCAATGGAGGCGCGCTGGAACTCAGATCCCCGAGCAGCGACCTCATTCCTTCACTCTTCAAACACCAGACGGGCAGAAGGAACAACGACGGCACAAACAGAGCCGACAGAAAAGCGGTGACAGCGATTCGCTGTGGTCTGGTCATGCCCAACTGATAGCTATCGGACAGGCGGGGGGCAGCGCCTCCAGCCCGTCTTCTGCATCGTCTGCCAAGCCTCAATCGCGTTGTGCCGCAGCATCCGCCGGCGAGTCATCGGCTCAGGCGGGCGGGGCGGAACGTAGCTGTATGTCCTGATGGCTACCCACTGCGCATGCACCGTCGCTGTGTCGGGCTTGAAGTGACAGAGCTTCTGCTGCTGCTCGGAATACAGCCATCCCTCACCACCAGCTTTTTCTGGCGCCTCGTGAAAGCTGCGATCCTTATTTGACATACAAATGGTCTAATCAAATTTCTGGCATCCCTGCCGTATAAAACGACGACCAGTCAGTGATTAAAAAAACAACCCCTTCTATCGGTTGGGCTGACTTCCAAAAGCCTTAACCGAATCAATGATGTGGGGCGACGGAACCGCGAGGAGAACAGCGTTCTCCCCGAGCGATGCGGTTGCCGTTCCAAAAGCTTGGTGAGGCGTTACGCACTTCGGTGCGATGCACTGAAACTTTTCCTTTATTGGAAGACGGGATTAAGCGCAGAAAGCCAGCCCCCGTCCCAGATGCCGTGGGATGAGGACTGGATTGTCTGCCAGCTACGGGTCGCTCTCCCGTACTGCTGCTTCACCTCACTCAGCCGTAAGAGGAAGTGCCGCAGGTCTCCTTGATAGGGAATCCCCCGTGCTTTCGCACACCATTTTCCGGAGACCTTTGGGATCAAGAATTTCTTTCGTGTGCCTCTATTCCACCGGTATTACTGACTACCGTCGAGAAGCTGGTTAATCACATTCGACTTCCCACGAACCGCTACTGCTACTGCTACTTCAGCAATCTCTCAAGCAACCGCAGGCGCTAGGTCTCCTCAGCCAGCTCAATCACGTTCCACAGCATCACCCACTGCAGTTCTGTCCACGGTGGTGGCCCCCATTGCGGCAGGTCCAAATAGCCGTTGGCGACATCAGTCCAATTCCGACTGCCCTTCGGCC